>PLQW01000241.1 GCA_003160215.1 Acidobacteriaceae bacterium
GCCGATTTTGGTTTTACGGCGCTGATTACACACTGGCCGCCCAGATCGCTTACCTCAACGGTCTGCGGAAAGTGACCGAAGAAGAACTGCGAAGGTTCATCGCCGGAAAGGAGCGTCCCGCGGCGGGCAGCTCCCCGGCACGGAGCAGGAACACTCTACCTCAACGTAGGCATGGAAGCGGCGAGTCGGACTTTCGCATTCTGGCGCACGTTGGCGCTGTGCGCAAGGTTGGAAGGAACTACATCACGCGCTGTCCATCCTGTGCGGATTCTGGCCACGACCGCGTTGGTGACAACTTGGCCATCCTGATTGAGGACCCACGCTTTTACAAATGCTGGGCAGGCTGCACCAAACAGATGATTCGGGCTGCCCTCGGCTGCCCGATTCGTGTGCGGCAATCCGCCTAAGACAAGGAGAGTGTTGTTGTCATGAAGCAGAAGCGATTCTCAGATGGACTGGGACTGAGGCTATCGCGGCAAGCGTTGCGAGTGTTGAAAGAGCGAGGAATCTTTGCCCATTCGCCCGTGAGCCTGGAACACCAGCACCTGGCGAGACGCTATGTGGTGCGTGGGCTGGAGTCCGGTGGGGCGGTCGGAGACCTGGGGCGATACGTTACCTTTGCACGAGAAGATGGCCAGGCAATGGAGTGTCTGCATCCAGTAGAGGCAATCGGAGTGAACGGTCTTCATGCGGTCGTCGTGGCGCCGGCGCTGGTGAGAATCGAGATGTTGCGCAAGGAACGGACCTACGAACTGCTGATTACCCGGCATTGGCCGGGAGAGGTAAGCGACGGCAAGCGACCTCTACTAAAGATGAAGGTTCTGTTTCGCGGCATTCACGGGCGGCTCGAATTGGACCTCTGCGGAAAGAACAAGAGCCAAGCCGGCGGCGTATTGCCGGCGTTTTACTCACTGGCCGGTGAAGAAATCACAATCCCAAAACGGTTTCAAGAGGCGATCCGTGCCATCACAAGGGCGGTGAACTGCGTTGGCTGTTCGCATTGTCATTTTTCCAGAGTATCGAAGGGAGAAAAAATACGGGCCGAAAACGGCCTACCAGCAAGTCAAGACAGTAAGGAAAACGCGCTCGCGGCCGAGGTGGCGTGAAAGGAGTGGAGCGGAGATGCACGAAAGACTGAAGAACTACGCTCTGGTCATCTGCTTGTTTGTTTTTCTGTTCGTATGCATTGGAAACGGTCTGCACCTGACTTCGGGCGCGGCATTCATTGGTGCTCTGTCCGGCACCCCGCTTGTAATCTTTGCATTTAATCGCTGGTGCGATGCCCGATGTCGGAGAGAGGAGGCGCGCAGAGGGGAACCCGCATCAGAGATCATCCCACTGCGCGAGCGACGATGAGATTCTTGCTGCGCCTGCTGCTACTACTCGTTCTTAGCTCCTACCTATTGCGGCATTATGGGTTCTTCCTGGGTGAGAACCTTTGGCATATGCACTCGGCCGAGCACGGAGAACTCCTGAACCGTCTTGCTGGCATAACCAAAGATCATCCGCAAGACGGATCGGCAAAAGCGACCCTGCCGCCTGGAGTGTTGCCGCGCCACGACCTGACGCCAGGAGCAACGGATCCGCGCGTTACTCAAAGCAGTATTAGAAATACCATCTGTCGGCGAGGCTACACGGCGACCGTCAGACCGCCCTTCGAGTACACCAATGCGATGAAACACCTGCTCATGCGCGTTTACGGGGTTAGGGGCAGCATTCACGATTACGAACTTGATCACCTTATACCTCTGGAATTGGGCGGCTGTCCCAACTGCGAGACCAATCTGTGGCCTCAACCTCGGAACATATTCCCAGGAGCGAGTGAGAAGGATGAAGTCGAAGACTACCTGCACCATCAAGTCTGTTCTGGTGCCCTGCCGTTAGCTGAGGCACAACGAGAAATCGCCTCCGATTGGTATGCGGTCTACAAGAGAATTCACACGCGGACGACAAGGCAGCCGCGGAAAGGCCAGCAATAAGGGAGCTTGTGTATGTCAGCAGTAAAGCAAGTCATTGCGATCAATGACAACGAAGTGGCACGACCGGAGGGTACGCAAGCCGGATCCGTGCCCGTGCCCGCCGGGATTGGGGACACAAGCCCGGAATTCATGCGCCCGTTGCGCCGGCGCCTACCAGATGAACGGCGAGCAATCACCCATCACTTTTCCATCGCGGGCCAGGAGGGATATCTCACCGTTGGAGTGTACGACGATGGGTTACCGGGGGAGATCTTCGTCAGGATGGCGAAGGAAGGTTCGACGATCTCCGGGCTCATGGATTCGATTGCGACCGTCGTTTCACTTGCGTTGCAGCATGGGGTGCCGCTCGACGTGCTCTGCGCCAAATTCAGTCACACGCGCTTTGAGCCCAGTGGCTGGTCAAGGAATCCAAAGATCGGCTATGCCACGTCACTGATGGATTATCTCTTCCGTTGGATGGAGCTCAAGTTTCTGAAAAATGAGCAGAGAGAACTGTTCGAGTCCCTTCCAGTGTCCATTCATGCCATGCCGCCCCCGAATGGGAAAGGAGAGGTTGAAGCGCTCGGTGAATTTGTGCAATTCGGAGATGCGCCTGCCTGCAACGTCTGCGGCTCGCTAATGCTACGGAGCGGTACGTGTTACCGCTGCACCTGCGGGAATACAAGCGGCTGCTCCTAGTAAGCTACCTATAATCAATAAGATACAGAGCGAACAGCAAATTGCAGTAGAATTACGCAAGTTGTGTTACGCATCTTGCGTAATGGGGCTGGTGCTATGAAGAACCCTTTTGAATACGGCGGCGTAGTCGGCGGTTCGGCCTTCGCAACCGGAAGAGAGAGCTGCCCGACCGAGTTCGCGCCATAGAAAACATCGAGAAACTCTTCCTGTATTCCGAGCGCCGGCTAAGGCACCGGATACCATGCCGTGCCTAAGTTGCGGTCTTGGTGGAGGGAATATGGATCACGAAAGCATCATTGCCGAATTGGTGAAGAAATACACTCCGTTATACGATGAGCTAACCACCAGTGATTTGCAGGGCTGCATCTGGGCCGATGCCTACAAAGAAACTAACAACAAGATTGCTGCCAACGAACTTGTCGATGAAGTAATAAACGCAATCGAAGCCGCACGCCCACGAATCTGATACCAAACCGAAGAACCAAAAACAGTTTCCGTTCTTCGCGTAGTAGGCGCCCTCTCGGGCGAACGCTGGCCCGCAGCGGTGCCAATGAAGACCAGTGCACCACTGGTCGCGGCAGGTCGGGAAGCGCATCTCGCATGCGATCGGCCATAAGGACTGGCCCCCAAACGTCAGCGTGAAACCGCGCCCCTAAGTCTAGAGCGTCTCGAACGGCACCAGCACTGGCAGCCCCAAAAAACCCAATCAATAGCCAGCTCACACTCTTCCACTCAACAGCGTTCAAGAGCACTCAATCCATTGGAAGGAGGAACTTTGTCCCATGGCAAATGAAGAATCTTCGGCATCGGCTTTGGCACTGGACGTCAAAAAGCTTCTTGCGGATCTGGAGGTTCCGTTTCCACCGGATCAGGTCCGGTGGCGGGTTACTAACACCACAAACGACAAGAAGCGCGGTCAAATCGTACCCTACGCCGATCCCCGCGCTTACACCGACCGGCTGAATGCGCTCTTCTCTCCCCAGGGCTGGACGCGGGAGTACAAGATCGAAACCATGAATAACATCACCCGGGTGAAGAAGGGCGAGAGCATCGTCTCGGGCAAGGTGATGGTCACCTGTACTGTCACCATCATCGGCCTGTGGTCGCACTCCGGAACCGGTGAAGAGTGGGCCGATGATGACAATGGCATGACTTCAGCTGACGCGCAAGCCTTCAAGAGGGCGTGTTCGTGCTTCGGTCTGGGCCGATACTTCTACGATTTTCCCGCAATGTGGGTCGATCTGGACCAGAACCGCCAGCCGGTGAGAGCACCCATGTTGTCCGCTTGGGCTCTTCCGGAGAATTGGCGTAAAGGAATGCGGCCCACGAGCAGGAATGGCAACGGAAAGTCAGGCGCAGGATCCCAAGAGGGGCGTCCAAACGGAGCAAGCAACGGCAACAATGGACAAGCACCCACTCGCCCAACTTCTTCCACAAATGGCAACAGCAGTAACGGGCAAAGCCAGACCGGGAAGGCTAACGGCTCATCTGCCGCTGCCCAAGCCGACGACCTCGATGAGCGCATTCTGTGCATGGAAAAGGCTGTTGGCACGACCTTCTATCGCAGCGTCCTCCGCGAGTACGGCCGCGTCAACCAGCCAAAGCTGATCCGCGACGCCATCATCAAGCGGAAAGTCCTCCAGATGCTGGAGTCGGTCGCACGTGGGATTGATCGTCTGGAAGCGGTCACCAAACGGCTGGATCCGAAGACTGTCGAGGCGTTGCTTACTAAGCTCCAAGCCCCTCCTCTCGGCGAGATTTCGGACCTCAAGACCCTGCAACACATTGTGTTTGGTCTCGAAGAACTCGCCGGCCCCAATCAACCGCACGCAGCCTA
>PLQW01000258.1:0-377 GCA_003160215.1 Acidobacteriaceae bacterium
GGCTTGAGGTCGCGATGGACGATGAGGTTTTGATGGGCGAACTGGACGGTCTCGCAGACATGAATGGAGAGCTCGAGGCGCTTTGAAACAGAGAGATGCTCCTGTTTGCAGAAGGTGTGGATCGGCACGCCGTCGACGTACTCCACGGCCCAGGTGATCCAGATCGCTGACAGGACAAGTGCAATCGGAGGTTCGCTCCACTCGAGCGCCCACGTTTCAGTTCGTCCGCGCCTGGCCGTTGCCCATGCTGTGGCGACAAGATAGAAGGCGTTCATGCCACCTAAGACATTGTCTGCTTCCGATCCCCTGAAGGCGAGGTAGGCGCCGCCTGCGGACACGGTCAGCATGGATATGACGTACACATTTCCCGCCATGCG
>PLQW01000258.1:402-5177 GCA_003160215.1 Acidobacteriaceae bacterium
GAAAGTGATTTAAATCACTTTCTCTCTGCTACTTAGGGTGGAGATCAGCGTCCATCATTGCCCCGATGTGTGCGCAACGCTTTCGGCGTACCTTCGTATCGTCAATTCCCCGACATGAAATCCGGATTGTGTTTCTGCATTAGGCACTTGCTGCCATCTGCTGCAGAAGCGGAGGCCATGATTATGCGCCAAAGAGCCGTCGCGGCTTGTGCCGTTTAGAGGCCGCGAGAAGAGGGAAGGACAAAAGATGCGGAAGTTTGGAGTTGCATTTGTGCTGATCGTATTTGCATTTGGCCAAGTCACGCAGCGGGGATTCAGTCAATCAAGCGCCTCGGTTGTCGAGGGCGTGGTTCAGGACAGCACAGGCGCCGTGATTCAGGATTGTGACGTTGCCCTGTTGAATATAGACACTGGCGGAAAACTCGCGACGCGCACGAACGGAGATGGAGTCTACGCCTTCTCGTCGGTCCAGCCGGGGCTGTATTCGCTGGAGGTCTCCAATCAGGGATTCAAGTCGTATTCGTTAACCAACTTCAAAGTTACAGCCTCCGAACGCGCAACGCAGAATGTTGTCCTTGGACTCGGTTCGGCATCGGCTACTGTGACCGTAGATGCGTCCGGTTCCGGCTCCCTTTGGGAGCCCACCTCAAACGAGCTTGGAACGCTCATTGAGCCGGTGAATGTTCGAGAACTGCCGCTCAATGGCCGCGATTTCCTGCAGCTTGTCCTCCTATCCGGCGCTACACAAACTTCCGGCACAACAGTCTCCGACTTCACGACCCTTCAGGTCGGTCATCCCGACCGCACCATCATCATTGACGGAATCGAGCAGGACCTGACCGGATACTTGATCGATGGCATGTCCACTGCCGGCAGCCGCCTGGGGCAGGCGTCCTTGAATCTGTCGGTGGCGGCGATTGACCAGTTCAAAATACACGAGGGATTCTTTCTCCCTTCCGAGGGACCGAATGACGGCGGCGTGGTCAGCGTTGTTACAAAGAGCGGGAGCAACCATCTGCACGGGGAGACTTTCGAATTCGTCAGAAATACGGACCTCGACGCACACCAGTTCTTCGATCTGCCGGGCTCCGCGCTCAGCCCCTTTCACCGCAATCAGTTTGGCGGCGCGGTTGGGGGCCCGATTCTGCGGAACCGCCTGTTCTTCTTTGCCCACTACGAGGGCCGCCGCCAAGTCCTTTCCAACACGGTAAAAGCGACCATTCCATCGGCAAAGATGTTCGGCGGAGATTTCTCGGAGCTGAGCACCACTATTTATGATCCGGCCACCTACGATCCGGCCACCGGAAAGAGAGAGGCCTTCACCGGCAACATCATTCCGCCAGGCCGCATCAATGACATGGCGAAAAAACTGCTCGCCTATTATGTGTCCGCTCCGAGTTACACATCGCAAAACCTCGTGGGCAACCCGGTAACCACCGACAACTACGATCAATACGGGGGGCGCGTCGATGTGAACCTCAACGCGAAGAATACCCTCTTCGGTCAGTATGTAAACGAGAACTCGCCAACCGTAAACGCAGCCCTGTTTCCTCTTGCAGGTTACGGCTTTCCGTTGAGCACCAACTTTTTCATGACTCAACTGACCACAACGCTGACTCCCCATCTTGTGAACGAGTTTCGCCTGGGGTTTCTTCATACCTCGGTATTCAACGCCGGGGCCACGCAAGACGGCGTGCAGGGCGCGATGGGCTTTACCGGTACAGCGGATCCGAATGGAGTCCCCGGAATCTATCTCAGCGGCTTTAATACGTCCGGCGCTACCGCCGCGACCCCTTCGTTCGGCCGCGCCCAAGGGCTGATCGGGAACATCGACAATCAGTACCAGATGCACGAAGCCATCAATCTGCTGAAGTCAAAGCACGAGATGAGCTTTGGCGTCGACTTCAACTACGTTCGGACCGTTCAGGAGAGCTCGAACTTCTTCTCCCGGGGCGGTGTGTACTTCAATCCAATCTATACCGCTCAACTGGCGCCCAATAGCTCCGGAACCTTGGCGCCGGTGTCGGGCACGGGCAGCTCCTTCGCCGATTTCCTGCTGGGCATGCCCCAGAACGGAACCGTAACCTCCATGCCGCGCACACATTTTCGCTGGACGGCGGTTAATCCCTATGCGCAGGACACATGGCGAGCTCTGTCAAACCTGACCATCAACCTTGGCCTGGGATGGAATATGAGTACGCCACCCAACGCGGTTGGAGCGAACCGCCTGTATCCTCATGCATTCGACTTCGAGACCGGTCAAGTGAAGTTCGCCGCATTGGGCGACATCAGCCCGGAGATCTATAAGATCGACCTCAACAACTTCGCTCCTCGCGCAGGGATATCCTGGCAGCCGCGTTTCTTGCGGGGAACGATCATCAGGGCCGGCGGAGGCATTTATTATCCGTCGGAGAACGCCATTTATGAGCTGTTCGCAATTACTGCCCCTGGCGTCGCCATCGTTCAATCCATCACCAATTCGTCATCAGTAACGCCAACCTACGTGCTCGGACAAAACGTGTTCCCGCCGATGACTCAGACCACCATCACGAAGGCATTTGCGCAAAACATCAGCGGTACGATCTTCACGCTCGATCCCAAATTGCGAACCACTTACATCGAGCAATGGAGTCTTGCGATTCAGCATAATCTCACCAGGAGCACGATTGCCGAAATCGATTACATTGGGTCGCAGTCGCGCAAGCTGCCGATCCGGTGGAATGCCGACGATTGCTCTGTGGCAGGCTCGTTTGTTTGTAATCAGTCTGTTCGACCCTATCCACAATTCAATTACATCTACGCAGCGGCCGACGAGGGTTCATCCAGCTACAACGCCTTCGTGGCCAAAGTGCAACGGCAGTTTTCCAATGGCCTGAGCTTCGTGGCCAATTACACCTGGTCAAAGGTCCTGAGTAACACCGAACAGGGCGGCGCGCCTGTTGGAATCAATGAGAGAGGCACATGCCTTAGCTGTGATAAAGGAATGGCTGGGTACAATGTTCCGCAGCGCCTGGTCGCAAGCGGCGTCTGGAACTTGCCGCTTGGCCAGGGGCAGAAATATATGAGCGGCACCTCTCTTCTCATGGATCAGATCGTAGGCGGCTGGACCCTGGATACCATCGCGACTTTCAACGCAGGAAACCCTTTCACTGTCTTAGCCGCGAGCAGCACGACAATGGACCCGATGACGCAATTCCGCGCCGACCAGGTCTGCGACGGCCGCTCCACCTTGAAGAACAAAGATGTTCGCAGCAACGGCCACTACTGGTTCGATACCTCGTGCTTCGCAAAGCCCGCGGCGAATTCCTTTGGAAACTCGGGCCCGAATATCATTACGGGTCCGGGAGTCAATAACTGGGACATTGGCGCAGGCAAACTTATTGCTTTGCGCGAGTCGATGAATCTACAGTTCCGTGCCGACGCGTTTAATGCATTCAATCATGCGCAATTCTTGAATCCCGACAGCACGATGACGGACACGAACTTTGGACGCATCACAACCGTGGGTCTCTCAAGAGAGTTTCAATTTGGCCTAAAGTTGCTTTGGTAGTGGAATTCCATCGTGCATGTATGCCGCATCCGTGTGTTCCACAAGGTGCGACCCATGCAGGCTGCGCGTACGTGATGGAGGCCACGACGTTGTATGGAACGAGACACATGTTCTGGACGCGATCGATGCCTCCATACTTTTTCGGATGAACCTTCGTTACCAAGCTGGTGACAGCGTAGCCCGATCCCTCAACTCCCGGTTCGTCGGCCATCTGGAAGATCATCCGCTTATTGATGGGCCAGTCTCAGTTGTCGCGAAATCGCCGATGCGCGAATCGAGCGCCACGGAAGCAGATTTCTGAGTTCCGGGAGAATTACCATCTACCCTGACATTACTGGGTAGTAACGGATGTGTGGGGATGAGTGGCGATGTGTGGGCGACTATACGGCCGGAACTCGCAGTTCTGCCGCTATCAGGCCTGAATGAGCGACTCGGCCTTCTGATGCCGGTTTTCACAATTACGGGATAGCATCAGGCAAGTCTGTTCGGCAGCAAAGCTCCGGAACATGCGATCGATTGTCGTGTCCGGACTTAATCGGCAAGGTTACGATGTGCGAGAGGCTTGCTGCTTCGGGGAATCACGATCATGCGCAAATATTCTCGTGTAAGAATGGCGCGCAACCGGGCCGCGACGGTCGAGTCACAGGGGATGTCGAGAGAGCGGCAGCGGTCGATGGCAGACCTTAGGTCGCGCAGGAATGCCACGCAGGACGGGCACGCCTCGATGTGACTGCGCATCTGTTCGCAGGTGAGGGGCTCCACTCTGCCATCCAGGTATTCGGAGAGATTGCCAAATAGTTCTCTGCATTCATCGAGGCGTTGCCGGCCCTTGGGCTTGAGGCTCTTGCGCTTCTTTGCCAACACTTGGCTGTTCTTCTTGTGTTTCGATGAGCTGTTGAGAACCTGGTTCATCTCCTTCCGCACGCTAAGACGCGCACGATGAAGGCGAATCCGGACAGTTCCCTGCGTGAGGTCGAGAATCTGCGCAACCTGTTCAGTCGTCAACTCTTCCATGTCGTGGAGCACGAGAACGATGCGCAAGCGTGCCGGGATGCGAAGAATTGTCTGATGCAATAGCTGGTGCTGCTCGGCTTGGAGGACATTGCCTTCGGGGCTCTCGCCCGCATCCTGCAGCAATCGTCCCAGCTCAGCCTCATCCGGCATCAATTCATCCAGTGAGAAGGTGTGGGCCGGAGCGTGAGACGGCTTGCGGCGCATGCGCCAG
>PLQW01000141.1 GCA_003160215.1 Acidobacteriaceae bacterium
TGGAGTACATCACCAGCCAGAACTTCGAACGGCGCGCGCTGAACACGCTCAATGCCGTGAGCGTGGTCCCTGGCGCCATTGGCGCATGGCGCACCGCTCCGGTTCGCGCCGCCGGTGGTTATCATCACGACACCGTCGCCGAAGATGCCGATCTCACCATGGCGCTTCTGCAGGCAGGTTATTGGGTCAATTACGAGGACCGCGCGCTGGCCTACACTGAGGCGCCAACCAAGGCGAGCGGGCTAATGCGGCAACGCTTCCGCTGGTCCTTCGGCATCATGCAAGCGGTATGGAAGCACCGGGCCGCGGTAAAGCAGAAGGGAGCGCTGGGCTGGGCAGCGATACCCAACATGGTCATCTTCCAGATCCTGCTGCCGTTGGTCTCGCCGTTCATTGACATCATGTTTGTCGTGGGAGCGGCGACGTACTTCGTCAACAAATATTTTCATCCTGAATCGGCGAATCCGGCCAGCTTTCATCGCCTGGTAGTGTACTTCGCGCTGTTCATGGTGATCGATTTCATCGCTTCGGCCATTGCCTTCACGCTCGAGCGGCAACAGCCGGGCCGAAAACGCGACTTCCTCTTGCTGGGCCACGTCTGGCTGCAACGCTTCGCCTACCGCCAATTGTTCTCGCTAGTGTTGATAAAGACGCTCAAGCGCGCCATGGAAGGGGGCAGCTTTGCCTGGGACAAACTGGAGCGCACTGCCAGTGTGAGGCAGCCCATTGCCGTAGGCCGCGAAAGAGAGGCGCAGTGATGGAGGGCAATTGGTGAGTCCCGTTCTGAAGCCCGCTCTGGATATGAGCGTCAACGTCGCCGGCATCGAACTGAAAAACCCCGTCATGGCTGCCAGTGGAAGCTTTGGCTATGGCGTGGAATTCGAGGATGTGGTTACTCTTCATAGACTAGGCGGGTTCGTGGTGAAGGGACTTTCCCGCGAACCGATGGCGGGCCACCCTCCGCCGCGGCTGTTTGAAACTGCCGCCGGCATGCTCAACGCCATCGGACTGCAGAACGTTGGAGTGCGGGCCTTTCTGGAAGAGAAGCTGCCACTCCTTAACAACATCAAAAACATCGTTTTCTTCTGCAACGTTTTTGGGCATTCGCAGGAGGAGTACGAAGATGTGGTGCGCATTCTCAACGATGGTGAAGGTATCGCCGCTTATGAGCTGAATGTCTCTTGTCCCAATACCAAGTGCGGCGGAATCAGCTTTGGCAGCGACCCCAGAATGTTGTTTGCAGTGGTGAGCGCGGTGAAAAAGATTGCCACCCGCCCGCTCATCGTGAAACTTTCGCCCAACGTGACCAGCATTCCAGAGGTGGCGCGGGCTGCCGAGGAAGCGGGGGCAGACGCCATCTCGCTGGTCAATACTTTTATGGCCATGGCCATCGATGCCGAGACCCGCAAGCCGCGCATCTCCAACGTCACCGCCGGACTGTCAGGCCCCGCGATCAAGCCGATTGCCCTGCGCATGGTGTGGGAAGCTGCGAAAACGGTGAAGGTACCGGTAATCGGTATCGGCGGTATCAGTACCGCGGAAGATGTGATTGAGTTCATGCTGGCCGGTGCAACCGCCATCGAGGTCGGCACGGTGAATTTCTGGGACCCATGCGCCTGTGAAACGCTGGTCGATTCCGTGGAGAAGTGGTGCCTGGAGCACCGCATTGCAAAGATTAGCGATCTGACTGGCGGGTTGACGATTGACTAGAGTTTTTCCAGGATTGGTGTATTCGCTTGCACTACCCAAGGTAAACCCACTCTGCAATTGCTCTGAGCAAGCCCGCGCACGGACTTCACGCCGTTACGCTCGTCGCCGTCCCGTCCCCGTCCTGGAGCTTTTTCACGCTGGTGACCAGATCGGGATCGATCGCCAGAATCGCCTTGGTGTGGGTGATCTCAAACAGGCGCTTCACTTGATCGCTGGGGCCGGCAACGCGGAAGTGTCCCCCTTGCTGTCCAATCTCTCCAAAGATATGCATGATGATCCCGAGACCCGCGCTGTCCACGAACTCGACGTGGGTGAGGTCAAGCACAAGTTTGCGCGCGCCTTGCTGAATCAGCGAATTGAACAACGCTTCGGTTTCGCTGAGGCGCGTCCCCAGCGTGAAGCGGCCCGCGCAGGAGACCCCGGTGATATCCGGTTCGAATTGGAAGACTTCGGTTTCCAACATCATGGCTGCGTGGTTCCTTTGGCGAAGATGGGGTTTCTAAAGTATCACGATGTTCTGACCAAGGCTAACGAGAGCTATATCGGCCTGCCGGTTGGGTAATCCCGTCGCCCTGAAGGGCCGAAGCGTAAATGTTAGACTTTAGTGCTACATTTGTTTAATTAGTGTAAAACTTACGTGACAACTATCAAGACCACCATTTGGGTATCATGATGGCCTCCTATAATGCCGCTTAGGAGCGCTGGCGATCCCGTAGGCAGCGCTTTACGGTCGCGGACGACCCAAAGTACCCTCCGGAGCGGCTTCGGTCGCTACAAACGCCTCTAAACGCCAGATACGGGGGTCGTCTAATTCTGGCGTATTTCCCGATTTGGGCCGGATCGCAACTTCCGCTAGAGCCTGCGAGGTGCCTCACCTGACCTTTTTCAGCAGCTCCTATAGTCTAGGGCGCCGAGAACAGCTTCCACTCGCCCTGCACGTAATTGAAGATGAAATCGACCATGTTCGTGCCGCCGCACCGCTTGTTCTTGACCTCGGCTACCAGGATCGCCTGCCGCACGCTGTTGCGCACCGTCTCACTGGCGGCGGTGCGGACTTTTTCCGAGTGCGTGAGCAGCTCCCGGTCCGAGCAGACGCGCGCGCTGGCGTCCAGCTTGATGGGAGCGTCGATACAGGAAGAGTCGAACAGCTTGCAGTAGAGGTCGCGGCGATGCGACAACTGCTCTTCGACTTCGGCACGGCTCACCAGCTTTGCTTGCGGACCAACGTGGATACCCTCCTCGGGCACGTAGGACAAGATCTTCTTAGTGTCCCCTTCGCGAATGGCGGCAAAGAAGTCGCGCTCCAGTGCGGCGGTTTGCGGCGAGATCGAAGCGTATGGCGTCCTTGACGTACTTGACTGGGAAGCTGACTGGGCTCGGACGGAGGTCGTCTGCGTCGTCAGCATGGACGAAAGCATCGCGCTGAACATGACGGCACGGCGCAGGCCAGCTCTCCACTTCATCCGCGCCGGCCCACCTTCGCACTCTTGGTTTTGACCGATGATTTGGTTTTGACCGATGTCTTCCGAGACGCAGCCTTTGGCTTGCGGACTGCCGGTCGTCGTGCGCCTGCTGCGGCGCCGCTCTCCAATTCAACCCGCCGCTTCATCGGCAAGCGCTCCCAAACCAGCCGGTAGGATTCTGAAATCATCTCGCGCAGCTCGGAGTCGGGCAGGGCGTTCAGCCGCTCGAGGTTGACCCACTGCGCGCGTGCCATGTAGGGTGCAGGAATGATCCCTGGGCGCTCGCACAGCTCGGCAAAGTTCTCCGGCGTGCACTTGAAAGAAACCCGTTGCGGCACCATCTCCATGGCCGCCACTACGAACAGTTTGCCATCCACCTTGAAGCACAGATCGGCTCCCCACTGTACGATCTCGGTGGTGTGCGGGAATCGGAGGCAGTACTGCCGAATCGCTTCAATATCCATCATCTCCTCCATTTACGTCAGTCGCGCATCTAAGATGTCTGCGCGAATCCATCCCGACGAGGTTCGACTTGAAAACATTCCGGTTCGCCATCGCTGTGTATTCCTTATTCTTCGCGGTCGTTGCGGTCTACGCCCAATCCCCTCCGCCTGACACGGGTCTGACAGCGAATCCCGTCTTCGAGAAAAACTGCGCCAAGTGCCACGGTAAAACCGGCGAGGGACGGCACTTTGGCGGCCCGCCGCTTGTCTCCGAGAAAACTGCTGCCGCGTCCACCGACGACCTGCGCAACATCATCACAAACGGCAAAGGCCGCATGCCCAAGTATGCCAGCAAACTAACATCGGAAGAAATCGACACGCTGGTGCAGCAAATCAACGCCTTGAACAAGAAATGAACAGCCGAGGTGCCCGCTGTTCTTGGCGCGGGCCGAGAAAGCGGTCTGCCGCACGACATCGCTAGTGATCCATGTGAGTTGAGGCACAGGCGCGGCGGTTACGACCACGACTGCCGTGTGTTAGCTTTTTGGAAGTCATGTCATCCCATCCCACGCTGTCGCTCGACGGGAAGGTTGCCCTCGTCACGGGAGGCTCGCGCGGCATTGGCGCGGCGACCGTCCGCCTATTCGTCCGCGCCGGAGCCCGTGCCGTCTTCAATTACGTGCGGGCGCAGTCTGAAGCACAGCGGCTCGTCGAGGAATGCGGCGCCGATCTCTGCCATGCGGTGCGCGCCGATCTCACTGGCACAGCGGGAGCCGAATCGCTGGTGCGCGCTGCGGTGGAGCGCTTCGGATCGCTCGATGCGCTGGTCGTCAATCACGGTATCTGGGAGTCGGCAGATGTTGACATCGACCAGATGACGGACGAGCAGTGGCGCACCACTCTCGCCGTCAACCTTGACAGTACCTTCGCCGTGGTGAAGCATTCTGTCGCCCAGATGAAGCGGCAGGCGTGCGGCGGGCACATCGTGCTCGTCAGCTCCACCGCTGGACAGCGCGGTGAGGCCGGCCATGTCGATTACGCGGCCACCAAGGGCGCGATTATCAGCATGACCAAGGGACTTTCGACCGAGCTTGCGTCGCACGGCATTTACGTGAACTGCGTTGCACCCGGATGGGTTGACACGGACATGACAGCCGGCGCGCTCGCTGATCCTGATCGGCGCGAGAGAATCTTCGCCGCGATTCCGCTGGGACGGGTTGCGACGCCGGAAGAGGTTGCCGCGCCCATCCTGTTCCTCTGCACCCGGCACGCAGGGTTCATAACCGGCGAGGTCTTCAACGTGAACGGCGGCGCGGTGCTGGTGGGGTAAGATCTGCGGCGTAGGCGAGAGCTACTTGTCGCTAGGCGATTCGGCGAAACCCATTTCGGCCAAGTGGGATTCCTGCATGTCCACGAAGGCCTCGGTGGTGTGCCCGATGGCGCGGAGCTCCCCCAGCATGGCCTCAACCTCACTTTCGGGTAGCGCCCAGCTGTGGCGCAGAAACTCATCGAGACCATGAGCGTCGAAAACCCGCACCCACGAATTCGCGCCGAGGTTGAAGTCCACTTGGTATTGCGGTGGGTCGGATTTCAGGCGAAAGATGTGTAATGTTCCTGGCATAGGCTTTCAGATGACAGCGACCGGAGCAGGGTTCAGACTTTGCCACCAATCCGCTGCATTTTATGATTGGCATCGCCACTTGCGCAAGCGAATGTTGAAAACTAAAAAGGCGGGGATTACTACTCCGGTCGGCGCCGACTGATTTCGAGCAAAACTCAGGCTTCCATGCTCGACGCTTCGGGAAAGCGGAGCTTGGATTTGGATAGCGATTTATTGAGCAGGTCTTCGACTGCGGGCTCGTCCCAATTTTTGGACATTGCCAGTTCGCTCACCAGCAGGTAGCGGGTCCGCTCAAGCATTTTCTTTTCCCGAAAACTGAGTGGTTTGGATTGGGCCAGAACGAGGAGACCTTTGAGGACCACGGCGACATCAAGCAGGGAACCAGTGCGCATCTTGTCGGAGTTTTCCTTGAACCGGTATTTCCAATCTGCGTGGTTCTCGCACTTTCCATCGTTGAGGAAGTCTAAAATCTTCTGCACCTCGCCGTTGCGAACTACTCTCCTCAGCCCGACACTGCCCACATTATGAAAGGGCACCATGACCTTCAAACTGCTGGCCTTGATCTTTAGCAGGTAGAATTTCTCGACTTGAGAGCCGATCGTGCGGCTGCTGATCTGCTCAATTACGCCCACCCCGTGGTTAGGGTAAACGACCTTGTCTCCGATGCTAAAACTCAGGTTATTCATGAGGGCCGGAGTACTATACCCAGGGACTGACCCCGGGTTATTACGAGGAAGAGCGGCTCAGTACGCTGTTCGGATTATACCCCCGTTGCCTGAAAAGGGTCAATTGACGGGGTCTTCGGGTAGTGTCACGCTGCGGCCTAATGCGTCTGCGGAGTCGTAGGAGGTACATATTCTGGCCCGCGTGAAGTGAGTTGTGGCTCAGGCGTCGGCATCGCAGGTGCGGCGTCGATCGTCTTGCGGTCCAGATCGGCCGCGCCGATCCGTCCTCCTTCTTCGGTTTCCACCACCACGCGCACACTTTTGGTTTTGCGTGGAATTCGAATCGTGAGCGACAGACGTGCCACCTCCTCTGCCCGTTGAGTTGGATCCTGCACGGTTGAAAAGATAGTTACCTTTTCCGTCTTAGAAGCCAGAATGTTGTTGTCCCCGGTCAGGCTCGCCTCTTCCAGAATCAGGTTCGCAGTGCTCCTTCCGTCGTCTGTTGCCTGCCAGTCAAGGTTCTTCCCTTTCAGCTGCACCGTAACCTCTGCCGTACGGGTGTCCGGGTGTCGCACGACGTCGGATAGATTCATATCCAGTGCCGTTAAAGGGATGGTTGACCGGGCAGCCTCGGCAAGTTTGATCATCGTCTGCTGTTGAGGATCGACGGGCTCATTGCTGTCCGGCGCAAAGTAGCCGGCCTTCGTCAGCGCCCGCAGATTCGAATTGCGCAGGGTCACGCGAATCCGCCGGAACTTACCGTCCGGGGCGACGTCATGGGGCTGGTAAGTCAGCGTGTAGTAGTCCGAGCCCAGTCGCCGGGACTGCTTGATTTCGGTGTCAACGTCGTTGCGATTGTAAAAGAGTTTGCCTCCGGTCTCATTCACGAACACGCCGAAGTTGATGTCGCCCGCAAAAGGATCGTCGTCACCGATGTTGGCGCCCGCATCCATCGCACCGGACAACATGCTCCGGTCATCAACCTTCAGCGTTGGGTTAACCTTCAGCGGTGGGTAAATCACAAACAGGCTGATCCGCGCATCGACCAGCATGTTGGTCGTGGTATGCACAGAGTGCTGTAGATGGCCCACAACCGATCCAGTCAAGAACTGCATGTTGACGGCGGGGCCGCCACGGCCGACCCACACGATGTTTTTCCGACCCGGCACGCCCGTATTCTGCAGCGCGATCTGCTGCAGGGCATCGATCGATTGCGCAACCCGCTCCCAGTAGAAGGAACCCTGCATCTCCTTGTAGGGCAACGCGGCCGGCAAATGATCCAGTGCGTACAGAAGGTCCGTCTTGTTTCGTGTGTAGCCTTGCAGCATCTCCAGCGATTCATTTCCGACCACCATCAATTCCGCAGGAGAGTTCAATTGCGCCGGCTGTGCTGCCAGAAACTTGCGCACCGAATAGCGGAAAAACGCAAAGTCATCAAAGCTCGAGTTCAAGCGATCGAGCACGAAGATGGTCACCGGAGCCCTGCCATCCGGGTTATCATCCCCGGCATTCGCACCCATCACGTGCGTCTCTGGCGCTTCGAATGAGAAGATGCGCTGCGGTTTCTTGTCCTCGGTAATGATGAAGTCGTCTTTGGTGAGCCCCTTCACGACTGGATGCCCCGCCTTATCCAGCACCGTCACATCGAGAAAGACCAGGTTTGACGACACGCGAAATGTCGGCGCCCCGGAGGGTCCTTGTTGCGCCTGAGCCGTCAATTTTTGAACGGGAATGGCAGTCAACAGGACAGCCGCCCACAGCAACGATCGAAGCGACCACATGATAAGCCTCGCACCGTAATTTAGTTCCGTGTGAAGTTCCGTGATCCAGCACCTCGTTTCAGCCGGGGGAGATCGGTTATCTATGGAAACACTGATCGTGGGACTATAACGGTTAAGAGATATTGCGTAAGGTAAAGTCTTCTTAACTTCCATCGATGAGGACAACCGGCGGGGAGCCCTGCCTCCATCCTGCCTTATCCCGGGACTGCCCGGCACTGGCGCGATTTCAGACTGAGACACCACCGGTTTTCGGCGAATTGTGCGGTCGCCGCGATGCCCGGAAGCAGCGCCCGCGATCCCCATTTCAGGTCTTACCATGCGCTCAGGAAACCGCCACTCGGGATAGAGGAATACTCCTCGTCGTATAATGTTGCCATGCTTTCGGGCGGCGTCCCCGCCGGCCCGAACCCATCAACTCCGAAGTATGCCTGAACACATCAAGAAGAAGCTGTCGGAAGAGATTACCGTTCTCGAGCATGAGCTCAATCACGAGCTGCCCAAAGAGCTGAAGAAGGCCGTTGCCATGGGCGATCTCAGCGAGAACGCCGAGTATCACATGGCCAAACAGCGGCAGGAGTTTGTCCGCGCTCGCCTGGGTCAACTGAAGCAGCGGATGGCTGACCTCTCGATGATCAATATGGCGAACATTCCCCGCGACCGGGCAGCCATTGGCTCGACCGTGGTGGTCTATGACTCCACCAAAGAGGAAACAATCGAGTACAAGCTGGTGACCAGCGAAGAATCGGATGTGACCAAGGGACTGATCTCCACCAGTTCCCCCATCGGTCGCGCCCTCGTGGGCAAGAAGGTAGGCGATGTCAGCGAGGTCGTCACCCCTGCGGGCAAGCGCGAACTAGAGGTGCTGAAGCTGACTACCATTCACGATGAAGGATGATGACGCTCAATGACCTGGACGAGCGCAGTCGGGTGGTCCTGCAAGTGGCTTTTGGACAAGATTGTCCACGGCCTTGCGCTCACCCGAATTTCGCCTAACGTACTTACCTTCATTGGCTTGCTGATCAACGTGGTGGCCGGCATTCTGTTTGGCTATGCCCACGCCGAGAACCAGCGCCGCATGTTCCTCTACGCCGGGCTGGTGATTATCGGGGCCGGCATTTTCGACATGGTGGATGGCCGGGTGGCCCGCGCCACCAACCAGGTCACGCAGTTCGGCGGTTTCTTCGATTCCATCATTGACCGCTATAGCGATGTGGCGCTGTTCTTTGGGCTGCTGGTGTATTACGCGCGCGCCAATCGATTTTTCTACGTGGTGATGGCCGCCTTCGTCATGGTCAGCTCGGTGATGGTGAGCTACGCCCGCGCGCGCGCGGAGTCGCTCATTCCCAGCTGCAAAGTCGGCTTCATGGAGCGGCCAGAGCGCATCGTGCTGATCATCATAGGAGCGCTGTTTAACCGCATGGGGCCGGTACTGTGGGTGATCGCCGCGCTCAGCACCATTACAGTCATTCACCGCATTAGTCACACCTATCAGGTGCTGAAGGTGATTGAACCTCCCTCCCAACCCATACCGCCCGATCCCCTGAAATTTGAGGAGATTGTGGGATGAAAGCAAAGAAGGCTGCCCGGCGCCTATCTCGCAGAGAATTGGAGCGGCTGGAAGACGAACGGGATTTAGCTCTTGCGCGCAAGGCTAGAAACGAAAAAGGACCGAGCATTCCATGGGAGCAGATTAAGAGGGAACTCGGGCTGTAGCTCGGCACTAGCGAAGTGCACAGCATTCACTTCGTGGAATCGGCCATCGTAACGAAGTGTACGGCTCGTAAGCTCCTCGGCGAACCCAGCCAAGACATCGTCCTCTTTCAGTTGATTTCAGGCCTTGCATGTTTCGTCTCAAAACTTACCCTTTTGTGAGATGGTTCGAAGGAAGGGTTTTTACTTGTGTAATGGGGATTTATCGTAAACTACTCTGGACGAGAGCTATCGGTCTGCTTTTTATCGCCTGACTCGATGCGCTCATCCGGGATCGCCGTGCCCCAGCCTACTGGCTGGCGACCTGGTTGTCCTGCGCGGCAACCATCTGCCACTTGCCATCGCGCTTTGGCCAGGTGTCGGTCCAGACCTCGCACTGCTTCTCGTCGGGATGCGCCTTGTCTTTCCCGGATCCCACAGTTCCGAAGGCTGCGCCTTACGAAACAGACCAGTTAGGAACACTTACTGCTCCGTGGAAATCGAGAGCAACGCGAAGCTGATTCTCGCTTGGCATTTGGGGGTCGCAGCGCACACGATGCGCGGCTCCTTGCGGAGAAACTGCGCATGCCACGCTTTTTGCAGACAGAACAACTCGCATGGGTTTCGAGCTTGCATTTTCCATGAACTCCGCTCATGATTTCGGGGTGTCACAAAGGAGCCAATGAATGACTACTTTCCGCAGAGACATCCAGATTGTAATGTTAACGATGGTTGCAGTTGTCTTGTTTGCAGGTGCAGCCCTTTGCCCAGCATCTGCACAAACCCGGTACGAGTCCGTTTACAACGGACACAGGATTATCTATCCAGGATCCAGCATCCCCTGGCCCGGTCGCCCTCACACGAACTACTTTTTTGTCGACTCGGATCAACCGGCCCCTCAACCCCCTCCGGGCGATGAAACTCCTGGGTCATTAGCCTGCGTGTATCATTTGGTGACTGGACCAACAGGGTGTC
The DNA here is from genome assembly GCA_003160215.1 of Acidobacteriaceae bacterium. Classification (GTDB taxonomy): domain Bacteria; phylum Acidobacteriota; class Terriglobia; order Terriglobales; family Acidobacteriaceae; genus Bog-257. Next base: position 10,348 of record PLQW01000141.1, read on the forward strand.
CGATTGCTACGAGCACAACAGTGCCCTCGGGTGGTATCGGGGCGATTGCCATCGTCGACGCCGGTTACTACCCGACCGCGCAGTCCGACTTGAATGCCTTTGACTCCTACTTTGGTATTCCGGCTACGACCGTGACGCAGGTCTGGCCCGTCGGTAGCCCGCGCCCCCCCGTTTACACGGACTGGGAGGTCGAGGAGGCATTAGATATCGAGTGGGCTCACGCCATGGCGCCACAGGCCAAGCTGTTCCTGGTGGTGTCGGCATTGTGTCAAACCCAGCAATGCGCGACCGATCCCAGTTGGCAAGCGGTGCAGCTCGCCGGAAGTCTAGTGGCTCAGAACGGCGGCGGCGTAGTGAGCATGAGCTTTGCCGATGCGGAGATTCCTCAGGAACTTGGCTTTGATCAATACTTCACTTCCCCGGGAGTCGTCTACTTTGCAGCCGCCGGCGATGGGGGACTTGGCGTGAGCGCCTATCCGGCAGCGTCACCGAACGTTGTGGCGGTTGGAGGTACTTATTTCAACCGCGACCAAAACGGAGACTTCACCTACGAGCAGTACTACACTGGCGGCGGAGGGGGAGACATTAGTCCATACGAGTCGCGTCCCAGCTATCAGAATCTCGTTGCAAACATCGTAGGAAACTATCGCGGCTATCCTGATGTCGCTTCCGACTTTTGTTGCAGTGCCATTTACCTTAATGGAGGCTGGACTTCGGTCGGAGGTACTAGTTGGTCGTCTCCTACCTTTGCTGGTATCGTGAACGCGGCCGGCAGCCGACAACAGTCGTCCTTGGCGCAGCTCACCACCATGTACAGCGAGCTGTTAAGTCCCAAGTACCATGCTGATTTCAACGACATCACGCTGGGTGATCCGCGCTGCAAAGTTGGTTGGGACCTGTGCACCGGCCTCGGTTCCCCCAAGACTTACGCCGGCAAGTAACCAACGAGGCTCCCCGGATTGCCAGTTCGATCTGGTCAAGGCGCGGCCTTTGCCCGCGTCACCCTTTTTACCTTGTCCAGGCAACTGGTAATCCGGAAGTCGAAGTATCACAGAGGTCGCGGCTCAGCTGAAAAACCACTAGCTTTGCTGGACTCCGCGAGGCACCGGCATCGTTGTGGTCCGATACAGAACGGAAGCGCGACAGATTTCCTACAATGAAAGACCCGCCGTCTGGCGGGTTCTGATGTGCTGCGTTAAGAGGCCCAGCCCTCTGCTAGAGCTGGACGCCAGCCACTCCGAGTGAGCTATCGCCATACGCGGCCTGACTCTTTGCGTTATGGGTAGCGTGGTTGAGTGTCTGACCCGCTGCCAGAACAGTAGAAAGAATACAAACACCGTTATGCATCATTTCGCTCAGGCACTTAATTCTATGGGTGTTATCGGGTCTGGTGTAGTCGGTTGGCGAGAACAGGCCATTTCACAAGTAACCTTTGGTTCGGCCCCGCAAACGGGTGGCAAGCGCATCACTATTTCCGCTTCGGCTGGATTGCCGCGTCGGCGCTCTTCGCTGGCGGCTTCGCGGTAGGCGCGGCCGGCTCATCCTTGCTTCCATCGTAGGCGGTGGAGCGGAACCTTTCCAATTCGGGGTCCCAGCTCCAGTAGCGGTATAGAGTGAGACTCTCCTTCCGTTCTTTCAGCACTTCTTTTTCCAGGATGCGGGTTGCCGGGCCAACTTTCGCGTCCCCTTTCACCACGGTGAAGGTGGATTGTTGCGTTTGCTCGACATTGTCAGCGTCATTCTCCGGGCGATTCGGCATGACGAGCTTGTACCGCTCCACGGTGTCGAGCACTGGGACAAGCCGGTTGTGCAGCAGCTTCAGAACCACGAAGTTTTCCTGCTGCGCACTGCCGCTGTCGCGCGTGGTCTCGCGATGGACCACAACCTCGGAGACGCCGGGATGCACCAGTTCGGCGAAGCTCACCTCCGGATGCTGTATGTGCCAGGACAGGCGCACGGTTTGCACATGCCGCCACTCCGACTTGCGTTCTTTATCGAACACGATGAGGTAGGTGGAATCGCATTCCCCAGAGTCGGCCACGATCACCGCATTGTCGGCATCGGCGCGCAAGCGGACCCGGCGTTCGTCCACTCGATTGAAGCTGACGCAGGGAGCGTTGGATTTAGCCGCCGCATCGGAAAAGTTTGGCGCCATGATGTTCAGTTCAGTCGCCAACTGGCTGCGCTGCGTAGGATTGCCGCTGCGCAGCGTGCTGGCGACGGCATCGGGCTCATGGGTTTTGAAGTCCTGGTCCTTCTTCTTCAAGAACGGGACTTGGGCGAACGAGACGGCTACGAAATAGACGAGAAGAACAGACGCGCAGAAGATTTTCATTGAACAACACAAACCCTGTGTCGCTTCGTATGACTCGCGAAACAACCAACGGTACGGGCAATGCCCTGGTTCGAGACTTTGTTTGCTAATTGCTAACAGCCAATTGCTGTTTTACTTCAAATGCACCGCTGCCTCGACGACCTTCGGCCCGGTTGATCCATGCTCGCGCGGTTTCGCAACTACCGGACCATATTTCGGTTTGATCTGGTGGCACGACGGATCGCAGTACACGCCCTGGTGCGTCTTGTCGGTCTCAGGATCGGGCATTGGTGAAGCCACGGCGGCATCACGGTCGGCTTCCAGTTCGCGCTCCACGTCTTCAATCAGCTTGTGGTTGTCCTCAGCCGTGAGCCAACGCTTTACGTGTATCAGATAGTTCTCGAAGCGCGCGATGGGATCGCGCTTGCGCCAATAGTCGAAGAGCTTGGCTGGCACGTACTGCGCGGCATCGTGGATGGCGTGTCCCTTCATGCGCATCATCTTGGCCTCAATGAGGGTCGGGCCCTCGCCGCGATGGGCGCGCTCGCACGCCTCATAGGTTGCGTCGTAGACCTGGCAGGGATCGGTGCCATCCACAATCACTCCCGGAATCCCATACGCAATGGCCCGCTCCGCCAGGTCCTTCACGCAAAACTGCATATCGCTGGGAGTGGAATAGCCCCACAAGTTGTTCTCGACCACAAGCACCAAGCCCAGCTTCTGCACAGCCGCGAAGTTCAGGCTCTCGTAGGTGACGCCGGTGGACTGCCCACCATCGCCGACGTAAGTGAGGGCCGCCACATTCTTGCCCTGCAGGCGCGCGCCCAGACAGATGCCGGCCATTACGCCGATTAGTTCGCCCAGCATGGAAATCGGCGCGCACACGTTGCGCCGCTGAAAGTCGCCGAAGTGCGAGGAAGCATCGCGCCCCCACGTCGGCGAGTCGCCCTTGGCCATATACTGGCGCATGATGTCGCGCGCGCTAAAGCCGCGCACCAGCATCGCGCCCTGGTTGCGGATCATGGGCCCCAGCCAGTCGTCATCTCCGAGCGCGAGTGCCGAAGCGCATGAGCAGCCCTCCTGTCCCAATCCGAAATAAACGCCGCCCACCACCTTGCCTTGCTTGTACAGATTTTCCAGCGCGACTTCCATGCGCCGGTTCAGCAGCATCCAGCGGTAGAGGGCGATGCACTGCTCGCTCGACAGGTACTTGGAATCGCGAATAGGTGGCGCCGCGGCGCTCAAGTCGCCTTCAATCTGGTACTCCAGATTGGATCCCTCGCCCGACATGAAGATGCGGAACTCAGGACGTTCGAGGCGGTAGTCGGGAATGTTGTAGCACCGCAGCATCGACGAGGCGGAATCGTCGCCGGTCTTAGTAGCCCGGTTGGATTCCGTATTGGTCGGCGTCGGCGAGCCGTCCGCCTGCTCGATAGGTGCAGGCGTTTTCGGCGCTGGCGCCAGAGGAACTTTGCCCGACTTCTTCTGCGGGACGTTGGAAGCTGGACGTTTCTTGTCAGCCATAGGTTTCAGAAGAACGCTGTTCGCTGTTCGATTTTCGCTCGGTGCCCGAACGATCGACATTCAGCCAAGCCTTAGCTAATTTCTCGATTGTTGTCGTTCTAGGAACCTGCATTGCCCCTCTGGGTCCGTCGAAATGCATTCTACTTTATGCAAACTCGCGGGCTGAAACGAATAGCGAACAGCGAAAGGCGAATAGCGGATGTTACGCCAATTCGCCGCCGTCGCCGTGTAGATTGCGCAACTCCTTTGGAGGCCGTGCCGGTGTGTCCTGGTTCGCCGGAGACCCCGCGGGTTCAGGCTTCGGCGCCACAGTAGTGTGCGCCAGCAGGTCGTCCAGCGAGTCCAGCCACAGCATCTGCGAGTGGAAGACTCGGCCGAAGTTGCGCGACACTGCTGTCGCCACCTCTTCCCAAGTGAACCTCTTTTGCAACTCTCGCTCCATCGAAGTCACTAGCTTGTTGGTGATACCACAAGGCACGATGAGCGAGAAGAAATCCAAGTCGGTGCTGACGTTCAGAGCGAAGCCGTGGGTAGTGACGCCACGCGAGATGTGTACGCCGAGCGCCGCAATCTTGGCCTCGGGTTTGCTGCGTAGCGCGTAAGTCCAAACCCCGGTCAGTCCCTTGATTCGCTGCGTAGCGATGCCGAAATCGCCGCAGGTGCGGATGAGCACTTCTTCCAGCCGCCGCACGAATTCCACCGCCCCAAGCTTGGGCTCAAAGCTGCGCAAATCGAAGATGGGATAAGCCACCAGTTGTCCGGGACCATGGAAGGTCACGTCGCCGCCGCGGTCGATATCGAACAACTCCACCCCGCGCTGGGTCAGGGACTCGGGCGACGCAAGCACGTTGGAGACCTGCGCATTGCGGCCCAAAGTAATTACAGGAGGATGTTCGAGCAGCAGCAGGGTGTTTTCGACACGGCTGGCTTTGCGCAGCTCCATCAGCGTGCGCTGTAGTTGCAGAGCGGTTTCGTAGGGGACCAGGCCGAGATTGAGGACGTTGAGGATCATGAGCCGTCAGCTTTCAGCTTACGGCATTTCGCGATACGTCGCGCCTCGGAGTTTCGAACGGTGCGGGCCTTTAGCTGGATTATTCATGAACGGTCAGTTGTCATCCTGAGCGGAGCGCCCGCAAACAATTTATGCCCCGTGTTTTTTGCGGGTCGGGCGGCGCGTAGTCGAAGGACCCCTATAGCTGCAAGAAATCACAGCGTAGCCGCGTGTCTCGGCAACAAGTGCGAGATTGCTGACGACCATAGGGTTCCTTCGACTCCTCGCTGCGCTCGTCGCTCAGGATGACAATCCAGAATCAGGAGAAGTGCCAATCCAGCAACGGCTGGCACCATGCTTTTCAATGCTATTCTGTGCGTAGCTCCCACAGCCATGAAGCGCGATGTTGAAGAGCCTCCGATCGTTACCACGCCCCCAGCGGAAGCGCGCGATGGCGGTCGTAGGTTTGTCGGCAACGCTCTTTTTGTTCTGCTAATTGCAGTGGCAGCCGTGGCGGGAGCGCTTTCCGGGTTGCTGTTGGTTTACTCCACCGATCTGCCCCAGGTAACGGAATTAGAGCACTTCCGACCGAGCACCATCACGCAACTTTATGACGATCAGGAGCGCGTAATCGGCCAATTTTCGCTGCAACGCCGCGTCATCGACAGTTATGACGACTTCCCCAAGGTGTTGCGCGATGCGCTGATCTCGACCGAGGACAAGGAATTCGCGGAGCACTGGGGTGTGGATATCTGGCGCGTATTCGGCGCGGCCTGGCGCGATATCCTGCTCGACAGCCGGGCCCAGGGCGCCTCGACGCTAACCATGCAGCTCTCGCGCAACCTGTTTCTTTCGCCCGACCGCAATTTCCGGCGCAAGATGCAGGAGGTGATGCTGGCCATTCAGATCGAGCGGCGCTTCACCAAGCCGCAAATCTTTATTTTGTACGCCAACCAGATTTACCTCGGCCACGGCGTTTACGGCTTCGAAGCGGGTGCGAACTTCTATTTCAGCAAGAAAGCCAAAGACCTTACATTGGAGGAGGCCGCAGTATTGGCGGGGCTTCCCAAAGCCCCGAACGCATATTCCCCGATCAACAATCCAGAGCGCGCGCTGCGTCGCCGGAACCTGGTGATCAACAACATGCTGGAAGATGGCAAGATCACCACGGCAGAAGCTCAACGCGCCAAGAATGCGCCGCTGCGGCTTAACGTTCAAAGCGAACCCAACGACATCGCCCCATATTTCGTGGAAGAAATCCGCCAGTATCTGGAGAAGAAGTACGGAACGGAGGAGGTGCATGAAGCTGGGTTGCGGGTTTACACGTCTCTGAACCTGGAGATGCAGAGGGCCGCCCAGCAGGCCGTGCGCGACGGTCTCGCCGCTTACGAGAGGCGCCATGGATGGAAGGGCAACCTGCTGAACGTGATCGCGAACGGGGACTCGTTGGCGACCTATCGCCATGTGGATTGGGACGGAACTATCGTGCCCGACACTTATGTTCACGCCCTGGTTACCGAGGTTGACCCGCAATCGGCGACCGTGAAATTTGGCAGCTACGAGGCGCGCCTGGGACCCCTTGAGATTAAGTGGACACGCTACACGTCGCCGCAACAGTTTCTGACCCGCGGCGATCTGGTCTATGTAAAAGTCATTGCACTGAACGGCCGCGACAGCCGCGTATCGTTGGAACAGGAATCGGGAGTGCAGGGCGCATTGCTCGCGCTCGATAACTCTACTGGCGACGTGAAGGCCATGGTCGGCGGGCGCGACTTCCAGGAGTCGAAGTTCAACCGCGCTGTCCAGGCGGAGCGCCAGGTCGGCTCGTCGTTTAAGCCGTACATCTACACCGCGGCGATCGATCAGGGTCTTACGCCCGACGACACCGTGCTCGATGCGCCGGTGACGTTCAATACCTCGTCAGGCCCATACACGCCGCACAATTACGACGGCAAGTTCGAGGGCGTCATCACCTTTCGCCACGCCCTGGCCGAGTCGCGCAACATTCCCGCACTGAAGGTGACCGAACGCGTTGGCGGCATCAAGACCGTCATCGAGTACGCCCGCAAGTTCGGCATTACCTCGCCCATGCCCGCGTATCTGCCGGTGGCGCTGGGCGCGGCCGACATTACGCTGGCCGAACAGACTGCCGCGTTCACCACCTTTCCCAACGACGGGGTTCGCGTGACCCCTCGCTACATTCGCAAGGTCACCGACTACGATGGACGAGTGCTGGAGGAGAATTACCCCGAGGTGAAGGACGTGGTGAGCGCGCGCACCGCACGGATCATGACCGGCATGCTGCGCGAAGTGGTGCTGCACGGAACCGGCTACGCCGCCAGCAAGCTCAAACATCCGCTGGGCGGTAAGACGGGCACCACGAACGATTTCACGGACGCGTGGTTCGTGGGCTTCTCGCCATCGCTGACGTGTGGCGTGTGGGTCGGCTTCGACGAGAAGAAAACCCTCGGCAACAAGGAAACTGGCGCGGCTGCCGCGCTGCCGATCTGGATGGACTTTATGCGGGTGGCGCTGCAGGGACGCGAGTCGGAAGATTTCCCCGCCCCTCCCCCGGCGACGTCCAACGCTGTTGCTCAGAAGGCGGACACTCCCGAGCCTGCCGCGGGCGACACCGAGGCCCACTGATGCGCCGCTTCTTTCGCTATCTCGTGCGCGTGCTGGTGCTGATCGTAGTGTTCATGGCGTCGGCGCTGACGGCGATGCGCTTTGCCATACACGGCCGCCAGACCACCATCCCCAAACTGGTTGGGATGGCTCCTCTTCAGGCGGAGCGGTTGCTCGCTGACCATGGGCTGGTGCTGGAGCGCAGTGACCGCTTCTTCAGCTCCGACGTTCCGGAGGGCCGGATCATGTCACAAGCGCCTCTGCCGGGGGTACAGGTGCGACGAGGTTGGCGTGTACGCGTCGCTGAAAGCATGGGACCCCAGCGCGTGGTCATACCCAACCTTATCGGAGGCAGCGAGCGGGCCGCCGAGATCAATATCCGCCGCCGCGGCCTGGAGCTTGGAAGCGTCGCAACCGCGACCATTCCGGGTGGCCCGACCGATCAGATCGTGGCGCAGAGTCCGCCGGCCAACGCGGTAAACGTATCCGCGCCGAAGATCAGCGTCCTGCTGGCCGCGCCGGAGGAGCGCAACTCTTTTGTCATGCCGGACTTCGTCGGGCGCGGCGAAGACAACGCGATTAACGAGATCGTCGGGGCCGGGTTTCACGTGGGGGGTATCGCGAGCCAACCGCTTCCCGCCAGCGATAGCACTTCCGAGGAGGCTGCTGCTCTCCCTAGTCGCGTTGTTGTGCGCACCACGCCGGCAGCGGGCCAGAGGATATATGAGGGGCAGGGGATTGGGTTGGAAGTGACGAGGTAGCGGTCGTCGCTTTTCGCTTTTCGCTCTTCGCCTTTCGCTCTTGGCTGCAAATCAATTTTGCAGCCGATCTATCCGACTTTTTGAGCCAGTAGTTCGGGAAGAGTGAAACCATCAAGGCTGGTCCTTTCCGCTTGCGAGATATGGCGTCGAGCTGGCGGCGCATGGCCAATAGCGAAAGGCGAAAAGCGAAAGGCGTTTTCACTCCGTCCCAAACACCTGCCCGTTGTGCATCACGAACTTCACTCGTCCCAATTCCGTGATGTCCTTCAGCGGATCGCCCGGCACGGCGATCACGTCGGCGTAGGCTCCGGGCGCAATGACGCCAATCTGTCCGGCCATGCCAAGCATTTCCGCTGGCCTGATCGTTGCCGAGCGGATTGCGTCCATCGGCGACATGCCGAACTTCACCATGTAAGGGAATTCCTGTGCGATCGGCTCAGTCCACGAGAAGCCGCCCACATCCGTGCCGAAGACGATCTTGATCCCAGCCTGAAACGCCTTCTTGAAGGACTGTTCATGTTCCGCGGCTCGGGCACGGTCGCGTTGGCCCGCGGGCGTGTTCTCCGGTGACCACTCCTTGTAGTAAATCGCGATGGTCGGACAGTACCACGTGCCTTGCCGCTTCATTTGCGCGATAGCAGCATCGTCTAGCCCGAGCCCGTGCTCGATGGAGTCACATCCGCCGTCCAGCGCGCGGTGCAGCCCCTCGCCGTTGTACGCGTGGCAAGCGACCTTGCGCCCCCAACTGTGCGTCTCGTCAACGACGGCCCTGATTTCTTCCAGGGTAAGCGTCGGTTGCGAGACCAGGTGGCCGTCTTTGTCGGCCCACGACCGATGCGTCATGTAGACCTTGATCCAGTCCGCACCGTGCTCCATTTGTTCGCGCGCCGCCTTGCGCGCCTCCACCGGACCGTCGATGATCTGGACCCCCTTGGGGACCTGGATCTCCGGCGCATAGCCTTCCAAGGGATAGCCACCGGTCGTCGAAATGCCACGTGTGGTGGTAAAGATCCGCGGTCCAGGGATGTAACCCTGATTCACCGCCATCTTGATTCCGACATCGCCGTAGCCGGCGCCCTCGGTCTCCATGTCGCGGATGGTAGTAAATCCCTGCTCCAGGGCGCGCCGCGCCGAAACCGTCGCCCGCGCCGCACGGTACGCCAGCGGGAACTTCAGTAACTGAATGTCGTAGCCGCCCAGCGCAGGGTCTTCTCCTTGCAGAAAGATGTGGGTGTGCGACTCGATCAGCCCGGGCAGCACGGTGGCGTTCGACAAGTCGATGACCTTCGCGCCGGCGGGGACCTGCGTCGAAGCGGCGTCGCCGACGCTCTCAACCTTGTCGCCACGAATCACGATCAACTGGTTGCGCTTCGGTTCGGCAGCGCGTGGGTCAATAAGCGTTCCGGCGCGAATCACGGTGACCTGCGGTGATTGAGGGATTTGAGCAGGATTCGATTGGCCGATTGCGGACAATGAGAGCAGCAGGACAACGATGCTACAGATGGACTTCTTCATGGTGCTCCTCTAGTAGTTGCTAGTTGCTAGTTGCTCATTTCATCTCCGACGCGATGATCGCGTCCACTTCGATCTCGACCAGCATTTCGGGGTCGATCAGCGATGAGACTTCCACCATCGTGGCAGCTGGACGAATGTCGCGAAACACTTCGCCGTGCGCTTTGGCGGCCTGCTCCCACTGGATGATGTCGGTTACGAACGTCCGCGTGCGCACCACATCGCGGAAGCTGGCGCCTGCCTGCTCCAGGGCGCGGCCGATGTTCTTCAGCGTCTGCACCGCTTGCGCGTACATGTCGCCCCCGCCGACGATCTTACCGTCGGGACCGGTTGCGACGGTCCCGGCAACCGAGACGAAGGGTCCCACTTTTACCGCGCGCGAGAAGCCGACGATCGGCTCGTAAGGGGAGTTGCCCGAGATATTCTGCCGTTCCATTACTGTGCCCTCCGTAGAACCCGGCATTGTGCCATAAGAACGTCCCATCCGGCACCTCAACGGGTTACCTCGAATTTTGGCATCCAACGCCGTCTTCTGCTAACAGACGCTACGGAATGTAACCGTTTTCGCCGGAGTTAAGCAAACCAAACCCGCATAAACAATGATCAAAATCAATGTACTCCCCTGGGAGAAAGATCGGTTGCAAAGCGCGGCAGGCATGTCGCGAGACAGGAAGCGAACCCGCAAAGTCACGGTGCATGCGAAGAAACGCTTGCACTGAAAAGAGAAGTGCGTTATGAACTCACATCACATCTGTATGTGAGATGGGCAACCGAAGGAGACGAACACCAAGGCCATGATTCCAGAATCGCACTCGCTGCAGCGGTTGTTCACCGAATTGATTGACCACCACTTCGATCGTGACATCGGATTGCGCGATCCCGAAGTGAAGGATTACGTCGTCAACGTTCTCGCGGAGTTCTGCCAGTGCGAGCAACTGCACAAGATTTGCGATGCCGGAGGGCGTCCGCTGCACGACGTGGGCGAGATGCTGCTGGAGGCCGATCCCATTTACGGGCCCGCGCCGTCGTTTGACCGCGAGCGCCAGGTCCGCAAGCACATTGGCGATTACACCTTGTTCTTCTCCGGAATGTTTCCCGAGAGCGTCAACCACTACCGCTTACGGCGGCAGCGCCTGGAGAACTTCATCGATTTCATCAGGGCCGGGAAAGAGAGCTATTACATCGTCTCCAAGTTCGACCAGTTCGAATATGCCCGTCTGTCGCCGCTCTTCGCCAAACTGGCGCGCGAATTCGAATCCTGTGTCTACGGTCTGAATCTGGTGAAGGGCGATCTCGAAGAAATGCAGCATCCCATTGCCCAGCAGGTCAAAGAGATCGTGATGTAGCGGTTGGGTCCGATTCTCAACCCTGCGCCACGATGAAGAACTACGTGCGAGTCATTGGCGGGGCAATTCACGATGACTGGTAGACCGCCTGTTGTTCCTCGGCTTTGCCCTGCCAGTTGCGCCGCCGTTTTGCTTGCTTCTCCGGAATGTAGCTGCGCACCTCTCTCGTCCGGCTGCCGCAGGCTGAAACTCCCAGCGCGCGACTATTTGGCCGGGGTTCTCCCCCGGTTTGGCGATCTCGCGATCCACCGCCCCCCAGACCTTACTCCTGCTGCGTGGGTCGCCCAGCATTCATGGACTCCGCGACCGGGTTGTTAGCGTGAAGGTGCTCTTACGACGGCAACCGCATAGTTTCCTGTGTGCCGACAACTCGTCCGGAACACGCCTGTGCAACGGACAAAATCAAAACACCGCCATCCTACGTCAGTAGATGAACAACTTGTCATGCGCAGGAAATAGACGCTTCATGTCTAGCCGCTAGTCTGGCAGCAACGGGGTATTTTCCTCCGGCAAACGGATTGAACCAGGGAAGAAGGCAACGCGCAGATGACGCGAATCGCAGGCGTAGCCAGTGCATTTCCACGCCAGTATTATCGCCAGGAACAAATGGCGGAGGCCCTTAAGCGGCACTGGGGCACAAAGTTGGACAATCCAAAGGTTCTCGACCATCTCCTGACGCGAGTGGGCGTCGATGGACGATATTTGGCTTTACCCATCGAAGCCTATGACGACCTCACCACGTGGGGAAAGTCGAACAACGCGTGGATCGAGGTCGCCGAAGATCTTGCGGAACAGTCGATCTGCCGCGCGCTCACGCGCGCCGGGCTTTGCGAAGCTGACCTGGATGCGATTTTCTTCGTCTCGGTTACAGGTGTGGCGAGTCCCTCGATTGACGCGCGCTTGATGAACCGCATGAATCTACGCCCAGACATCAAGCGAAATCCAATCTTCGGTTTAGGGTGTGTCGCGGGCGCGGCGGGACTGGCTCGCGCTGCAGACTATGTCCGCGCATTCCCCAAGCAGTGTGCGGTGTTGGTTTCGGTGGAACTCTGCTCGCTCACGTGGCAGAGGAAGGACCTCTCGGTCGCCAATCTCATTTCCTCGGGGCTCTTCGGCGACGGCTCTGCGGCGGTGATCGTTGCCGGGAGCGAGCGCAGTGCATCCGGTCCCCAGGTGCTCGGCACCAGGTCATCTTTCTATCGGGGGACCGAACATGTGATGGGATGGGACATCTCGGAAGAAGGTTTTAGGATCGTGCTGTCGACCGAGGTTCCGGACATGGTGCGCAAGCACCTGGCGCGAGATGTTGACGATTTTCTAGCTGAGTACGACCTCGAGCGCAGCGATATCGATACCTGGATCATGCATACCGGCGGTCCCAAAGTTCTGGACGCTACCGCTGAGTCATTGGACCTTCCTGATGGTGCGCTCGATGTTTCGTGGCAAACTCTGCGACGCGTAGGCAACCTCTCGTCGACCTCGGTGCTGCTGGTGCTGGAAGAATTCATGAACCGGCGCCGCCCGGCAACCGGCAGTTACAGCATTCTTGCCGCCATGGGCCCGGGTTTCTGCTCGGAACTCGTTCTTCTGCGATGGTAGAGGCTATGTCCAAATCCATCGGTCAAGCTGAAGTGCTGGTTGCCGGCGGCGGCCCCGCTGGACTGGCGGCTGCTATCGCAGCTCGACAAGCGGGCTTTGAGGTCACCGTCGTCGACTGCGCGCAGCCTCCCATCGACAAGGCGTGCGGCGAGGGCATCATGCCCGATGGCTTGGCAGCACTTCGCCAACTGGGCGTTCGTATAGGTCCCGGGCAGGCAGCGCAGTTTCGCGGCATTCGTTTCTTTAACGACCAGGATCAGGTGGAGGCGGATTTCCCGCACGGTGCCGGCTATGGAATGCGGCGCACAGTCTTGCATCAACTGCTTGTCGACCGGGCGACTGAGGCAGGCGTTTCCTTGCACTGGGGTGCACGGATCACGGGCCTGTCCGCCCAAGGAGTCGCTATCGGCGGGCAGCACGTGGCCTGTCGTTGGTTGCTCTGCGCTGACGGCCACAACTCCTTGCTTCGCGGACTTGCAGGCCTCGATGTCTCCCGCTCCGCACTGCGTCGATTTGGATTCCGCAGGCACTATAGCGTGGCGCCCTGGTCCGACTTTGTCGAAGTACACTGGAGCAATTGCGGTCAGATGTACGTCACTCCGGTGTCGGACAACGAAATCTGTGTGGCGCTGATCACGCGCAGTCCGAGTGTTCGATGGGAAGACGCGCTGCCCCACTTCCCTGCATTGGGGGCTCGCCTGAAAGATGCGCAGCCCGGCAAGCGCCTCTTGGGAGCTTTGTCAATCAGCCGTCGTCTCGCGACCGTTCAACTCGGCAAGGTCGCCCTGGTGGGAGAGGCATCGGGTTCGGTTGACGCGGTTACGGGCCAAGGGCTGTCGATAGCGTTTCGTCAGGCAATCGCCCTTGCAGAGGCGATGCGCGGCGGCAGTCTCCAGCAATACGAAGTGGCGCACCGCGGCATTGCGCGCCTTCCGCGGATGATGTCCACGCTCATGCTGGCGATGGACGCGCACCCCCATTTTCGGCGTCGAGTGTTTCGCGCGCTAACATCGGAGCCGGATTCCTTTCGCCGATTATTGGCGCTTCACACGGGAGCCATTTCGCCCTTGAAGTTTGGCTTTCGAGAGACCCTGTCCATGGGATGGCATTTGCTGGCCGCATAAACTCGGGGCGAATCGGAGGAGCAACAATTTGAGGCTCAGGTCTCCAATTCATTCAGGCCGAATATTTCGTACGGGTTGTATCGCGCTGTTCGCCTGGTTGCTGCCGTTGCCGTCCATGGTTGCGGCACAGCCGATCACGGTTAATCTCGATCCGGCCCAAACCAAAATCGAGTGGACGCTCGGGGATGTGCTGCACACCGTCCATGGAAGTTTCAAGATGAGGAGTGGCAGCGTTACGTTCGACCCGAAATCCGGCGACGCCAGCGGCGAAATCATTGTGGATGCGACCAGCGGCGAAAGCGGCAATCATGCTCGCGACAAGAAAATGCACAAAGAGATTCTGGAGAGCCAGCGCTATCCTGAGATCATTTTTTCTCCCAAACATGTAATGGGGAAGCTCGCGGACCAAGGGACATCGAACATACAGGTGCAAGGCGTCTTTCATATCCATGGCGCCGACCATGACCTCACACTGTCCTTGCCGGTTGAAAAGAGCGGTGACGCGGTCAAGGCGAGCACGAGGTTCATTGTGCCCTATCAAGATTGGGGTATGAAGAACCCAAGCACCTTCCTCTTGAAAGTCGAGAACAAGGTGAGCATCAGCATTTCAAGTGCGGGCCACATCACCGTGGCCGGCGCAGCATCCCCAGCACACTAAAGCGGTTCCTGGATTAGTGTATCCGCCCGTACGGGTAGTGCGGGCCTTCAGGCCCGCGTATAAGGTAGGAAGAGAAAATCGCTCAAGCCGCTGAGGTCGACGACCTCAGCGGCTTGAGCGGGACATTTGGCTGCGGCGAACGCGGCGCTGAAGCGCCGCTCTACCCGAGCGACGCGGATACAGCTATTGTGGAACCGCTCTAGAGTTTTCATCGAAGGACCCCGGTCCCTAGCGCCAGCACAATCATGAGAAGGTGCGGCCCGTGGCGACATTGCTGATGCGACGTTAACGGCCAACCTTCTCGTTTACGGCTTCGCCTAACGTGAGCACAATCACTGCGCCGCCTTCAGCGCGGTCTGAGATCTCGACTCGTCCTCCATGAGCTCTGGCCACCGCGTCCACAAATGCCAGTCCCAGACCGTGTCCAGTGGAATGTTGTCCCTTCACAAAGCGTTCGAAGGCACGGCTGCGAAGCCCCGGCGGAAACCCGGGACCGTTGTCCTCGACCGTGAGTTCGGCTTCGCCGTCCTTCACCCGTACTGAGATGTTGACCCGACAGCTGTTCGGAAGGTGCGCTATTTCGTTATCGAGGAGATTGGCGATTGTCCGGTTCAACAGCGAAGAATCTGCCTCGATCAGTGCCGGCTGCAGATGAGTTACGACTTCATGTCCACGCTCCGCCATCGCAGGCTGGTAGAGGTCTACCAACTGTTTTACCAGGTCAGAAAGCTCGACGGGTTCCTTCCGGGTTTGCAAGGCTCCGGCGTCGGCCTCCGCGAGATCGAGCGTTGTATTCAACAATTGCGAAAGCCGATCCAGGCCGTCAATGGCTTCGGCGACACGCTCCCGCCACTGGCGTTGATCGGCGTCCGACAGTGCGACTTCGAGACTGCCACGAATGGAGGTGACCGGGCTCTTCAGGTCGTGGGCCACCGAATCGGTAAGGATGCGCATCTGGTTAACCGACGACTGAATGCGGTCGAGCATGCGATTGAAGGTGCGCGATAGGCGCGAAATCTCGTCGAAATGCGGGCCCTCCGGGAGCCGGCTGCCCAGATCTTCGCTGCCGATGCGAGACACCGTTTCGCTAATGCGCTCTACCCGGGTCAGGGTACGGTAAGCCGCCAACCAGGTGATCAGGAAACCGAGAGCGACGGTCACGCCCCACACCATGAGACAACGCTCGGTCAAGCGGTCGAGCATCTGCGCGCCGCCGAGGTCGGCAAATCCCAGATACAGGCCGCTACCGTCCTTCTGGCCGTGGTACACAACCCGGAATGCCTTTTTCCATCCCTGCACGCGAACATTGGCTGGGACTCCCGGGACCAGCGGCATGCTCGTCACCGCCGGGATAAACAGTTCCTTTGGAGTCGGACCCACCCAGATCGGTTCCTGCCGCGGTTCCGTCTTCAGGAAGAGAACAGAAGCTTGGTGCTTGCCATGGGCATCGCTGGTATCAGGCACTTCCCGGGAAGCAAGCTCTGCCACCTCCTGGACCAAGCGGTCATACAGGGCATCACGCGGGGTATTTTCCGAAACATCGGCCAGCACTTCGGCCTCCCCGCTCAGCCAAGCGTCGCTGCGCTGGCGAATGTCCTTGGCGATTAGCAAATACATGATCGCGAAAGCAATCGCGCTGCCCAGGGCGAATGCCGCCGTTGGCCAGATGGCGATACGCCAGGCGGCTGACCGCCCCTGCGATTTAGTTTTCCTTAAGAACATAGCCAACACCGCGGATGGTATGGATTAGTGGGCGCTTGCCTTCGGCGTCTACCTTGTTTCGCAAACGGTAGATCTGCACATCCACCACATTGGTCGCCGGATCGATGCGCATGCGCCACACCCGATCGAGAATCATGGTCCGCGTCACCACCCGTCCAGCGTTGCGAACCAGGTATTCGAGGAGCGCGAATTCCTGGGTCGTCAGTTGTACCAGGTCACTTCCTCTGCGGGCTTCGCGCCGAACCAGATCCAATTCAAGATCCGCTACCCGTAACCGTACCGCCTCCATTTGGGGGGCGGCGCCACGGCGCAGAAGATTCCGGACCCGCGCCAGCAGTTCCGCCAGCGCGAATGGCTTGGTCATATAATCGTCGCCGCCCTGTTCAAGCCCCCGGACCCGCTCATCGACCGAGCGGCGCGCTGACAAAATCAATACTGGAGCGGTATGACCCAGGGCGCGGCAGCGCCCGATCACGTCAAGCCCATCCATGTCGGGCAATCCGAGGTCGACAATGAAGCCGTCGTAAACTTCTTCGTCCACGAGGGCTAACGCCGATTTTCCGTCCGGAGCAACATCGACTCGATAGCCAGCTTCCGTCAGGCCACGATTCAAGAACTCTCGAATCGCCGAATCATCCTCCACGACTAACAGTCGCACAGCTCTCCTCTTGCAATGGGCTTCCGAGCCAAAGGATATCGCAGACAGCTCTTGGCGTGTTTCAAACGTTGATCGCACGTCGCGCCAGTCCCAGAGCCTCGCTCCAGAATGCGGTAGAGTTATGAACTTCAGCCACCACTCTTCTTACCGATTCCACGAACTCCTCGATGTGCTGTTCTTTCGCAACCAACGGGGGGGCCGACTTCAGCACCATGAAGTTGTTCCCACATATCTGCGTAAGAACCCTCTCGCGGCGGAAGAGTTTCATCACCAGCATTTGTCCGAACATGCCAGGATGGATAGCTTTGAATGCTTCGAACGAGAGGCGCAGTGTCGTTTTTGAGGGTGTTTTGAATTCGATGCCGCTAAGCAGACCCATGCCGGGAGCAGCCTTAAACATGTCATATTCAGAAAGCGCTGCCGTCAGCCGCCGGCGCAGGAGATGGCCAAGATGAGCGGATCGCTCGCCAAGATTCTCGTCCTCCAGCACATCCAGTGTCGCCAGCCCGGCGCGCATCGCCAGGCCATTCTCGCTGAAGGTCGAAGTGTGCACGATGGCCCGCTTAAGCGAACTGTACACGGCACGGTTTACCTCGTCGGTCATCAGCACAGCCGCAACCGGCACCAAACCTCCACTAAGAGCTTTCGCCAGAATGACCATGTCGGGCTGCACATCGAAGTGGTGTGCCGCGAGGAATTTCCCAGTGCGGAACATTCCTGTCTGCACTTCGTCCAGCACAAACAATGTGCCGTAACGTTTGCACAGGGACTGCACCTGCCGCAGATAATCCGGAGAAGGTATCCGGATACCGCCTTCCGACTGGATTGGCTCAACTATGAAGGCGGCGAACTTCCTAGTCTGGAGTTTTTGCTCAACGGCAGAAACATCGTTAAAAGGAACCGCTTCGGTGTGCGGCAGCAGCGGCCCAAATCCGGCCCTCCAGAATTCGTTGTCCATCAAGGAAAGAGCTCCGCAAGTGAGGCCGTGGAATGCGCGTTCCGCGTACAGCAGGCCATCGCGGCCGGTAACGGCACGCGAGAACTTGATGGCGGCCTCCACCCCTTCGCTGCCTGAGCTGGCAAAGAAAACCTTGCTCAGCCCGCCGCCGGCCAATCTGCACAGACGTTCCGCCAGCTCGCCTGCCAAGTCCGGAACATGGCTCTGTAGCATCGCAGGACCGGAGCGGTCCAGTTCTTCTTTCAAAGCCTCGATAATGCGGGGGTGATTGTGACCCGCATTGTGAACACAGTACCCGGAAAGGAAGTCCAAATAGCGGTCGCCACCTTCGCTCCACAGCTCCGCCCCCAAACACCGCTCGTAACGCACGTTCATGCCCAGCAAATCCAGCAAGCGGACCCACTGAGGATTGACGCGCTCTGCGTATCTTGAACTGGCCGAGACAACCGATGGCTTCAATGATTCTCTCGAAACTGATGACAGAGACATGTGTTTACAGATTAGGTAGCCAAGGTGGAATTGCCGTAGCATCCAGATGACATTCTGTTCATCTGGTCCTGCGGCGCCAGCGCCTAGCAGCCCAAACTCGAATGACAATCTCGTCATGCAGAGGAAAGATGCTTGTCAGCCGCGAGGCGCATAATCATAAAGGCAAGCCTCTCGTCCCCCACAGAGCGGTTTCCGTTGAGCTACCAAGAATGACCGTACCTCGGTCCCAGTCGCCGGTAAAGCACCGCCTTCTCAAGAGCTTGGTTTTGCTCGGATGGGTGATGCCTCTCTGCGGTTTTCTCTGGGCGTCCGGCCCGTCCGACCCCCAAATGTACTCGATCAATCTCTCTGTAATCGACGAAAAAAACCAGCCTGTTCCCGATGCGACGGTTGCGGTTCGCTCAACTGGCGGGTTCATAAGCACCGCCATGACAGGTGCCACGGGAAAAGTAACGCTCGCGGTCAACACCGCCGCAAGCTATTCGCTGAGCATTCAAAAGAAAGGTTACCTCCCAACTGAAACCACGTTGGAGGTCAGCGAAAGCAACACCACTCAGGAGGTTGACGTTGTCTTGAGTGAAGCGGGGTTGAGCCAGCAGACTGTCGAAGTCAAAGGCGAAGCTTCGAGTCCGGTCACTGAAACGGCGAGCAGCCAGGCGACGCTGCCTACCNNGCTCAGGCCAAGAACAGTGCGGTACGACCCGCCACTCTAGCGGATGCGCTGCCGCTAATACCCGGGATCGTGCGTGCCAAGGATGGCAGCGTGCGCATCGCGGGCTTGGGGGAGGACCACAGTGCATTGCTGGTCAACTCCGTCGATGTCACCGATCCCGCCACCGGGAGCTTCGGCCTCAGCGTGCCCATCGATAGCGTGCAGACCGTGGAAGTCGCGGAGATGCCGTATTTGGCGCAGTATGGGAAGTTCACCGCCGGTGTAGTTTCGGCCGAGACGCGTCGTGGTGGCGATAAATGGGACTACAGTTTGAACGATCCCTTTCCCGATTTCCGCATCCGTAGCGGACACCTGGAGGGACTGGTTGACGCCTCTCCGCGATTCAATCTGAGCGGGCCTCTGGTCAAGGACAGACTCTATTTCGTTGAGGGCTTTCAGTATCTCTTCAACAACCAGGAAGTGATGACGCTGCCCTATCCGCAAAATCTCACCCGTTCAAGCGCCTACAATTCGTTTACCCAGCTTGACGCCATTCTGTCTTCCAAGCAGACCCTGACCGCGAGCTTCCATTTCGCGCCTCACAGTTTGCAATATGCCGGCCTCGACTACTTCAATCCCCAGCCGGTGACGCCGGATGCGAACTTCCACGAATCCACCGCGACGCTGACCCATCGCTGGCAGATCGGCGACGGCCTGCTGCAAAGCACATTCGCCGGCACGGAGGTTTCCAGCGAAGTCTCGCCCCAGGGCAACGCGAACATGCTCCTCACGCCGGTGGGCAACCAGGGGAATTATTTCAGCTACAACTCGCGCAGCGCCACCCGCTTTGCGTGGATGGAGCAGTGGACGCCGCGCACCTTGCACTTCCACGGTCAACACATGTTCCAGATCGGTTCTGTCATTGGGCACAGTGAAAACGACGGCCACTTCCTAGGCGATCCGGTTATATTGCGGAACGCCAACGGCCAGATGCTGCAAACGATTGATTTTGCCGGCGGGAAGCCCTACAAGGTCGCCGATACCGAACCTGCCGTTTACGTTCAAGATCACTGGATACTAAACTCGCACCTGGCGGTTGATGTTGGGCTTCGCCTGGAAGGGCAAACCATTACCTCTACGACGCGAGCGGCGCCGCGTACCGGGTTCGTGTGGTCACCAAGCAGCTCCGGCAAAACCGTGGTCCGGGGTGGCATCGGCATCTTCTATGACTCAGTGCCGCTGGATGTCTACGCCTTCAACAGCTATCCGGACCAAGTCATCACCACCTACAACGCGCAGGGCTTGCCTGTCGGGCCGCCGGTTCGCTATCTCAACATCACCGGCCAGGCGGCAGAATCGAACTTTCCCTTCATCGATCGGAAGCTAAAGAGCGGGAACTTCGCCCCGTACAGCACGGCGTGGAACGTCGAATTTGAGCGGACGGTAAAGCGGTGGTTGGTGATACGCGCCAAGTACCTGCAAAGCCACGAACAGGGTATGATTACGCTGCAACCCGAGGTCATTCAGAGCCAACCGGCCTTCGTGCTCGACTCCTCCGGATGGGCACAAACTCGGCAGGCTGAGTTCACGGCCCGCATCGGATCCGCCTCGCCGCGCCAGTTCTTCTTGTCCTACGTGCGACAGTATGCGTACGGCGACGTCAACGACGCCGGCTCCTACCTGGGGAATTTTCCTTCGCCAGTGATTCAACCCACCCTGATCGCCAGCTTACCCAGCGAAATACCCAACCGTTTCCTGTTCTGGGGAAGCTACGGTAATCTGCCAAAGAAAATCACGTTGTCGCCGCACATCGAGTACCGTAATGGGTTTCCTTACCAGCCGACGAACCTATATCAGCAGTGGGTGCCGACGACCGGGCCTCAATACCGCTACCCCAATTACTTCTCGCTGGATATGCGCGTGTCCAAGGACGTGCAGGTCAATCCGGCACATGCGGTACGACTTTCTCTGACGGTTCGCAACTTGACCGACCATTTCAATCCGCTGGAAGTACATTCCAACCTCGCCGACCCACAATATGGAACGTTCTTCGGCAACTACGACCGTAAGTTCCTATTCGACTTCGACTTCCTGTTCTGAAGCGGGGGAGCGAGGGCCAAACGAGCCTAGGGCGTGTTAACACTAATTAGGTATCTGAGGGCTTCGACGATAAGGGCGAAGTGGAGGAAGGCAAGAAAGAAGACATCGAGTTTGTCGAAGCGCGAGAAGATGCGCCGAAAGCCTTTCGGCCTGCGGAACAGGCGCTCGATTTCGTTGCGTCGACGGTACATAGCCTTGTCGTACTGCCAAGGCTCGAGACGCTGCGGGCGGGGTGGAACCACTGGAATGAAGCCGAAGTCCAGGGCCAGTTGCAGGGTTGCGTTGTCTTCGTAGGCGCGATCCATGATCAGATGCAGGGGCGCGGGCAAGGGGCCAATACCACCCAGCAGTTTGCGGCCCTCGATGGTGTCGGAGCTGAGAACGGCGGGGCGTTCGTTGGGGATCCCGCCCAACATCATCCGTACCATCCTGGAAGTGAGCAAGGTAACGCGGGCCGGACGAGCCCTGCTAGTTGCTAGTTGCTAACACCTAACACCTGTTCCCCCTACTGCTGGCTTGCCGACGGCGTCCGCTCGCCCGCATGTGCCGAGTCCGACGCCGACTCCACGGCCGTGCTGCTTTGTTCCAGCAACAGGCCGTTGTAGGCAGAGGCGCCCAGCAGACGGCCCTGGTAATTCATAGCGCTGCGAATGGAGACTCCGGCATCGGGCGTGCTTCGCCAGCTTCGTCCTCCATCCTTGCTCTCGAACACACCGTGGGCGTAAAGCGCGGTCGCCAGCAGACGCTGGCTGGCGGCGTCATAGCGCACGGCAAACACGTTGCGCGGCGGCAGACCGCCGAGGAGGTGCTGCCAGGTCTTGCCGCCATCGGTCGAGTGCAGCGCGCCTTCGCGCGTTCCCAGCCAAAGCGAGCCGTCGGGAACAACTGTCAGGTTGTACAGTCCGGTGACGTACTGAGGATAGGAGACCTCCGTCCAGGATTCGCCCTCGTCCTTGGAGAGGAAGATATGCTTCGGGCTAACCAGGGTCAGGCTGCCGTCGGCAAAATGATTCACCACGATGAAATCGCTCTCCCCTTCCACCGGCTCGCCGTACCACTTGCGCCCCTGATCGACGCTCGTGAACAGTCCCTGGTCGGTGGCGGCGTACCACGCTTTATCGGTGATCTCGAGGGAGCGCACCCGCGGCGCCTTGGCGGTGGCGATAGCGACTTCAAGCGAAGCCTGGGGCACGGCGTGAGCCACGGGTTTGCGTTTTGAGCTGGCCGTCGTACTCGAGTGGGCGGCCCTCGATCGGATGGGCGCCGGCGCCGGGCCTTTTTCATTTTCCGGCGGCCGCTTGCCGTAAATCATCGCCGCCGGTAGCCACCCCACCTTTAACGAAGAAAGATAAAAAATCCCATGATTGGTTCCGGCGAAGATCATGCCGC
Organism: Acidobacteriaceae bacterium; assembly: GCA_003160215.1. Classification (GTDB taxonomy): domain Bacteria; phylum Acidobacteriota; class Terriglobia; order Terriglobales; family Acidobacteriaceae; genus Bog-257. The sequence continues at coordinate 32,770 of PLQW01000141.1, forward strand.
TGTCGGCCTGTTGCAGGCTCAGAATGTCGCGCTCCTCCAGTCCTTTGTTCGACTGCCGCCAGCTCTGCCCGCCGTCATCGGAGAGGAAGAACCCGCCGCGGTCTTTATCGTTGACCACGCCCACGTATACCCGGTTGGGGTCCTTGCGGTCGATGACCACGCCACCGATCACGCGATGAGAAAATCCGCGGTTCGAGCTGATGTAATGGTCAAAGCCATCGTCGCTGGCCAGCACACCGCCGCGATCGGTTGCCAACAGCACGCGCTCGGGACGGCGGGGATCGATGAGTATGTCGTTGACGATCACGTCCGGCGCCGAGTAGAGCTCCCAGGTGTTGCCGCCGTCAAAGGTTTTCCAAAGGCCGCCCGTGGTGCCGGCATACACGATCGCAGGCCGCTTCGGGTCCTGCTTCAAAACCCGGGTACGGATCGCCGAGTGAGGTATGCCCCGGATGCGAGAAAAAAGAGTACCGGCATTGACGCTCTTGTAAATTCCCGAACACGCGCTGAGGAAAACCGTGGTGGGCCGGCTAGGATCGATGATAATGCTAAAAACGTCGGAATCCAGCAGCATTCCCTCCTGGATGCTGTGCCAGCTTTGGCCGCCATCTTCGGTTTTCCACGGCAGGTGAAAGGTGCCGGCATAAATAACGTCGGGATTCACCGGATCGATGGCCACCGACTCAATGTTCTTGATCTCGGCATGGTTCTCGGGCGAAATGCGCGTCCAGGTGGCGCCACCGTCACGCGAACGGAAGACGCCATCGAGCGCGCCAATCACCAGGGTGTTGTGATCGCTGGGCGCCATGGCCAGGGCCCGCACGGATTTGCCATGCACCGCCGGCAACGCGCGCCAGGTGTGCCCGCCATCATCCGAACGGAGGACGTCGCCTTCCTCTTTGTCGTAGAGGCTCCATCCCGCGACATAAATCGTCGCCGTGTGGGTGGGATCGAAGATGATGTGGTCCAAAACATAGTCATCGCCGGCGCCGAGATGGGCGAACAGGGTCCAGGAATTTCCCCCGTCCTGGGAGACAAATAATTGTCCCGCGCTGGTGCCCAGCAGGATGTGGTTGGGATCGCCGGGGTCGTAGGCCAAGCTGCGCACGTCGCCGCCTTCGGGCCCGATCAGGCGCCAGTCCGACGCATGGGAACCGACGCTGAACAGCACGGCAAGGCAGAGAAAAAGATTCACAACAGACAAGACAGTTTTACGCATAACAAGAAGAGTAGATACAGAACGAGCCATTTGTTAAATCATAACCCGGAGCGAGCGGTCTGTGTAGGTCCCACAGGCACCCAGTATCCGAGGGGTAAAGTAGGCGGTCGAAAGTTCGCCCGTTTTTTATTTAGATGCTGGCCGGCGCCGATCCAAAAAGCGAATTGAAACCACGGATCGACACGGATTTTACCGATCATTCCTAGCGGAAGCCGCCAATTTGCCTGTATGGGGCCGGCGTGTTTCAGGTTCTCACTGCAGGTCGAGTTCGTCAAATTCCTGAATTAATCCCTGCGCATCCGTGGTCAATCTGCTTTTGGAATCGGTGCGTGAAGGCGGAATTTCCAGAAAGAGCGCAAGGCGCCGGCATCCCCCCGGGACTCCGCCCGCCTGGGGCCCTTTACATAAAAAAGCCGGTGAGAGCATTGCGCTCTCACCGGTCGAGTTCCAGCCAAATTACTCGCTTACTGGGCCGGCGCCGCCGCCGCTGCCTTCTTGTGATGATGCATCGGAGCCGCCGTCTTCGGTTTCGGATAGGCGTTCTCGCTCGGCGTCACCATTGACTCGTCGACTGGGGTTGTGCCTTGCAGTAAGGAAGCACTGGCGGTGTCCGCGCCCTGCGGTACCCAGAAGATATCCGCAACGTGGTCCTTGCCCGTGCCCTTGCGTACCTCGATACGGCCTGGGTCGATGCCCTGTTGCTGTACCAGGTAAGCCTTGGCGTTTACGGCACGCTGAGCAGCCAGATCCATCGCATGTTTCTTCTTGCCCATGCCGATCTTCGGCTGCGGTTCGCCATCGGCGAAACCGACGATAACCAGCTTCGCATTGGGGTCGTTCTTCAATGCGGAGGCGTCGTCGTCCAGTATGGCCTTGGCTTCGTTGTCAACGCGCCACGGAATGTACTTCTGCTGCGGACGCGGTATGAACTGAATCGGCGTACGCGCACTCACCTGCGGGGCCGCAGGCACACCCTCGACCGTGACCGAGGTGGTGCAGTTTGCGGTCAGTCCGCGCGAATCCGTCGCCGTGACGGTGACGGTGATCGTCCCCGCTGGTGCGCCGGTAGTGTCCAGAGTCGCGCTCGTGCCGGTTCCGCTAACCGTTCCAGCCGTAGTCGTGTACGAGTAGCTGGAGATCGTTACCCCAGCATCCTGACTGGTCGCCGTCGCCGTGATGGTGGACGGAGTACCCGCCTGTACCGTAGTCGGGTTGACCGAGCAGCTCACCTGCGGCGGATTCATCGGCTTCGCCTTGACGGTGAAGGGCGCGGCGCAAGTCGCCGAGTTCATCTTCCTCATCTTGGCATCGGTGAGCGTCGCGTTGGCGGTGTAGGCTCCAGCGGCCACGCCGGTCGTGTCAATCTTGGCCGACTGCGCATTCGCCATGTCCAGTTTGCCACCGTTGGTCGTCCAGGCGTAGGTCACGGTGTGCTTGGGATTGAAGTTGGTACCCGTAGCTGTGACCGTAATCGGCTCGCCTTCGATTACTTCGGTAGGCTGGGCCGAGCAGGTCGCGGCCAACGCCGGGGCGTAATAGTTGCCCAGGTTCACAACCACGCCTGCCGCCAGGCGAATGCTGTTCCACTGGGTACTAAAACCGGCAACTTTCGGGTGATAGTTGCTGTAAATGTAATCCACCTGCGCCAAGCGGATCGAAAAACTATGCGTTATGGTCAGGTCGAAACCCCCGCCACCGCCCAACGCAGGTTTCCACTCAGAGACGTAAGTCGGCGGATCGATTTGTGCAGCGCCAACAAAGGCCCGAACAAACGGGGAGAAATTGTCGGTATGATACTTATACTGCAATCCTCCCAGTATGTAACCGACCGAAGTTTCGGAACCGAAATGGCCGCTTCCGTCGGCAAGTAGGCCAAAGTTGTGCGTACTGGGAAGGTAATATACGTTCGAGAAGTCGAAGCCCTTCGTGATATCCTCGACTTTGTAACCATAGTCGACTCTGCCGTTGGGGTGCAACCACGAGTAACCACCAAAGACTTCGTCTTTGGGCTGAATATCAGTTTGCGCTGAAGCGTAGACGCCCAACATGCACAGCGTGAACGCCAGCGCAATCAATGTCGCAACAAACCGTGTCGGGACTACTCCAATACGAGAAGACATTCGCAATCCTCCGGAACTCTAGCAGTACCGTAAGCAAAATGGCCCAGCTTGGGTTCAATTTCAGTTGTCTTTAGTACAAGTGCAGGCAATCATCCTGCTCGCAACCGCAACCGATTGTACAGCAACACCGAAGATTAACAAAGCTTCTCTTCCTGTCGCCTGTTTATTTTGGGGGGGGATGTTTACTGACTTTGTACCCTCAGGAGCATCCGCCCCCCCCCGTCGAGATGCACAGTTCTGACCGCTGGAACCGAGTACGGAGGCGTTCCCAGCTCAATACGGTGCGAGCCTCTCGGCCCGGGGTATGGCCCCACCAGCGGGCCAGCCCCCCCGCGAATACGGGCGGCGCGCGGCGCGGGGATTGCCATTTCCCATCCACAGCAACTAGCGTTGCGGACGGCCTCTATGGCCAGAACGACCGCTTTGGCGGGAATGTCTTTTAGCCAACCCTCCAGGACGAACTCGCCAAGCACCATGCCCAGTACCGATTCGGGAATCGTCAATAGAAAGAATATAGACTTGGATAACAGGGTCCGCGACTTTTGGGCCCAGCAGAGTCCCGGGCAAGCGCCGCCGCGCATTTGCACATTGGTTTTGGCGATCACCTCATCACCCGGTTTGAGCCTCCTGGAATCCTCGCTTCCAGGCCACCCGGTTTGGGCGAAGGTGGTTCGAAAGATGTTACTTTATTGGCAGCTCCTCGCGATCGCGCCGCTTTCCCGGCTGAACCGGATCGCGTTTCGACCCGGAGCCGCTGGTTCGCATCTAGGCTGATGTTTCATCGGCTGATTGGCACGGCGCGTGAGTTCGTCATCGAAGTTGCAAGAGGCGTCTGTTCCCCATGCTGCGAGAAAAAATCTTGATCGTAGAGGACGAGGAAAACGAACGAACAGGTATGGCGGAACTGCTCGGGGCCTGGGGCTATGACACCGAAACCGCCGAAGATGGGGTGGCAGGGCTGGCGAAGGTCGAGTCGTGGAATCCGGGAATCGTGATCACCGACTTGAAAATGCCTCGCATGGATGGCATGGAGCTGCTGCAGAAGATCGCGGCGCAGCCGCAGGCCGTCGCCGTCATCCTGCTCACCGCTCAAGGTAGCGTGGATGCCGCAGTCAGCGCGATGAAGATCGGCGCCTTCGACTTTATCGAGAAACCGGTCAATCCCACCCGCCTGCGCAACATTCTTCAGAATGCCTCACGCATTCGTGGCGCCGAGCGCGAACTGGAAGCCAGCCGCCGCAAGCTGCGAGACGTCGGCGTACTGGGCTCACTGGTCGGCCCCTCGAAGAGTATGCAGGACGTGTTCCGCTTGATCGAGATGGTGGCGCCCAGCACGGCGTCGGTCCTCATCACCGGAGAGAGCGGCACCGGCAAGGAACTGGTGGCACGCACCATCCACTCGCTCAGCAACCGCAAGCCCAAGCCGTTTGTCGCCATCAACTGCGCCGCAATTCCTGAGACGCTCATCGAGAGCGAAATTTTCGGACATGAAAAGGGCGCCTTCACGGGCGCGCTGGAGCGCCGCACCGGCTGCTTCGAATTGGCGGAAGGCGGCTCGTTGCTGCTCGACGAAATCGGCGAGATGCCGATTGGCACCCAGGCCAAATTGTTGCGTGTGCTGGAAGACCGCAAGCTGCGCCGCCTGGGCAGCAAGAGCGAGACGTCCGTCGACGTGCGCGTCCTCGCCGCCACCAACAAGCCTCCGGAAGAAGCGGTTGCGCGCGGCCAGTTACGCAACGATCTCTATTATCGGTTGAACGTTTTCAACATTCACTTGCCGCCACTGCGCGAGCACAAGGACGATCTGCCCGACCTGGTGCAGTCGTTGCTCGCCGACATGAACGAAAAGCACAACCGCACTGTGGCCGGTATCAGCGATGCCGTGACCAGCGCTTTCCAGGCGCATGCGTGGCCCGGCAATGTTCGCGAATTGCGCAACACCCTGGAGAGGGCCGTCATCGTGTGCGATGGCGCGCTGATCGAAACCAAGCACTTGCCGCCGGGATTCGGTCACGTGGCCCCACGCGCTCCCGTGCAGGAGGCCAACGCGGTGCGTCTCGGCGTCGGCACCACCGTGGGCGAAGCCGAGCGCCTGCTCATCCTGAAGACTCTGGAAGCGACCAACAACAATAAGACGCGCGCCGCCGAAATCCTCGGCATCAGCCTGAAGACTCTGCACAATAAGTTGAAGGAATACGGGGCCCAGGACGCCAGCGACGCCGCCGAAGCGGCAAGCTGAGGGAAGCAGCAGTTAGCAATTCGCTTTTCGCCTCTCGCTATTCGCTAGAGGGTCAGTGGGACGCTGCTAAAGGTAACAGCTAATTGCTAATTGCTAATTGCGCCTTTACAATAATCATGCTTCCTGATCGCGAGTTGAGTTTCTGACTCGCATCCACTCGTGCCGAAGTGGCGGAATTGGCAGACGCGCATGGTTCAGGTCCATGTACCCGCAAGGGTGTGGGGGTTCGAGTCCCCCCTCCGGCACCATGATCTTTCGCGAGGTCCTTCGCTTCGCTCAGAATTTCGCCTGCGGGCTTCCGCTTCGCTCACGCCAGCAAGAGGGCTCAAGTTCGAGTCCCTTCTGTGGCACCAATCTCTTAGACGCACGCTGAACTCGCGCTAGATGGACTCCCGATTTTCCGTTGACAGGCTAGGCAACGACAGGCACAATCGGCGCAACTATCGCGACTTCCAGCGTTACGCCAACCACACTCCTCTCACGCTCTTTCCGTAATCGAGAACAGTATGCTTCACGCCCCGGCCGCTTCGGCCGCTGCCGACTGCCCCGTCTCCGGCGCGTACTGAATCGCCAGCAACGTCTCGTCGTCGGCGCGCTCCTCTGCTCCACGGAATGCCGCCAGCCGCTGCTTGCAGGCCTGCACCAGCTTCGAAGGGCAGCACGGCGGCTGCTGTTCCGCAACGAGCCGCCGCAAGGCTTCGACGCCGTATTCCTCGCCATCGCGATTGCTGGCCTCGCTGACTCCATCCGTGTACAGAACGACGGTGTCGCCAGGCGACAAGACGGCCCTCACCACGTCCACCGTTTCGTCGGAGAAGAAGCCCAGCGGCTTGCAGTTACTTTCGAACGCCGTCACGCCAGATTTGCCCGCCAGTAACACTGGCAGGTGACCGGCGTTGGCCAACTCCAGCTCGCCGTGGTTCGAAGTCCGCCCAAACACCAGTGTGGCGTACTGATTGGGCAGCGCGCTCTCGTGGAACAGGCGATTGGCGCGCACCATCAGTTCTTCAACCGACAGGCGCAACGGTATCAGCGAGCGGAACACCGCACGCAGGTTCGAGGCCAGCATGGCGGCTGCGACACCCTTGCCCGAAACGTCGGCCATGATGAAATTGAGGCGGCCGTCGTCCTTGATCACGTCGCAATAATCGCCGCTCACCATTCCCGCAGGCTGATAGTGATAGGAAATTTCCCAGCCCGCGATGGCAAGATCGGTGGGCGGCAACAATCCCTTTTGGATCTGCGCGGCCAGTTCCAGGTCGTACTCCAGCGCGCGCTGCTGCTTAGGCGTGAGGCAATCCAGGCAGACCCTAAGCAGCGGATTTTCCAGCAGATCTCCTGCCGGGACGGTGCCCGCGCACACTTCGCATACCCCGAAGGCGCCATGGTCAATGCGATGTAGCGCGCCGTCCACTTCTTCCAGCAGGCGCAGCATCTGTTCGCTCTCGTTGTCGGCGAGCACGTCGGCAAGCCGCGTCCGTCCGGCCAATAATTGCTCCCGGACGCTGTTCACATAAGTCGTTTCACCAATTGCCATGGCTAACCACCTTATACCGTTTAGAGGGTTACGGACAACGGCAGGATGCAGTCTTTTTCGCCTGAAAGTTACCTATCTTGCCTGTCATTCTGAGCGAGCCCGCGCCTCGCGGGCGAGCCGAAGTGCCTGCCCCGATCGAAGCCGAAAGAATCTGCGGTTCCGTCCTTTAGCCCCCGTCCCGATTCGAACTCTAGGCTTGATTCCTGGAAGTGCCACCCCGCATCTTGCGGTCAAAGCACTGGGAGGACAAAAAAAGGCGGGCGCGACGAGAGCCCGCGACGCAAGCCTTCGTCGCGCCCTGTAGCTTGTCTGTTATCCGGTGCACACCCGTCACTTGGTCGTGCAGGTGTCAGCTACGTGCTTTATGCTCTGTACTCGAAAAACTGGTATCTCTTTTGCGCTGGACTCAGTGCCCGTCTGGGTGGTGTCTACGGTTTTCACCGCAGGCATACCGGTAACCTGGACCTGGTGTCCAACATGGTGGATCATCTCGTTGGCATGGCTGGAAAGCGTAACCGTCGTCCCATCGGCTTTGGTGAGGGTATACTTCCCGCCGGAGCTCTGCAGGCAGCCTTCAATCGTCGTCACGCCGGACTTCTTGCCGCCCATCTGGCCGGCATCTTGCGCTTGCAACCAAACGGCAGAGATCAGTAGCACTAGAGTAAGCATCAATGTCTTGTACACAAACAGCCTCCTTATCGGCTTGCGACTTAGTTGCGGTTTAAGTTTGACTCGATAGGCGACGCCGCAGCATCGCCCATTGGTTCGATCATGGAGCTACATCCGTACCAATACAAAGGGACACGACTCGAAGGCGATCAGTCGATCAGTTGCCCGCTATTTGCACGTGTCCGCTACATGCTTCACGCTCTTTACTTCAATAACCGGTTGCACCACTGCAGTGGATGCAGTGCCCTGGGCCGTCGTGTCTAGGGTCCGCACCCCAGGCTTACCGGTGATTTCGACCTCGTGGCCGATATAGTGGCTGAGCTTTGAGGCGCCGCCGCTAAGGTGATGGATCGTGTTTGTGTTGTCGAGGAGGGTATATTGCCCCTCGGAGCGCTGCAGGCAGCCTTCAATCGTGTCCAAGTCGGCTGTCTTGCCGCTGGTCTTGCCCGCATCTTGTGCTTGCAACCAAACTGCGGAGACCAGTAGCACTAGAGTAAGCACCAATGTCTTGCGCACGAAATCTCCTTTGCTGCTGCTTGCGGCCTATTCTACGGCAAGAGGCGTTCCACCACGCTATAACTTTCGGCCAGGGCTGAATCGAGTGCGGCGGGATCTTTGCCACCGGCCTCAGCCATGTCGGGACGCCCGCCGCCCGAGCCGCCGACTTTCGTTGCGACCTCGGCAATGATCTTCCCGGCTTGTACGCGCGATGTGAGGTCCTTGGTTACGCCGACGATGAGCGCCACCTTGCCGTCGCTGACCGAGCCGAGCACGACCACGCCCGAACCAAGCTTGTTGCGCAGGTTGTCGATCAGCACCCGCAGTTGCGAGCGTTCCAGATTGTCGGCGCGCGTAGCCAGGACTTTGACGCCCTTTACCTCGCGCACATTCTCCGCCGCCGCCTGAACGGAGGAGGAAGCCGACTTCATGCGCGCCTGCTCGAGTTCCTTGCGCAGCTTCTTCAGTTCTTCTTCGCGGCGCTCGAGTTCTTGCTTAAGAGCGTCGGCAGGAGATTGATCGTCGCCGCCACGCACCAACGTCGAGACAACATTTTCGAGCTGATGATCTTTGCGGAAGTGTCGCAGCGAGCCTTCGCCGGTAATGGCCTCCAGCCGTCGCACACCACTGGAGACGCTGCCTTCTTTCAAAACCTTGATCAGCCCGATCTCGCCGGTTGCCGAGGTGTGCGTGCCGCCGCAAAGTTCGGTCGAGAAATCGCCAATGCGGATGACGCGCACCCGGTCGCCGTACTTTTCGCCGAAGAGCGCCATTGCGTGGTACTCGTTGACGGCGACGTCGATTGGCACGTCCTCGATGACCTCGACGCGGTCGTTGCGCAGGACCTCCCGGTTAGCGAGGTCTTCGATGTCCTGCAACTCTTCGTCGTCGAGCGAGGCGAAGTGCGAGAAGTCGAAGCGCAAATGCGCGGGATCGACCAGCGATCCCGCCTGCTTCACGTGTTTGCCCAGCACCTCGCGCAACGCGGCGTGCAGCAAGTGCGTGCCGGTGTGATTGCGCATGGTGGCGCGGCGCACCTCGTCGTTGACCATCGCGTCCACCTTGTCGCCGACGTGGATCGTCTGCTTTGCGACGACCCGATGCGCGCGCACTCCCTGCACGGGATAAGTGACGCCTTCAACTTCGGCGACGATGGTGTTGTGATCTTCGCCGTAGAGCCAGCCAACATCGCCGACCTGCCCGCCCGCATCGGCGTAGAACGGCGTGTGATCGAGCACGATCTCGCCGCGCTCGCCGGGCTTCAACTCCTGCGCTCCAACGCCGGTGCCGTCGTGCGGCATGATGATGGCCAGCACCTCGCATCCGGTGGAGAGCGTCTTGCGATAGCCTTCGAAGGCTGTGGGCGGCAGCGCCTGATAAGCAGGGCTGGCCGAGGCCTTGGAGCCGCCTTTCCAGGAAGCCTGCGCCCGCTTGCGCTGCTCCTCCATGGCTTCATTAAAGCCAGATTGATCTAACCCGACCCCCTGGTCGCGCGTGGCATCAGACATGAAGTCAGGTGGCAGACCGAATGTGTCGTATAGCTTGAACGCCCGGTCACCAGGGACCATTGGCTTCGCCTTTAGCGCCTCCTGTACGGCCGGTTGAATTGCACTAATTTGCTCACGAACCGTACCTAGTTCCAGATCAGCAGCGGCAGCCTTAGCTGCAACGACCATCGAGGTATTTAGACCTTCTAGAAAATTGTGAATCTGCCTAACGGCGGGCCCATATTCCCGCTGAGCCACCGCCCAAGAATCCTGAAACGACTTGACCTGATCAGAAATTTGTTTCCTAAACGCAACCCAGGCGGCGCTCGCTTCTTGGAGCGTCTTCACAAAGTCGCGAATTGGTAATTCCGCTTGTTTCTTTGCTTCGGCTACAGTCTTGTTCATCTGCGCTTGTATTGCAGCTTGTGCGTCTAGTTCCCTTTGTATTTGTGCCTTGATGGCACCTTCTGCCTGCAGTTGCTTTTGTGCTTGCGCCTGAATCGCAGCTTGCGCATTCAACTCAGCTTGCATACGTTGAGAGTCTAAGGATCGCAAGGCTTTCATAATCTGCTCGTGAGCGGTTTCGAAAGCTCTTGGCTGGTACGCATCTGCGATTTTCTTAGCGGCTTCGCTCCAAGCTGAAGCAATCTCATCCTCAAGCCTCTGGTTGCCAACGTCCAGCGTATGCGCAAAGCGCGTTTCTTCTCCCTTGATCGTCTCCGCTACCCGGTTCGCCGTCTCGACGAGTTCCGGATACGCATCCTTCATCAGGTCGCGAACAGCGAACACCATTTCAAACAGAAACGGCTTGTCCTGTCCGAGCAGGCGCCCATGCCGAATCGCGCGACGAATGATCTTGCGCAGCACGTAACCGCGCCCTTCATTCGAGGGCACCACGCCGTCGGAGATGAGAAAGGTTGACGCGCGCGCATGGTCGGCAATGACGCGCAGTGAAGCCGCCTGATGGTGCCGCTCTTCTTCGTCCTCTTTCTTTAACTCCGTTTCCAGCGAAGCTCCGGTCAACTCCGCCGCGCGCTTGATCAGCGGAGTGAACAGATCCGTCTCGTAGTTCGAGATCACGCCCTGCATGACCGCCGTCACCCGTTCTAGTCCCGCGCCAGTATCGATCGACGGCTTGGGCAGCGGACGCATGGTGCCATCGGGCTGCTTGTCGAACTGCATGAACACCAGGTTCCAGATTTCGACGTAGCGCCCGCACTCGCAGCCGAACTGGCAGTCGGTGTGTCCGGCGTCGCTGGCGGCCGGGCCCATGTCGTAATGGATCTCGCTGCACGGGCCGCAGGGGCCGGTGTCGCCCATCATCCAGAAGTTGTCTTTCATCCCAAGCTCGTAAATGCGCTCGGGCGCGACGCCGGTTGCGATCCAGTGCTCGTAGGCCTCGTCGTCGCGCGCAATTCCCTGTTCGCCCTTGAAGATGGTGGCGAAGAGCTTGTCCTTCGGAATGCCGTACCACTCGGGCGAGGTCACCAGCTCCCACGCGTAGGCGATGGCGTCCTTCTTGAAGTAGTCGCCGAAGCTGAAATTGCCCAGCATCTCGAAGAAGGTGTGGTGGCGATTGGTGAAGCCGACGTTCTCCAAGTCGTTGTGCTTGCCGCCGGCGCGCACGCATTTCTGCGACGAGGTGGCCCGCGAGTAATCGCGCTTCTCGATGCCGAGGAAGACGTCCTTGAACTGGTTCATGCCGGCGTTGGTGAACAGCAGCGTAGGATCGTTGGCCGGAACCAGCGACGACGAGCGCACGATCTTGTGTCCGTGCTGCTCGAAATAGCGCAGGAACATGGACCGAACTTCGGAACCGGAAAGCTTGCGGATGGGCATAGGGAATGTAGAAATTCTACCAGCAGTCAGGTGGGAGCAGTCAGTAGCCAGTAGCCAGTTGCCAGTTGCCAGCACTCAGCATTCAGCCAAACAGATTTAGGTCGTTAATCCACGGGTAAATCCCATCCGCCACGATTTCTATTCGCAATAGGGGTCCTTCGACTCCGGCGGCGCAAACCCGGCGCCGCCTCCGCTCAGGATGACAAAATCAAATTTTGACGCTAGACCAATAGGTGGCGGAACGCGGAGTGCTGAAGCTGAGTACTGAGTGCTGAGTGCTGAGTGCTAGCCCCTGACCCCTAACCCC
>PLQW01000008.1 GCA_003160215.1 Acidobacteriaceae bacterium
CGCCCTGCTGGAGGAATTGGAAAGACATGGCGCAGTCATGTTCACGCCCACGGTCGGCAATACACCCCGGCAAATCGCGGATGGCCTTTTTGCCGCGCGCAACCGGCTCTATAACCTGCTGGACGACCGGCTGNNGCTGGAGCCTGAAATCGAAGCGAAGCGAGCGGCGCTCGGCGAGGTTGCGCCGAGCGCGCAGGATAACCGGGCGGCGTACGAGGAAGCAGAGCGGGAATTCTACGCCGCGCTTGATCACTATCGCCTTGCACGGAGAAAGCTTCCCCGGCCCAACACGTCGCTGATCATCATCGATGAAGCTGACCGGCTGAAGATTGCCAGCCTGGAACAGGTGCGTGATGAATTCGACCGCTCGGAAGCCGGGATCGTACTCATCGGGATGCCCGGCATTGAGAAACGGCTGGCGCGGTATCCGCAGCTTTATTCGCGCGTGGGATTCGTCCACGAGTTCCGCCCGCTCACCAAGGTGCAGATTTTCAAGGTGCTGCAAACATCCTGGCGGCCTGAGGGCGTCCATCTGCCTATCGAGACCTTCGACGACGAAAGCTTGGCCGCCATCGTGCGAATCACCGGAGGAAATTTCCGGCTGCTGCATCGTCTGCTGTCTCAGATAGGCCGTATCCTGGAGATCAATCAACTCCGCGAAGTAACAGCACCAGTCGTCGATGCAGCGCGGGAGAGTCTGGTGATTGGAACAATGTGATCGCCGGGGCGTTTCTGACGCGCCAGCAAATGTTTCCCTCTGTGCGTAAATCAAGACTTTTGACGGTTAAGCTTTTATCAGGTCGCCGCGACGATAGAAAAGCTTATGGCGAAGCCGGTCAAGTGGCTGCTCGACAAGCCGAACCAAAACAATCGAGAGCAGGGTGCAAATGATAATCACTACCGGAGCCACATACCGGGCGGGCACTCTGTCCGTGAGTAAAGCCAACACGGTCATATGGCTGATGTAAATCGGATACGAAAGCTCTCCGATGAAGCGGTCAGGCTTAAAGTTCTTGCTCAAATGAAAAGCGAACGGCAGGAGCAGCACTGTTACAAAAAACACAACCCAATATCCTACCGGTACTCCTAAAGGCGGCGCATCATAATGCCCCCACCCAAAGCCTAAGTGAATCACTCTGTAACCTACACACAGTGTTGCCACGGCGGCGGCGGATAAAACCAGCAAGGCTCGATTACCATTCGTACATCCATAATGCTCTAGGAGCCGCGCCACCCGGCCAGAAGCGAAGAAGCGCAAATATGCACGGTACGCCAACGCGCCCAACAGGAACACCGCTAGTTCACTAGGAAAAAATCCATACAGCCATTGGTTATTCACGTGACCGTGATAGCCCAACCAAAATCTTATGGCTACGGACAGGAGAATGAGCGCCACTAGGATGAGCGACCGGCGCAGCAGCAGGAATGGCGCAAGCACGTAGAAATACAGTTCCAGCGCCAGCGTCCAGCTTTGACCAAGAAGCGTCATGGAGCCTCTGTTGACGTGAGCTAAAACTGTGGCACGTTCGGCAGGGCTTCCGGGTAATAGCGAAAAATGCCACGTATTCATATCCAGACAGAAGAAGCGCAGCGCATCTTGACCCACGATGAGCAGATTGTTGAACAGCCATAGTAGCGCCAGCCCAAACTCATGCTGTGCCATGTAATACGAAAAATTGCCGGGGCCGGTGAGTCCTGCGGATACCAAGAAAAAAACCATATATAGCGGGTAGAGCCTCAACACCCGGCTCATGTAAAAGCGCTTCTGCCATCCGATTGTGCCTTGATAATTGGCCCAAATCGCCATCTGTATCAAGAAACCCGAAATAGCGTAAAAGCATTGAACGGCAAGTGCAGGGTGCAAATATGTGCCGAGGATACCTTTAGGGCAATGCCAGAGCAGCACGCAGACGGCGAGTAGGAAGCGGATAATACCCATGCGATGCCGTCAATGAAGGGTTTCGTTGTTCTTGTCAACATCCGAGTCTATTGCGTAAATCAAGAATTGCGCACACCGACCACAGGAAAGAACCTGTTGCCACGGCACAACTAATCGATTACACGTTCAGAAAAGCAACAGCGGGGAAAACATACCTCTCATGCGACTGCGCTGGACTCTTATTGCTGCACTTTGCCTAAGTGCTTGTGCACCCCAAAAGGTGTGGTACAAAGACGGCGCTACACCGCAGGATTACTATACGGATATGGGGCAATGCAGAGCACAGGCATTTAGCGTCGCCAACGGCAACCTGATGCAGATTGCAATCGTGCAAAACTCGTGTATGCAAGGCAAGGGCTGGTATCTGGTTGACCAAGGCACCATACCAACTGAACCCCGCCTGTTTCCTTAGTGCACGGACGGGAGCCTGCTCAACCGCGCCATAATAAGTACCCTTCAGTGACGAACCGCTCGCCTGCAATGCCCAAGGAAGCGCGCCGTGCACAAATCACGAATTACGCACAAAACTGAAAGGGGCGTGTTCATTGGGGTTGCGCTGTGCATAATACATGTGCATATTGTTCCCCATGAAATACGGCTACGCACGGGTATCGACAGATGGGCAAAGCGTCACCGCACAGGTGGCGACCTTGAAGGCTGCCGGTGCGGATAAGATTTTCAGGGAAGTAGCTAGCGGAGCCAAAACTGACCGGGCGCAGCTTCACCGGCTCCTCAATGCACTGGACGAAGGTGACGTGCTGCTGGTGACGCGGCTTGACCGTCTCGCCAGGTCAACCCGTGACTTGCTCAATACGCTGGCTAGCATCGCGGGAAAGAAGGCAGGATTTCGTTCCCTGAATGACACCTGGGCGGATACGACAACTGCACACGGACGATTGATGCTCACTGTCTTGGCCGGACTTGCTGAGTTTGAGCGCGAGTTGATACGCGCACGAACCGGCGAAGGCCGCGAACGGGCCAAGGCGCGAGGTGTAAAACTCGGAAGAAAATTTAAGCTTACCCCGCACCAGCAGCGGGAAGCACTATCGCGCCGCGAACGTGGTGAAGCTCTTACGGAAATAGGCCGCAGCTATAATGTCAGCCACAGCACCATATCAAGGCTCCGGGCAGCGACGAACGCTAAGACATGATGCAGAGTGACAAATAGCGATGAAGAAAAGGTGACATTTAGCGGAGAAGATTACACTCAGGCAGCTTCCATATATTTGTTAGGTCATTACTCCTCCTTCTTATATGTTTCTGCAGCGCTCCTCGATAAAATACATTACCGCGTTAGAAACAACGCGGGAATCTCATAAGCTCGCTGCTCTCGGCACAGCGCTGCGTTCCGTCAAATAATTGATATTGTGGCAGCGAGTCCGGCAATTCAGTCGTCCTTGAATTCCGAGAGCGCTTTAGTCAAACGCCCGTATGCGCTTTCCTCAATCCCTGCGCCACGTTCGAACAAGGTGCCCCTGTACACTGCAGCGGGCGAGATCGGCTCAAGATTCAGCTGATGGGTGACGCTTTTCATTAAGTAGTACGCCTCTGACTGCAAGTTGAGCGCCTGAATTCCGGAATAGGGATGAGGAAGTACATTCTTCGATAGATTACCGTAGCAGACCGGAATGAGCGCCTTGTCCGCCAGCCACGCGGCACCAGCTTCGAAGTTGACCCACGGACGGGCCACAGAACGTTTGTTTAGCATGAGAATGACGATTTCGGCTGAGGACAAGGCCTCCTTTATTTTCTGGAGCCAAAGGTCGCCCGCATAAACTTGCGACTTGTCGGACGATAGGAATACTTCTTCGCGGAGATCAAGTTCTGTTTGGAGCAGATCTTGCACGGCCGAGGCGATTTTCTCGTCCTCGTGCACAAAACTCACAAATATGCGTGCCATTAGGGTCGCCTTCCCGCGCGTGAATTCATCACTCTCTGCTAGATACAATACCCGCACTGACGAGCCCCACCAGAAAATTGATGAGGTCGGCGGGCGATGTCAGCGTGGGGAAATTCTCATAGACCACGCGGATTTCCATGTCGAGAGGCCATATCGGAACGTGAACTCCCGAAGTCCTCACGACTCTCTCTGCCAGAAACTGCGGTATTACGACCACAAAATGCAGATGATCTATCGAAAACCCAAGGCGTATCTGAGTTGGGCGACCGCTCCCAGGCAAAATGTCTGTTGGGCATGCATAGAGAAACCCCTTGGGCAAGAATTGAAGTTGAGCGGCGAGGACAATGCACTCCCTGGGCACTCTTTCGGGCTCTTCGCCTAGTTGGCGGAAAAGATGCCAGGGTATGTCCGTGATGCTTTGTTGCGCGCTAGCAATCATGAACGCGGTTTTGATCGCCCAAGCTGACAGCGTTGTTCGTTGGTCGCCGGATAGCTGCAGCAAGCTGGCCCGCATATTCATCAGCTCCAAGAGCATGGGTTTTGCGCGGCCTTCCAATCGGCTCATCCATCCGTTGTTGCAGTCGCCGCAGACGTTCTTGATGACAAAACTACCCAAGTCATGGCTCCGAAGAAGTTCGTCTTCGACCTTATCTTCATTGTGTCGATACTGATTGAGGCTCAGATCCGGCTGTTCAACCTCTATGGCAAGCCATTCGGGAAGGATGTGTTCGCGCGAACGCGCTACTTCCGTGAAGGGTTTGCCACAACCTACGCAGTCGCTGTTTGCCATGACTCATCCTACCGATGTTGTCTCGGGAGGCAAAGAGAACGACATACTGGAAATTTCCCGCGCCTTCCCTTTCTGATTGTTGTGTCTGATAAATTCTTCTCTAATTGCGCGTGTCAAGGCGGCTGTGCGTTGTGAGTAGGAGGACCATTCTTCTCTACGAGGTCTGTTGTTAGCAGCCTCAGGATAAGGTCTGGTTGAGTCCCAGGAATACGATCTGTTAAGCGACGTCTGAATGTCAGCGTCGAGAATTTATCTCGTATTTGCCTGTGCCTCGTTTTCTCCATTCACATTGCTGACCTTCCGAGTGTCCTTTATCCTCAGTCGGTCAACGCCTTGATTGTCTTTGGTTACGCTAGCTGGCCGACAGGCGCGCTTCCATAGACAAAATTCGTATCGTCAACCCACATGCGGTGCATGAGAACTGCAAGTTTGCGTGCAACCGCCGTGGCAGCGGTTTTGAAACTCGCTCTCTTCGCCAGTCTCACACCCCACGCCTTGAGTTTGCTCCATTTCCGAGTTCGAGTCAGAAGCGTTACAGCGGCCTCGAACAATAAATTCCTCATTGCGTGGCTGCCGCACTTGCTTATTCCCCCTTGCCGGTCGACCTGCCCGGATGAGTACTTCCGTGGTGTCAGACCAACATAAACGCCTAACTCACGTGATTTTTTGAATCGGGAGGGATCATCGACTTCGGACCGGAAAGTCAGTGCAGTTTGGGCGCCAACTCCGGGAACTGTCATGAGTCGTTGGCATACATGATCTTCCTTAGCTATTTTCTTGCACTTACGGTCCAAGTTTTCTTCCTGGCTCAGCACGCCCTTGTGAGCGACCAGCAGGCCAGTTATGGTCTCTTCGACAAGCGATGGAGTCTGCATGACGCTCTTTTCGACCTCTGACGAAAATGCTTTTCCACAGCCCGCGACGATTTTAATACCGAACGTTTTCAGCACTCCGCGTATGTGGTTTTCGATGTCCAGGCGCATCTTGACCAATTGCTTGCGGCCAAAAACGAGAATGCGAAGCGCCTGGCTCTGGTCGGACTTGACGTGCACCTGCTTGTACCAACCGGTGCGGGCGATCTGAGCGAGCCCGCGCGCATCATTCCGGTCCGTCTTTAGGCGTTGAGCCTTCAAGGTGCCATGCGCATGTCTGGCATCTATACAAACGACAGGAAAGCCGGCTGATTTAAGATTTTGTGAGAGCGCCGGAGCAATACTAGACCGCATTACGCCGCGGGAGCGGCGTGATGCGGCGGAGGAAGAATAGACCGCCGGATCTTGGTTTCACGAAGCAGTTGCCGTAAGTAGGTGCTTCGTGGGACACCGGAGGGATGTACCAGGTGGAGATCTATGGGCGTATACGGCGAGCGGTTTTAGTCGAGGGCAGAAGTCAACGGTCGGTAGCGCGAGAGTTTGGACTGGCCCGCGTGACCGTGCGCAAGATGTTGGGTTATTCGA
>PLQW01000166.1 GCA_003160215.1 Acidobacteriaceae bacterium
TCCGATACAGCACTAAGGTTTCGGGCCCTTGGGATGAGCGAGTGCTTGCGAGCATGTGGGTTGTGTCCGACTTCCCCTTCAACTTCGGTTCGTAGTTAGCCCTTACGGCAGACCTTCGCTCCTCCGGCTCTCCGCGGCGGATCAGTCGGCTGCGAATCGGCGGCCTCATTGCGGCGAGCCGACTTGTGCGGCACTGACCCTGCCGATAAACGTCGATCTGGTGTTTGACGATTCCGAGATCGTTGCCCCAGAGATTCGCTGGCTCGATATCGTCGTCGGTGTTTGCGTCAAAACCTTCGTCGGGGGGCACAAATTCATTGAACTGATGGATGATCAGAAAAATCGGATCAAGCTGACGGGCGTAATCCATGAAAGCGTCGAAAGTCGCATACGATTTGTGATCACTCCAACGCAGCGAGTCATCGGGACAATACGACGGCTCATTCGGAGTAGGACAGCCCCATCCGTTTTGCCCGGCAGTGGCGATGGAGACGGTGAAGTTTTCCACGCGCGGTCCGGCTTGGTTGTAAGAAGGATAGTAAGGACAATAGGGCTGGACGGTGCACGTTGGGTTGAGGCGATCAACCCAACTCCAAAATCCATACTTCGGGTTGATCTGCACCGGCCCGGTAGGCGGACCTTGAGTTTCCCAAAGGTCCGGCTGACTGTCCAGATATCCTGCCATCATTTTAAAGGTGTATTTGCGATCAATCTCCGGATGGGTTGTCAGAAAATGTCTGATTTGGTACCACAGCGGATTGTCCCCTGGATTGGGATCTTGCGCCGCCCCAAGGAAGATCAACATAAGGGGCTTGCCTTCATAGATCACGTTGCGGTCTGGGTACTGGCGCATGAGCTCGCCGAAGTATTCGATTTCCTTTTCGAAGGCAGTCTTGCCGTCGATGTCCTTATACAAGACGTCCTGGTCGATTCCGCCGAGCAAGGGAATCAGCGTGAGTCGGGTTCCAAGTTGGGTCCACGCGGGATAAGTATTGCCGGTGTTGTTGCGAATGATCTGGTTGTAAAGACGAAAGGAGGGAGTGCAGTAGGGGAGGTATTTCTTGATGAACCACTCGCTATTGAAGATGCAGCTTACGTTGTTGGTTACTTCAATCAGTGCCGCGTCCATTCCCAGGTATTCGAACCATTTGAGATGTTGCCGGATCACAGTAGGATCAGCGCTGTCATAACCTCCTCCGACAGGTTGCATGTCGCGCGATTGCAGCACAGGCATGGCGGCTGCGGTTTGAAACGTCACTGCAAGGGGGCCAAACCAATTTTCATACTCCATGACGACAAGGTGGCTGTGCTGATCGACTACAAGAGGACCCGTCAGGGGCGATGAAGGTGCGATCTGCGATACAGAGAGGGAAGTAAGAGACAAGAGCGCAAGCAGAAGGAGGACTGCTGGCAAGCCGGAGCGTCGGGCGTAAGAGACAAACGAGTGAACAATACCTTCTACATACAGCGTTGTCTCACTTCGTTTCGCATGATTATCGCGTCCCCAAAGTTTACACATGGCAAAATCCTTCCATAGGATCGCAGTGTAGGGAATACTACTGGCAAGTGAGCGTCAGCCGCTGCAATGAGCCATTCGTCCAACCTGTGCCATCGGTCGGCAAGTGCGTAAAGTAAACGTAGAAGCTCTTCCCTAGGATGTGCGGGTCATCACCTAGTCCAACTGCCGTGGGATAGGCCGCGATCGGACCGTAGGTCCCCAGCGATATGGGAATTGTCCAGGAGAGACCGTCGACGGATTCGGCATAAGCGAACGTCGTGTCATTGGAGATGATCATCATGTAGCGCTGCAGCACGCTGTTGTAGTGGATATCGAGATACCCTTGATACGGGGAGTTCCGATTGAGGTCGGTGGATGCCCCTCCAATCGAGGGTTGCAGATGCCAGCTGCCCTTGTAGAACTTCTCAAACATGACAGTATGCGGGCGCGCTGACCCGAATGCGGCGTCCAGCACGGAGGCGGCCAATGCGCGCGCAACTGAAACGTTGGTGGTGGTTGAGACCCCGTTAGAGTTCGTGGTGTGAAGCGTACCGTTGGCGATCCAGTCGGGAAAATACAAATAGAAATACTTGCCATCGGGCGAGAGCACCAGCGGTCCGTCGCCGATTTCGAAGCCGTCGAGCCCGACCTCGTAGGCCTGGTTCAGGCGAATGATCTCGCCCAGATCAGTCCAGTGCACACCATTATCCGAGGACGCGGCCAGCCCGAGGGCGGCGTAAAGCGCGTCGTCGGGAAGCTCAGCGTGATAGGTCGCAAGCAGCTTGCCCGCCCCTATCATGCCCGGCGGAACTTGATAGACCGGGCCTCCGCCCATGTAGCCATAACTTGGATAATTGGGGCTCACGGCGGGATCGCGATTTGGGGAGACACTAACGTCCTGGGGATCTCCCGAACCGAGCGGATTGTCGAGCGTGCCTAAAGTGGTGACTACCGATCCCCCCTTGTTGTTGCCGACCCAGTGTCCGTGCCACATCTGGCGAGAATGGAACCCGCCATCGCTGGCAAAAAACTCGTAGCCGTTTTCTGCTTTGATGATACCTAGGGGCGTGTCCGGCCAGGCAAAGCCGTTGTTGTGGTCGGTTAGCGGCGGCTCCGCTTTTAGTCCCGCATCGTATCGCTGCTTTGGCGAGGCGACGACGATCGGGTTGCTTACCGATGGGTGGCAGAGCAATGCGTCGACCTGGCCGGCAGCCATAACGGGTGAGAACTGGAAAAAGGCGAGCCCTGCGGCAAAGGTAAGCGAGACGCGGAAGTGCATGAGGCACCTCGGATCGAACGATGTTTGAGAACCCGACTGGCTCGTATCGAGCAATCGAATTTACGTTTGATACAAACCCTGCCGAGTTGTAAAGTCGCGAATCAAAAACCACGAAGGGTCAAAGGCAGCTACTAACCTATCGGCTACAAAGTTTGGCCCCAGCAGGGGCCTGAAGGCAGGCCCCATAATTATCCCGAAGTCCTCATGTGAGAAGTTGTACCAGCTTACCAGCTACCAAGCTGGAGCTTCGCGTCGAATCGCTCCAGCGCGTGCGGATCGCTCCCCGCCAATTTTAGCTCCGTTTTTTGAATCATTTGCCGCCACAAGGAATCCGGATCCGAATCGAAAACCGTTCGGGCATCACCTTGAAAAATGAACCATGAGCCGAGCTCTACTTCCTTCCGTAGTTGATCGTTACTCCATCCGGCATAGCCTAGATAAACGTGAAAAATGCCAGGGCCAGGTCGACCCGAGATGACTTTTTCGAAGAGGGTCTTCGTAGAAATCAAGTAGACCCCGCTTAGAATCTGCTCCACCCCGTCGAGCTTGGCCGTCGACCGGAGCAGCGCAAACACCGCTGGAGTTTCGACGGGACCACCGAGATAAGCCGGGTCTGAACGGTCTTTCGCCGATTCGAACTGCTCCAACACTCGTGAAAGCGGGATATTCGTGCGCCGGTTAAGAATCAGTCCGACCACGCCCTCGGCATCGCAGCGAACCAGCAGGACTACCGTTTCAGCGAAATTCGGATCGGCCAAGGCACGGCTGGCCACCAGCAGCTTTCCGGCACTCAGATCCTCGGGGTTCTGTGATTGCACCGGAAGAAAAATGTTCGAGGGGGTTTCGCTTATCGCGTGGGATGCCCAGTTCGATCGGACTAGCTCATACGCTGGCTGCCCGTGTACCAGAGCGACTCATCGTGCGCAACCGCCGGATGGGACGGCCGCGAATTCGGTGTCCTTACATCAAACTCGTTGGTCTCAACGTCGAACCTTCGCACTGCCGCGAGGGCAACAACCACGACCAGCGTTGCAAAAAAGCGCCGCTTGCTCCGAGACATGTCTGCTCTCCTGACTCAAGATCACGTTCTCTGTTCCGAATACCCTCGTTCCCCAGAGCAAATTATAGTCAGTAGCCCCTCTCATCCTCTCGCGCCCATCAGGATTTCTTGGTGCTGTGGAAACGTGCGGAACCGAGAGATCCCTATCTTCAAGCAGGCCAAAGCTCACTACGCAAAGCTGCAACAGCTGCGTTGCTCATCTGTGGAGCTCAGAGTAGGACGGACTCCCAACGACGCGGGCGAGAAGTCTCGTTCGGGGAAGTCACTTGGACGTGTTGTCGGCATCCCGAACAAGTGGTATTCGCGCCCTGGAAGCGGGAAGCTGGTTCTGGGGGCGAGGATCCCTCGATGCTGGCGCGTTTATCAGGACTGATGCCGAGGTATTAGAGGTGCCCTTATCCATCCATCTGACTTGACAGCCTTGCCGTTGAGTTCATAATGAAAGCCACTCTTCGGGAGGGGCATGCCGACAACTTCTCGCATTTTCTGGCCTTTTGCAGTTGTGTTCCTGCTGTCTGCATTGGCTCTTGCGCAAACGCCGGCCGCCGATCAGATCGTTGCCAATCAGAACCGCGTCCCTGCAGGGAGGCTGGAGAATGGCGCCCTCAACGTCCAACTTGAGATCCGCAGCGGCACGTGGCATCCCGAGCTGAGGATGGCCCTCAGCTTTTCGTGCAGGCATTCGGGGAAGCCGGAAGTGCGGCGCAGATTCCCGGGCCGATGTTACGCATGCCAGAAGGCACAACCGTTCACGTGACCGTCACCAACAAGCTCAAGATGAAAGCGACGGTGTACGGACTGAACACGCGTCCCTGCAACGCGGCGGCCGGGCTTGAGATTCTCGCCGGTGAAAGCCACGAATTCACATTCGCCGCAGGCACGCCCGGTACCTAATTACTACTGGGCGCGGACCACCGAACCTCTCAAGGTCGGCTCGCGGACACTGGTGCAGCCCTTGCGGGCCGATGCGCAACTGAATGGCGCGTTCATCGTGGACCCTGCCGGTCCCGTTGCAACGGACCGTGTGTTCGTCATCAATACGATGTTCGTGTCGGCTGACCCGATTCACCCTGGTTTCGAAGTGCTGTCGATCAACGGCAAGTTATACCCGTACACCGAAGCGCTCCACTATGCGGTCGGGGATCAAGTCCGGTGGCGCGTGATCAATGCCGGGGTGGCGGAGCATCCCATGCACCTACATGGAGCGTTCTACGACTTGCTGAGTCTGGGGACCTTCCGACCGCGATACGGAGTACGCAGCTGGTGATCGGCAGTCGGTAGTGACGGAGAATCTTCGCGGCGAAACCACGATGATGATGCAATGGACCCCCGAGCGTGCCGGGCGTTGGTTGTTCCACTGCCACTTTCAGGCGCACATCTCGAATGACGAACGCGTGCCCATCTTCAGGGCGGCGGATCAACCCGAACGTAAATCGGAAGCCGCCGGGGCAGACGCCCATCACGACGCGATGTCAGGCATGAACGACATGGCGGGGCTGGTGCTCATGATAAATGTGACAGCGGCGGGATCGGCACCGGCGCGGGCTTCGGTTCAT
This sequence comes from Acidobacteriaceae bacterium, assembly GCA_003160215.1. Lineage (GTDB taxonomy): Bacteria > Acidobacteriota > Terriglobia > Terriglobales > Acidobacteriaceae > Bog-257. The sequence continues at coordinate 5,394 of PLQW01000166.1, forward strand.
GGATCGCGGAAAATCGATCTGGTGCTTGAACCCAACGCGGGGGACGCGAAGTCACGCACGTTTTCTTGCTCGGTACGCGAAGGAAAGAAGATTGTCGCCTCGGGGGACAAAGCGGCAGGGCCACCGATCGTAATGACACGCGGAGAGCCGATGGAAATCACGGTTGTGAACCACCTCGATCAACCGACCACCGTCCACTGGCATGGCCTGGAGCTCGACAGTTACTACGACGGCGTGGTGGGCGGCGGCGACGGCAATCAGATTACGCCTGCGATTCTGCCGGGCGGGAGCTTCGTGGCACGCTTTACGCCCAATCGTGCTGGGACGTTCATTTACCACACCCATGCTGCTGATCCAAACCAGCTCTCCGGCGGAGTGTACGGTGGCCTCATTGTGCTGGAGCCGGGCGAGTCGTACGACGCCGAGCGCGACCGGCTGCTGATCATCGGCGCGAGAGAGAACGACTTTCGCACCTCGAGAATCACTCTAAACGGATCGGAAACTCTCAGCCCAATTGTATTCACCCGCGGAAAAGGGTATCGCCTGCGGGTGATCAACATAGCGCCCAATCTCGGGGCGAACTTCCAACTGGGCAGCCAGGAGCATCCAGCGACGTGGCTCGCCCTCGCGACGGACGGAGCCACCTTTCCCGCGCGAATGGCAAAGCCGCAGGATGCGGTGCTGCATATTGTGTCGGGCGAAACGTACGATTTTGAATTCCACCCGGAAACGCCGGGTGAAATCCCCTTGCAGATCGAGAACAGTTTGAATCAGGCGAAGCTAACCGGCAAGATCGTCGTGCAGTGAACCTTGCCCTAAACGATCTCCACGGGGCCTGCTGCGAGTGACGTCTATAGTTCTGGCCATACCACCAAGGATCGCACGAATTGGGTCAAGCGCCGTTCCCAATCCAGTTCGTGGGTGAGCATGTCGCTAGAGGTTCCTCGGCCAATTCGGAAGTAATCACAGACTTGGAGAAATGCGGATCGGTAGGTACTGTGAAGTCGGCATACCGGTTGTGACCCCGAAAACGAACCCAGCTGCCAACGATAGCGGGCGCGATGGGCGTTTAGCAGTACCGATCTGGCGAAACTTCGTCCAAGCCGACTTCTGTCCCGCGTCGATAAGCTGTCGTGTACACGACAACTCGCAATCTGACCCGAACGGGCCGCCCTGCTGGAATTATTTACAACATGGCGATGTCACACCAGTTAGCGCCAACAGAATCGAACTCCAATCGTCAAAATGTGCTGCCATTCAACTGTTTGGGAACATATCCCTCGTTTGGGCCTTCCTTCTTGTCGTCCTTATCTTTTCCCCACGTCCAGTACATGCCCACGTAGGCGTAGTTCTCCGTTTGCCCGGCAACAGAGTGACCGTAGCAGAACAAGAACTGCTGGCCCGGGTGTTGTTTGAAGTGGTAGTAGCCCCCTACGTCGACCAACGAGGAGGCCTCTGTCTGCGGAGCTGCGATACCTTCCCGTCCATGCGCGAACACCTCCGCACCCAGTTCGAGCCTGTCGTTGAGTTTTTTCTTTACAAGCCATCCGGTGTAGAAAAAGTTGCGGTACCCGGTTTGCGGCACCACCTCATAGCCAGCGCCGCCGTCAAAAGTCCATGCCCCAACATTCTTTTGCAGCCAGATCGGTAGCTTGTACCAGACCTTGCCTACACCCAGGCCTTTGTCCGCGTTCCCCGTCGGCATTTCAAACATGGTAAAGCTGCCAATCTGCGGAACGTATTTACCCTCTTTGATAAATGCAATTTTCACGCCCAATTCCATGTCCGTCAGTCCAAACTCAGTAGGCCCGCTTCCGCTCGGCAGATATACAGGATTGTTGAGCGGCGCTGCTACGCCCCACGGCAATATCGCGTGCACCTGCACCCGAGGCAGCGCGCCCCAGTTGAACTCGAAGGCTGGACCCGAAGAGTCCATCTCCACCGGCGTCCCATCCGCCGAGCCAAAGATGTAGAACTCGTAATGGTGCAGGTCCACGGGCACGGGATCGTCGGTCTGGTACGGCGGTCCCTGCGCCCACAATTTCGAGCCAGTCAGAATGACGAGAAAGAGAAGCGCTGCGGTGACCCAACTGAGGCGAGCATTCATCAGCGTAGGTTCGGTGAGTCTCACGTAGAGATCAATCCCGTGCTGCTTCTGTCCACGAATGCCATACAGTTGGGTCATCACGACTGAAGCACGGCTACGTACGTAGCGCAGGCAGAGCCGTTCAAAATGTTCCCACGAGAGCTCGTTTAGCGGAAGCACCTGTGGTCGTGATTGAACAGGCGGAGAGGTAGGAGGAACATCTGTGACCGGCGTTTCCAGCCAAGTTGGTACACCATCGATCTCGAGCAGAGGCTCGTCAACCATCGGCAATAATGGGCTCCCAGGTTTCTGATTCTACTTTACTTGTCTCGCCATTACATGTTGTGTTGAGGGAACCTTCGCATCGAAGTTTTGCCTGAAATTCGCACCTTCCAGTGCTCCTTGCCGGAAAGGCAGGACGACCTCGGATAGTCAAGCAGATAAGTCCTGGGAAGTCGGCTTCTCGACCCTAACTTCCGGGTTGCCCGTGACTCAGGCGCGATCGCGGGCCGGAGCCCTGAATGTTCTGAGGTGTCCTGAAGCGACGCGCTAATGCTCGCTCACGGAGCTACGCTGACAGGAATGTCCTAGAACCAGTCTCACAGATGCCTCAAGAGGATCAACACGCAATCGAGTTGAACCATCCCGAGAAAGTTGGCCGCGTGACGTTCCCAGCGGCTGCTGATCCGGCGAAAGTTCTTCAGCGAACAGCCGCTCAAC
>PLQW01000164.1 GCA_003160215.1 Acidobacteriaceae bacterium
GCTGGACAAGCAAACGCCGGCTAGCAGGGCACGCTCTCTGGAAAACGGTACAGTGATTTGCCAGCAGCGCGTGGGCGGGTTGCATCACCGCTATGACCGGGCTGCTTGAATCGGTTGCACGCAAGCTTTCATTTGTCTGGGCCCACGACAGCAGTGTCCGCTCATTCAGCCGGGAACGAAGAAGTCCCGCGCGTCTGGCCATTCAACGCCACACACAAGTTAGGTCCTGATGTCAGGGAACTCTTGAGTATGCACTGCTCCTGGTGCGTTTTGGATTGTGGCGAGGCACAGTACTCCCTTGATGGGGCATGAAACACCTCCCCATTTGCTATTTAGCACCATTCGCGAAAAGTTTTCAGTGACGGAACTCACGACGGATCGTGAGAATGAGCCAGCCGAAAAAAGCATCGAAATCGCACAAACATCGGAGAATCTTATCGAAAACGGGCAGCGCGGGCACACTGCCAAGTCATTGCTTCTGCAAACGTACAGAGTTATTGCGAAGGACAATTGGCCACTAACCGCTAGCCACTACTCCTTCACCGCAATCCCCAGCGCCTTCATCTTGCGATACATGTGGCTGCGTTCCAGTCCCAGCACTTCCGCGGTCCGGCTGACACTGCCGTGGTTTTCGTCCAGCTTCTTCAGGATATAGTCGCGTTCATACGCAGCGCGGGCCTGATGCAGGCTGGAGAAATCGCCGAGGCTGCGGCGGCCACTCTCGCGGTAAACCAGGGTAGGCAGGTGCTTGCGCTCCAGTTTTACCACCGTGGGATTCATGATCACGATGCGCTCAATCAAGTTGCGCAACTCGCGAACATTGCCCGGCCACGAGTAGCGCATCAGGACATCGAGGGCCTCGTCCGCGATCTCTTTCGGACGGCGGTCGTAGGCCTGGGAGAACTCCTTCAGGAAATATCGCGCGAGCAGCGGAATGTCCTCTTTGCGCTCGCGCAGCGGCGGCACATAGAACGGAATCACGTTCAGCCGGTAGAAAAGATCTTCGCGAAAGTTCCCCTTGGAGATTTCCTCTTCCAGGTCCTTGTTGGTGGCCGCAATAACGCGGGCATCCACGGTGATCGGCTCTTCCTCGCCGACTGGCGCAAAACGCCCTTCATCGAGGGTCCGCAGCACCTTGGACTGCGTTTTGAGGCTCATGTCGCCGACTTCGTCGAGGAACAGCGTTCCCCCGTCGGCCTTTTGGAATTTGCCTTCTTTGTCGACGGCAGCGCCGGAGAATGCGCCCTTGCGATGTCCGAACAGCTCACTCTCGATGAGATCTTCGGGAATCGCCGCGCAATTGACCTCAACGAACATAGCGTCCTTGCGAAGACTCTGCGCGTGGATTGCGCGTGACGCCAGTTCCTTGCCTGTGCCCGATTCGCCGTAGATCAGTACGCGGCCATTGGTCGGGGCCATCAGCGCGATCTGCTGGCGCAGAGCTTTCATCGGGATGCTATTGCCGACAATGACGCTTCGTGCCTGGAACTGTTTCTTGTATTCCAGGTTCTCGCTGCGCAACCGCTTGGCTTCGATGGCGTTCTTCAGAACGATCAACGTCCGCTCGATGGACAACGGCTTCTCGAGAAAATCGAAAGCGCCCAGCTTGGTGGCCCGCACGGCTGTCTCGATGTTGCCATGTCCCGAGATCATGATGACCTCAGGATGGTCCTCGATCTCGACCAGCTTTTCCAACGTTTCGAGACCATCAATGCCCGGCAGCCAGATGTCGAGCAGTACGACATCCACCGACTTGTGGCGGAGCGTGTCCATGCATTCCTCGCCGCTTCCCGCGAGGAGCGTCTTGTAGCCCTCATCCTCCAGCACGCCTTGCAGCGCGCTGCGGATTTGGGACTCGTCATCCACGATCAGAATGGTTTGCATTTTGCTGGCCAGCCGCCGCGGCCATGTCCTGGGCCAAGGGCAACTCTACGATGAATCTGGTTCCCACGGGGGAATTCTCTTCCACGCGAATCGACCCCCGATGATCTTCCACGATGCGGCTGACAATGGCGAGACCGAGCCCCGTACCGCGCCTCTTAGTGGAGAAGTAAGGTAGAAAAAGTTTCTCCTTCACCTCGGAAGTGACGCCATGTCCGGTGTCGGCAACCACGATTTCGACCGAGTCCCGCTCACCAACCAGCGCGGTCGAGATGTCGATTTCCTTCAGCAGCGAGTTCTGCATGGCTTCAGCGGCATTGTCCACCAGGTTGGCGATAGCGCGCTTCATGGCGTCGGGGTCGGCCTGGACCGGCGGCAAATCGGGCGCCAGGAATCTCTCCACTCGAATCCCATCGAGTCTGCCATCGAACATGACCAGCGCCTGGTTGACGATGCTGTTGATGTCGGAGGGTTGTGGCTGCGAGGCCGGGAAGCGGGCCAGAACCGAGAACTCGTCCACCAGAGTGCGAACCGTTTCCACCGATGAGCCGATAGTCTCGGAGCACTGCCGGATCACGTTGAGCGAAGCCGCATCCGGAGGCGTTCCGCGTTCGAGGTGGCGGCGAATGCGCTCGGCCGACAAGGCAATCGGAGTGAGCGGGTTCTTGATTTCGTGCGCAATGCGGCGAGCCACTTCACGCCAGGCGGGCTGCTTCTGCGCGCGTAACAGATCGGTGAGGTCTTCAAACACCACCACGTATCCCATGCGCTGGCGCTGGCCATCGCTTGAGGGCGACGACGGCGGATCGAGCGAGGCGACCGTCACCGCGACGTTCAGGGTTACGCGCGAAGTGACGATCTCTATCTGGCTGGTCGTGGTTCCCATGCGGTCTGCTTTGCGCAGTAGATGCTCGAGATCGGACACGGCTTCCTCCGGAAAGAGGTCGTGCAGGGTCTGCTCGGAATCAGGCGAGTCCTCGTCGAGCCGGAGCAAGCGGCGTGCCGCCCGGTTGGAATGAAGGATGTGGCGCGAGGCGTCCAGCGAAAGCACACCAGAAGGAACGCTCTCCAGAATGGTCTCAATATGGCGGGTGCGCTGCTCCAGTTGCACATTCACGTCGGCCAGGTCGCGCCGCGAGGCTTCGATCTTTCCCTGGCTGGCTTCCAGGTCGGCAGCCATATGGTTGAACGATTCCACCAACTGTCCGATTTCGTTGCCCGCCTGCACGTCCACCCGGTAGTCGAGGCGACCGCGGGAAATTTCGTGGGTGGCTTCGGCCAGAGCGACCAAGGGGCGGGTCACCATCTTCGACATATACAAAGCCAGCCAGGTCGAGGCGAAGAGCACCGCGACCGTAAGCAGCAACAGAAAACCCATATAGGTGCGGCGCAGACGCCGCCGCTGCACGCGCAGCTCACTGTATTGTTGCTGGCTGCGTTCCACATCACGCAGCGTGGCCGAATAATTTGCCGGCAAGGGCATGGCCACCAGGATCTGTCCGTTCGGTCCCACCCGGGCCCGGCCCAGGACATAGGTTTGGCCGAGAACCTCAAACGACTTTGCCTCACCCGGTAGGACCGTCTTCAGGGGCAGGTTGTGCCGCAGCAGGGGCCACGCTTCGGGAGCATGGAAGCTGGCCTCGGCACGGTCGTCAACGATGGCAAAGGCGAAGCCGCCCTGCAGCGTAATTTCACTGCGCCGAAACTCGTCCATCACCAAGGTGAAGTTTCCGGTTTGGAACGACTTCTGCGCGTCAGGAGTCGAAGCAATGCGCTGTGCCTCAACCTGGGCATTGGTGGAGGCGTATTCCGTCAGCAAGGAAATGATGATGTTGGTGCGGTACTGCACCTCTTCCACCGGCCGGGAGAACCATTTTTCGATGGAGCGATTGATCAGACCGTAGGAGAACAGGAACAAGAAAATCACCGGTCCCAGCGAAAGCAGTAACGCTCCCAAGACCATCCGGCTGCGAAACTTGGAGCCGAGAACACCGGTCTTGCGTTCCGCGTAAAGCCGCAACAGAGTGCGCAGCAAGACGAACGTGAGCGCGACGAATAACAGAAAAATTAGCGCCGAAACCGCGGCAAAGATCAGCGCCTCTTCGCTGGTATCGGGCTGCAGGAAGGTCAACTTAAAGGTAGCCTGCGCGAAAATCACGGCAAAGAGAAAGAAAGTACAAATGGAGAGCGCGACGATCGCAGGCGTGCTGTTTCGTTTCTTCTGCGGACGAGTTGGAGGCGTAAACGGCAACATCACAGGCCCAAGCTGCGTCGGACCTGAATCATAAATTCGCGATTACGCAAGCAGATTCGAGGTTCCGGCAGGTAGCTTCATTATATCTGCGGGCCGGGTGGGGCCGGGGTGAGATTAGGGCTGGTTTACTCCGGGGTGTATTGGCAACGGGTGGAGCGCGCCTTTCAGGCGTGCACACCTGCCGCCAGTTCCTGATCGCGCTTTAGCGCCTGAGGTAAGGTTTCGTTACCTCAGCGGCTGAAGCCGATTCAGCCCGAATCCTAACCTGCACCGCCGAAGCGGTGCTCCACCCTATACAACAACTGGTCTAGGGCGTGTTAACACTAAT
>PLQW01000232.1 GCA_003160215.1 Acidobacteriaceae bacterium
CTGAACAGCTGGCGCTTACCGGAACCGGCGGTGCGCCGCCGAACATGAATACCACGCCACTTTGCAGTCTTACGCCTCTGACATCCGTGGCGGGAACAAGCGACGACGGACCGTACTGATGATTCGAGTACACGAAATCGGCCCTGAACAAACGCAGAGCGAAGTGTCTGTTCAAGTTCACATCGAGACCGCCGCCAGCCATGAAACCGACTTCGTCGTCGCTCCCGAAGACTTCGGACCTTAGGCGATGCTCGCCCACGAGAACTTCGAGAAACGGGGAAACATAGTGGGTGCGAAAAGTTATCTTAGGCCCAGCGGAGAGGTTGAAGAATTCGGCGTGGCCAATACGGGCAGCTATCCCGGTGTCGCCGCTGCCCCACTGCCCACTGCTGTCGACTGTCAATCCGAACCAGCGGTTAAAGTTGTAGGTGACACTGGCGCCAACGCCCCGCGCATTCCATGTCAAGCAGCTGCTCACCGGGACCACTCCTCCTGGAAGCAGGCCATGTAGATCGCAGCCTGGATAGAAAGCGGAGTATCCACCGTAAAGTTCCCATTTGGGAGCAGGCTGATCCTGCGCTGCCGCGAGCGTGCCAACGCTGCACAGGACACCAGCTACTGCCAACAGCATAACTGCAACGCGACCACAAGGGTTATGAGAGTGAGATGACATATGCCAATTCCTCCGAACTTCAATAACGTGAAATCATGCTTTTCTAGCCTGTCCGGTAGTGGACCGGCCTCACGCTAATCTCACTACCGGATACCTCATTGACAGGGAGGTACATTCACCGGATTGCTTAGCAATGTGACTGCGCCCGTCCTGGCCAGCGCTCTGCCATTCAGCGTCGCGCCGGTGCCAAGCGTGACGGACGCCTGGGCCATAATGCTCCCTGCAAATGTTGTGGTAGTTCCCAGCGTCGCCGAACTACCGACCTGCCAGAAGACGTTTTGAGCCGTGGCGCCGTTGGTTAGAATGACTTGGCTGTTTGTCGCTGCCGTCGTCAGTGAGGACACGATCTGGAAGATCCAGACTCCATTTGAATTGCCTCCACCGTCGAGGGTGAGGTCCCCGGTTATTCCAAGCGAGGGTTGGGCGCTGGTCGTCTTGTAAACGCCAGGAGCGAGTGTTTCCCCTCCTATATCTGCGGTCAGGACGGCCCCTCCTGGTGCTGCCGCGGCGTAGTTATACGCCGTGGTCAAGTCACCCTGGGCGGTCATGGCAACCGCATCGCCCGCATGGAACGAGCCCGTTATTGTTCCCGGCGGAAATCCAGTGATCGAAGCTGCCGGCCATATTCCCACATCTCCCGTAACGTTGGTGGGGCCGCTATTGCTAACCACGGGGGTGGCGCCCAGAATTCCGAAACTGCAGGCCGATCCCAACGGTACGGGGGCTTGACATGCCGTGACAGATGTAGTGAAGGTCCATACAAAATTACTTGCTAGTGGATCGCCAGCGAGGTCCTGGGCCCCCGTGGTAATGGTGGCGGTGTAGAGGGTGTCCAGTGCGAGAGGGTTGGTTGGGGTGAAAGTCGCGACATAGCTTGACACAACATAGGTAACTGTTCCTGCCACCGGTGTAATGCCCGGCCCTGTCAAAGTAAACGTTGTGGTATTGATCGTGGAAGGATTCATCGCCTCGCTGAAGGTGGCAACAACTACGCTGTTGGGGCATATACCGCTAGCGCCATCCGGGGGGGCTACGGAAATCACGGTGGGAGCGCATGCTGTGCTACTTGGTGGTGAAGGTCCACACAAAATTATTGGCCAGTGGATTGCCAGCGAGATCCTGTGCCCCCGTGGTAATGGTGGCGGTGTAAAGGGTGCTCAGTGCGAGAGGGCTTGATGGTACGAAGGTCGCGGTTGACGCAGCGTAGCTAACTACTCCTGTCACGGGCGTAGTGCCCGGTCCTGTCAAAGTAAAGGTTGTGGTGTTGATCGTGGCAGGATTCATTGGCTCGCTGAAGGTGGCGGTCACTACCGTGCTGGGACAGACCCCGACCGCGCCATTTGGGGGGGTTACGGAAATCACGGTGGGGACGCATGGTGTGCTACTTGTGGTGAAGGTCCATACATAATTGTTTGCTAGTGGATTGCCGGCGAGATCCTGTGCCCCCGTGGTAATCGTGGCGGTATAGAGGGTGCTCAGCGCGAGAGGGCTTGATGGTGTGAAGGTCGCGGTTGACCCAGCGTAGGTTACTACTCCTGTCACGGGCGTAGTACCCGGTCCTGTCAACGTAAAGGTTGTGGTATTGATCGTGGCAGGATTCATCGCCTCGCTGAAGGAGGCGGTCACGAGCGTGTTGGGACAAACGCCGGTCGCGCCATTTGGGGGAGTTACGGAAGTCACGGTGGGCGGGACGCATGGGTTGCTACCTGTTGTGAAGGTCCATACAAAGTTGCTCGCTAGCGCAACGCCAACCTCGTCTCTGGCTCCGGTCGTAATCGTGGCGGTATAGAGGGTACTGAGTGCGAGAGCGCTTGATGGCGTAAAGATCGCAGTGTTGCTCGACGCATCGTAGGTAACTACACCTGCCACGGGTGTAGTGCCCGGCCCTGTCAACGTAAAGGTCGTGCCATTGATCGATGTAGAATTCATCGCCACGCTAAAAGTGGCAGTCACGGTCGTGTTGGGACAGAGGCCGGCTGCACCACTAAGAGGGGCCACGGAAATCACTGTAGGTGGGGTTAAGACTGGCTTGGCGCCCGGATTGCAGCATCCGGAGCTGAAGATGAGCAGTAGAAATACTGCGAACCAGATCGTATAATTGTTGTGTCTCCGCATGACGGTCACCCTTCTTCCTCTCGGCTTAACTGCTGCCGCACAGTAGGAATCGAAAAGCCTTGAAATTTTGACGAAACCTTAACACAAAGATGGATGGTAGCGCAACACCTTAGTTTGACAAGTGACTACCACCAAGGTGGTCGATAGCAGGCGGACGCCCAGACCGAGCTTCTCCTGGTTGGGTGGGGATTTCATCTGCTATCGTTCCCTGTCGTTAACACCGAAACTTCAGGCCGAGTGGGGGATCTGTGGTTTAACACGAATACCAGTCTTAGGCGACCAGAGGACGCACATCGCGCTCGATGGTGCGCTGCAGTGCGTCTTGTGCGACTTCAAGATCGTAGCTGGACTGGGCGTTCAGCCAGAAGCGCGCACTGGTGTTGAAATAGCGCCCCAGCCGCAGGGCGGTATCGGGAGTGATGCTCCGCCGCTCGTGCACGATCTCTGCAATACGTGTCACGGGAACGTGCAGATCGAGCCCGAGCGTGTTCATACTGATGCCTAGCGGCTTCATGAAATCTTCGCGCAGAATTTCTCCGGGATGAATTGGGCGGAAGTTTTTCAGATTTAGCCATGGGCCCTCCTAGTGATAATCCACAATTTCCACGTCGTAGGCATCGTCATTGCGCCAAGTAAACAGATGCGCCACTGGTCGTGATAGGTTTTGGGCCTACTTCAATGGAACACTCAAATCCTTGCAGATTTTCTTGGCTAGGTCGTCGTTGATTTCGGAGTGGCGAGGAACCGCCGAAGTCTTACCTGCGGCCCGGTTAACGTAGATCGAATGATTGGCTCCTTCGCGCAACAGTTCAGTGCCGTTCGAGGTGTCGAACGAGTTCCCGACGCTTCACGCACTGACTTTCAGCGGCTCCCGAATCACGTCTTTTCCCGAGGCGGCTTCCTGAGCCAGTGTTCTGTTCGCCTCAAGCACAAGGGCAACGGCTTCGTGCAGGTTCGTGCGGGCTTCGTCGAGCGTTACGCCTTGGGTATTGGCGCCCGGCAGCTCCTCGACGAATGCGATGTAGCCCTCGGGGACGCGGCGAAAAACAGCGGTGAACTGAAAATCCATGGATGTATCATACGCTTGGCTGGAGCCGCCAACATGCGGACCCACGAGTAGTCACCCGCGAAAAGCGACGGCTGCAACTTCTGCACTCGTTACACATTTACCCGGGCGACCACCCGCCCGATCTGACAAAACCCGCACAAGCAAAAGAAACTTGGGTTGGGCACCTGCCGGATACGGACGGCTAAATGCTAAATGCCAAATGCTAAGTGCTAAGTGCTGAGACAAGGCCACCCCTATAATCGTCCCAGCATGTCCAGCGGTTTCTCTCTGTCCTCGATCAGCCACGACATCAAACGCCTCGCCTCCGAGGCCGGCTTCGATCTTGCGGGCGTAGCCGGTGTGGCCGACACGCCTGAGCACCGCTTTTTCCCTCGATGGATCGCCGACGGCCGCGCTGGTGAAATGAAGTATCTCGAAGCGCGCAACGAGGCTGGCGAACTGAAGCGTGCCTCTCTGTCCAACGCCGCTCCCTGGGCACGTTCGGTGGTGGTGTGCGCCCTCAATTACAACACTGGTGAGCCCTACTCGACGCACGCCGGCACGACCACCCAGGGATGGATCTCCCGCTATGCCTGGTCGCAACGTGACTATCACGAGGTGGTACTCGCGAAGCTCCGCACACTGGAAGCGGGGCTGCTTGAAATCTGCGAGCAGCAAAAGATGCCCACGCCTCGCACCTGGTGTTACGTGGACACAGGTCCGGTCATCGAGCGCATCTTTGCCCAGTACGCAGGCATCGGCTGGATTGGCAAGAACACCTGCATCCTGAACGAGCACTTGGGATCGTGGCTATTCCTCGGCGTCATGCTGACGTCGCTGGAGTTGACACCCGATCTGCCTCCGCCGGACCGCTGCGGCTCGTGCACGCGCTGCCTCGATGCCTGCCCGACTGACGCCTTCCCTGCTCCGTATCAACTCGCCGCCACCAGGTGCATCTCGTATCTCACCATCGAAAAACGCGGCGCGATCCCCGAGGATCTCCGCTCCGGCATCGGCCGGCAGGTGTTTGGCTGCGATATTTGTCAGGATGTCTGCCCGTGGAACCGCGATGCCCCGGTTACGAAGACGCCAGAACTTCAGCCGCGCGCTCGGCTGGTGAATCCCGATCTGGAGTGGCTGGCGGGCTTGAGCCTGGAAGAGTTTCGCGAAGTGTTCCGCGGTTCACCGGTGAAACGTGCACGGTTCAACGGCCTGCGCCGCAATATCGCGATCGCGCTCGGCAACAGCGATGAAGAAAGCTTCGTGCCCGTTCTCGAGGAGTTGAGTCGCGATGAAGACGTGATGGTTGCGGACCACGCGCGCTGGGCGCTACAGCGCTTGCGTGATGAACTCCGGCGACTCCGCCGACGCCCCGCAAAATGACGGCGCCGTCATCTCATAGTTAGGCAATGTTCCGCACCCGCGCAGAATTGCGCTCTGCGGGTAGGAATTACACCTTTGCTGCGTGCAGCGATTCGCTAACCACATGCTGACTCATCATTTCGGATGTGGCCCGTCTATTGCACATAACAAGAGTACGAAGCGAGCAACGCATTTGATCCGCCGGTGCGAGACAGGGCACCGGAGACCAGAATTTCTCGCGTGATCGGCATCGTCGACGGAAGACAGGTGAGTTTCCCGCTAACCGTGACGGCGTCTCCCACGCTTAACTTCGTGGAGCGTGAGAGTCCCTCTCCGGGCTGCCACGATTGATGCCCAATCCGCGCCCAACACGGGGTTGAAGTTTTTCCCCGGGGCATCTGACCCTCCGGCTTCGGCCGGAGGGTTTTTTACTCTCGTCACAGAGTCGATGCATCCGTTGTGGGTGGCCGTCTCATCGCAAAGTCCACCGCGTGTGACAAGCGCTCAGATTCTGGCTATAAAGAAGACATGAACGAGGCCCTCAGCCGGCGCCTTAGCCACGCGCAGTTTACCGACCCTCTGCAGGAAGCTCTGTTGGGCCTTCTGGTCGCAGCCAATTTGCTGAACGACATGATGGACGAGCTCTGCGAAATGCACCGCATTACGCGCCCGCAGTACAACGTGCTGCGCATCCTGCGAGGTGTCCATCCCGAAGGCCACGCGCGTTGCGAGATCGCCAGGCGCATGATCGACCGCGCTCCCGATGTCACTCGTTTGGTGGACCGTCTGCAGGCCCGCGGCCTGGTGAAACGGTTTCGTGGAAACGACGATCAGCGCCAAACCATCACCAGCATCACAGCCAAGGGGTTGAAGCTGCTCGCTAGAATGCAACCTCAGATTGATGCAGCCGTGGGCGCCCGCCTTCGTGGGCTCACTGACGAAGACTGCCGCGAGTTGAGCCGCCTGTGCGGTGCGATCCTGGAACCGACTTCGGCAGAATGAAGCTCGGTCGACTTCAGCGGCTGCTGAGCAAGTCGGAAAAGCAAGCCTGTCGTCGGCTGAAGCGATTCCACAATTGGTGTATCCGCCCGTGCGGGTAGTGCAGGCCTTAGGCCCGCGTAATAGGGCAGGAAGAAAATCGCTAAAGCCGATTCCACATGACAAAAACGAACAGCTTGGACGCAGGTCTGAATCTGGATCATTCATCTTTTTCGGTCCCTTTGAAGGGCACGGCTTGAAGTCGTGCCCTTTCAAGGCTTGCTGTCTCTGGCTACCGAAACCGATGAATAACCCAGGTGAAGGCCCGCACTGCCCGAACGTCGCCTTTTTTCAGCAGCCTCTTCAACGTGGTGGGATTCTGTTTGGGAAGCCTCCTATCTTCCCAGCATCGGGGACCGCCTTCCGCCGCAAGACACTGGTAGCGCCTCATTAAACCAGGGGATTCGTCCTCGACCATCGGTTTTGAATCTTTCCCCTTTGCCATCACATCCCATGTAATGTGTTACAACACGGTTCTTCTGTGTTGCGACATTTACTCTTGGTATGGGCACTCAGCCCGAGGTGCGACCATGAATACCCTGCTAATCATCAATTCGAGTCCCCGCAGCAATTCGGTCTCGCGGCGCTTGACCCGGCACCTTGCCGAAGAGTGGAAGGCCAAACATCCGGATACCCGCGTCCTCGAACGCGACTTGACTGCGGAGGCGCTGCCTTTCGTGACCGAACCGTGGATTCAGGCGTCTTATACCCCGCCGGCCCAGCGGACGCCGCAGCAACAACAAGCACTGGCGCTTTCCGATGCGCTCATTGACGAACTGATGATGGCGGACGTGATCGTGCTCGGAGTGCCTATGCACAACTTCTCGATTCCGGCCCCCTTGAAGGCGTGGTTCGATCTGGTGGCCCGCGTGGGCAAGACCTTCAGTTACGGCGACGAGGGTCCGAAGGGCCTGATCGCTTCCGACAAGCGGGTCGTGGCAATCGTCTCCCGTGGGGGAGTGTATGACGACGGGTCAGCCTCGGCTTCCTCCGATTTCCAGGTTCCCTATTTGCGGCACATGCTGCGCTTTTTGGGCTTGGAGGACATGACCGTCATCGCCGCCGATAAGCAGGGCTTTGGCGCGGAAGCGGCCCAGCAGTCCGTAGATCGGGCAATCCGTAAACTGTCGGCGCTGGCTGAGCATTTCCCTTCGCCAACTGCTGTGGCGGCATAACGCTGGATTCCGATAGCGAATCAAAACGGCGTAGGTTACCGCCAATCAAAAGGGAACCCTCCCCGGTGGGAGGGTTCAGTGGTCATGGCCGCACTTGAAGCCTCGGTTCTAAAGTGACGCGAACGTGACCGTAGCTTCCGCGTGGCGGAGACATCTTATACGCGCTGCACGTTAGCGGCCTGGAAGCCTTTTGGACCCTTGGTGAGGTCGAACTCCACTGTCTCGCCCTCGTTCAGGCTCCGGTATCCGTTCTCCTGGATAGCTGAGAAATGCACGAACACATCCTCGCCGGTAGATCTCTGGATGAATCCGTACCCTTTGGCTCCGTTAAACCACTTGACTGTACCTTTCTCTCTCACAACTTACTCCTTTCACCTATAAAACTTGGAATAACCCCTGCTTCGCGGACGTTCCGAACCCAACCCTGAGGAAGTGGGATCGGAAGACGTCTCAACGTTGCCGGGAAACAAGGGTTGCGGCTCAGCTCGCAGCTTATCTGCAATGGAAAAGCCCCCTGAACCGGTTCTGGCGGACGAATGCGTCCGCGACAGAGCAGATCCCTGGAGCCTATACCATGCGTGAAATTCGACTGCTGACAGAAACATCAACCCAAATCCGCGTTTCGGTTCGACCGAAAGCTCCTCCCTCGCCCATTCGAGAGGGGAGCAGGAGATGATTACAGGAACTCGGGATTCTGGCAAGTGTTTTCCTCACAAGAGGTTCCGCTCGTCCCACTATGGAACGGCGGGCCGAATGCTAAAGCTCCAAGCGGCCGAGCCAGGAGATCGTGCTCTGTTAGGATTGAGTGTTGATGAGCAGCAACTCTGAAGTAACCCGTGACGGCGTCAAAGATCAGCTGACGCCCACAATTTCGCAATCCCCAACCACGGGTTCGACCGTCCTTCCTAAGTCTAGCGAGACCATTGAGTTGCAAGACCCTCCGCCGCTTGCAGGGACGGTGGCCAAGCGCCTGCAACAAGAGGACGATAGGCAAGATCTGTTTCAGCACCTGCCGGAAACCTACAGCCTGTCGCATCGCTTGCGCCGGCATGGCTGGTCCACGCTCCGCTACCTGACGCAAACCGAGGTGCATACTTACGCCTTCTCGGTGGCGGCCAACGCGATCCTCTCGTTTTTTCCGTTCATCGTCTTGCTGCTGACCCTCATCCGCCGGGTCATTCACTCCCAGGCCATGTACAACGTGGTGTTGGAACTATTGCGCGTCTATCTGCCGAGCAATAAGGATTTCGTTATCCGCAACTTGCAATTTCTGGCCAGCGTGAGAGGACGAGGCCAGGTGCTGTCGTTCGTTGTGTTGCTGATCACCTCGACGGGAATTTTTCTTCCGCTGGAAGTAGCGCTCAACAGCATCTGGGGCTTCAAGAAGAACCGGTCCTACCTCATGAACCTGGTGGTCTCGCTAGGACTGGGGCTGGCATGTGGCTGCCTGGCGATGCTTTCCATCGCGCTGACCGCGCAGAACCTGAAGATGCTGGGACTGGTTATCGGCGAAGGGAACTTCGTCTTCCAGGGCCTGGGATTCATCTTGATGAAGGCTTCGGCGATCCTGGCTACGATTGGAATCTATTTCCTGATCTACTGGGTGCTGCCGCACGGAAAGGTCCCGGCGCGAGCGGTGCTGCCGGCAGCGATCATCACCGGCTTGGTGTCGGAGGCGGCGAAGTATATCTACATCCTGCTGCTGCCGTGGCTGAACTTTCAGGAAGTGTATGGCCCATTCGCGGTTTCAGTGACGCTGATGTTCTGGGCGTTCTGGAGTGGGATGCTGTTGCTAGGCGGCGCGTATTTGTCGGCGGCCGAGCACAGCGCTCGCGTGGCAGCCAGAAGGGCGACGGCGGCCGCACAGGGCTGATCCTTGGCCACCAGCGATGCGGATTGTTCATCCATTCTTAGGGAGGTGAACAACGATGATTCGCAAACTTACGTCCGGAGAATACCGGCTCTACTCACGCAAGAAAGATCCCAAGACAGGAAAGCGCCGAAACCTCGGCACCTTCAGCAGCCGCGACAAGGCCGAAGCGCACGAACGTTTCGAGGGGTTGCGCGGCCTGCTTGCTTAAGGAAGCCTTCCACTCTCTAGGCGGAGGCGAGTCCTTCCTTCGCGAGGAGCGAGTTCCGGCAGGAACGGCGCAAGCGCTACAATACTCGTCAGTGGCGAGGATGCAATGGCAACGACAACGCGATTAGCGGTTCCGGTTAGCGAGTATCTGCACAGCAGCTATAGTCCGGATTGCGACTACGTTGACGGCGAGCTGCAGGAGAGAAACGTGGGCGAACTCGATCACGCCGAAGTACAGAGTGCGCTGGTTCAATGGTTCCGCAATCATGGCAAGGAATGGAACATTAGGGCCTTGACAGAACTGCGGATGCGAATCGGTCCGACCCGTTTCCGCATTGCGGACGTGTGCCTGATTTCACGCAGCGAACCGGCTGATCAGGTTTTGCAACGGCCTCCCATCGCCGTCATCGAAGTACTCTCGCCGGAAGACCGCATCTCACGCTATCAGGAACGTTTCAGCGACTATCGGCAAATGGGAATTCGCCATATCTGGGTCGTCGATCCGCAGACTCGGCATGGGTACGACTGCTCCACCGGAAGCTGGATCGAGACCACGTCGTTGGCGGTCGAAAATTCTCCCATCGCCGTCGATCTTTCCGTGATTTTTTCTGAGCTGGGTTAAGCTGCTGGCTTGTGCTGACTAAGCGCGGTTCCCCCCGCAGCGATCAGATCGGCTTCCCATCGAAACCATGCAGCGCAGCAGCTTCACGCAGCCGCTGATCGGCTGTCAAGAAAACTCGGCCTTGCGGGACGTTGTCGCACCACGCGAGAGCCGCCGCCAATTGCAGCGAGTCGGCGGCCCGCAGATCATAGCGATCCACAAGCCGCATTGCATTGGCCCGCAGCGAGTCCGAGGGTTGGACGACGGACCATTCGCGACCCACCGTCAAGGCGAGCTTCTGCGCCTCCATCCACTGCTGGGGACCAAGTTGACCCACGCGCACCAACCGGGCAAGGGCGCTTGCGATCTCCACCGATGTGGCCCACCAGACTATCGCGTCATAGCGCACGTACAGCGCGATCGCGGCTTCCGTGAGCGGTTGGCGCACGCACAGTGGGACCAACGCACTTGAGTCCCAAAAAGCCGCAACCCGGGTTACCGGCCCTCCCGCTCTTCTCGCCATATTCGCTCCATGAGCTCATTAGGAACATTCCCTGGCGGCTGCGGCCAGGAGCGAGCAGAAGGGCGCCTCTTCAGCGGTGGGGTAAGAATGCCACGGGCGATCAAACGCTGCTCTTGCCGGGAATATTCCTCAGCCGGGCACGGTACAATCCGCGCTACCGGGGTGTTTCGATCGCACACCACCACCTCTTCGCCCTCGCGCACCAATTGGATGTGAGCACTGAGGTGCGCTTTCAGATCGCCGATCTTCACAGTCTTCATGGGTATCATTATACAGTGGACGTGACCATGTTGGTCATATCGTGTTGGCATCCAGGCACGTCAAAGATCACTTTCCCTTCGTCCACTGGTCCACCCAATCATTCACCGTCTGGTACCACAGCCTGCTATTCTGCGGCTTCAGCACCCAGTGGCCCTCGTCGGGGAAGTAAAGCATCTTCGACGGAATCTTCAGCCGCTGCACCGTGGTGAACAACTGGAAGCCCTCCGAGACGTCGAGCCGATAATCGAGTTGGCCGTGCACCACCAGGATCGGCGTCTTGAAGTTTGTCGCCGACAGATGCGGCGACCACTTGCGGTACATCTCGCGATTGGTCCACGGAGTGCCTTTGAACTCCCACTCGTTGAACCACAACTCCTCGGTGGTGCCGAAAGCCGACTCTGTGTTAAACATACCGTCGTGCGAGACCAGACACTTGAAGCGGGTGGTGTGCCCCTCGATCCAGTTGATGGCGTATCCGCCGTAGCTGGCGCCCAGGGCGCACTCGCGGTCCTTGTCAACGAACGGATAGGTTTTCTCTGCGTAGTCGAGGCCCATCATTAGGTCGTGGAAGGGAGCGCCGCCCCAGTCGCCGTTGATCGCGTCAATGAACTTTTGCCCGTAGCCGGTCGAGCCGTGGAAGTTGATCATGAGGATCACGTAGCCATTGGCAGCGAACAACTCGGGATTCCAGCGATACGACCAGTCGTCGCCCCACGCGCCTTCTGGACCGCCGTGGATAAGGAACTTCACCGGATACTTCTTGTTGGCGTCGAAGTTGGGCGGCTTCACCATGAAGCCCTGGACTTTCTCCTTCGCCGCACCGGTGAACCAGAAGTTCTCTAGAGGCTGCATCTGGATCTGCGCGAGCACGGAACCATTGAGGTTCGTCACCTGCTGGGCTCTCGACAGCAGACAGTCTGGGATGCTGTACGCATTCGGAGGCACAGCCATTCGGCACTGTGGGAATAGCAGCGACGCGCTATAAATCTCGTTCGGCGCAGCAACGGACATGCGATCGAAGAGCAGAGTCTTGCCGTCCGGCGTGGGCGTGGGGCTGTCGTTGAAGCCAGCGACCAACTCCTGCGGCCACGGTTGCGGGTCGATCACGTTGATGGCGTAGATCGGAGCTTCCCCTTCGTTCTCCGCGGTGAAGTAGATGGTCTTCGAGTCCGGCGCCCACGCCATCGAATCCACCCAGCGATCAAAGTTTGGCGCCAGATCGCCGATCTTGCCGGCGGCGCGCTCGTACAGCATCAGCCGGAAGCGGTCGCTCTCATAGCCGCCACGCAGTTGCGAGCGATACACGATGTACTTGCCATCCGGCGAATACATTGGCGTGTCGTCGCTGCCGGGATTGGTGGTGATCTTCTTCGGCGCTCCGCCCGCGGTCGGCACGAGGAAGATATCGCTGTTGGTGCTGGTGGCTTGTACTTCATCGATGTTGCTGGTGAAAGCGACCTCCCGCCCATCGGGCGAAAACTGGTACTGGTCCTGCCCGCCAAGGCTAAACGGTGGCACCTCGTGAGCGCCCGGCGTCAGGTCGCGCGCCACGCCTCCGTCGGGCGAGACCAGGAACAGGTGGCTGTACTTGCCATTGAAGTAGTGGTTCCAATGGCGAAACATCAGTTGGGTGAAGACCTTGGCCTTCACCTTCGATTTGGCTTGTTCTTCGTCGCGCTGCTTATTACAAGCGTCATCCTTGCAATCGGGATAGACCTCCGAGACGAACAGGATGCTCTTGCCGTCGGGCGACCACAGTCCTCCTGAAGCCTCGGTCGAGATACTGGTCACCTTGCGTGACTCGCCTGTCAGAGTACCGCTGGCGGAGTCGAAATCCTGTACCCAGATTTGCGAAGCGCCATCATGCGATGACTCGAAGAGGACGCGCTTGCCATCGGGCGAGAAGCGAATGCGATCCTCCCCGGCCTCAGTGGCGGGCGTGAGGCAGCGCGCCTCGCCGCCGCTGATGGGAACGATCCACAGATGCGGCTTGCGGGTGTTTTCGTCGAGGTTGACGTCCACGGCGGTGAACGCCGCCCACTTGCCGTCCGGCGAGACGATGGGTTCGCCGATGCGCTTGAGCTGCATCATGTCTTCAAAGGTGAAGGGGCGCTTGCTCTGTGCGAAACCGCACAACGAGCAACAGACAAGAAAGACAACGATACGACGCAGCATGAAGCCTCCGGGCGTAGAAGTCGGAAAGATGACGATGATTGGGAATGCACGCGCAAAACTGCATAGTCTAGAACAATTTCACTCCAGTGTGTAAGCGGGGCGGCAGACTGGCCCTTCAGCTCCGCACTACCAACAAGTCACTCGGCAGGCGCTGTGGCTGTGGCCGGGCTAGTAGCGCGTTCAATTCCACGGCGGGCGAAGCGTATCGCCGACGACATGTTCTGCGAAGGCTTTTCGACGATCTGATACGTGATCCACGCCACCCCACCGGAGGCGGCCAAGCCGATAACATCCAGCACACCGATGTAGCTGCCGGAGTACGGCAACCAATGCGAGAGGCAGGCAATCACGCCGACACCGATGGGCAGGTGCAACAGGTACAACGAGTAGCTCACGTCTCCGACCCGGTCCAGGGCACGGTTGTGGAAGGCGGAAAGCGCAATCAGGAGCCCGGTCGATACCGACACTGCCGCCACTATCCAGCCGAGCGGCCCGAGCATGGCGAGAACCATTACCAAGGTCAGCCCGAGCATTTCGCGCAACCCGATCAGACGCGCCCGGTATTGAAAGACAAAAACACCGATCAGGAAGACGGGAAGGTGATGAGAGATCAGCCGGCTGTACGGGAAAGCGAAATATGCGATCGTCATCGCTACTATACCTGCAAGGCGCACCAGCCTGCGGCTGTTTGCCAGCAGCGGAAGCATCAACCCAACCAACAAATACCACTGAAATTCAATGGCCAGGGTCCAATAGGCGACATTGATCCAGCGCACGCCAACCAGGTCGTTGAGGTAAGCGGAGTGGAGCAACAAATCGCGCCCGGTGACCATCATCCGTGGTATGTGCAAGACAGGCGCCAGTACGAAGTTGATCGCCAGAATGGTTACCGCGATGGATGCCAGATAGGGCGGATACAGGCGCAGGTTGCGCTTCAGCACAAACCGGGGATAATCGCGCAGGACATAGTGGGCCCGATGCAGGCTCCAGGGGATCACGAAGCCAGAGATGACGAAAAAAATGTCCACGCCCAGGTAGCCATATTTTCCCGACAAGCCGAGGTATTTTCCCTGGCCGGCAACGAAGTGTCCCCAGGCGACGGCAATCGCTGCAAAAGCCCGAAGTGCGTTGATGACGCCAATGCGTTGGTTTGGACCTGGTTTGCGCACTTTACAACCATGTTAAATGCGGGCCGCTGTAACCCGGTAATCAAACATCACCAAGGGGTGTGACACGTGACCTGAAAGCAGATCGCGGCCCACGGCTGTGCCAGCCGGGCTACCGCCTGAAGGGACCGGTGCCGCGGGTCCCGATCCTGCCCTCGAATCGAATACAATAGTTGCAAAGGACCACCCCTAATGAAGTTCCACCCAGTCCCCTTGCATTTTCTGACGTTCTCCCTATTGCTGCTTACGTTGTGTCTAGCACTTCCGGTGCTGGCCTCGGATCGAGGTGAAGGCGCGCTCGACCCGTCCCAGCCGACCGGCATCACCGTGGACGAGATCATCCAACGCTTTGCCGCCAAGGAAAAGCAGTTCAAGATTGCGCGTGAGCAGTACACCTATCGCCAGGACGTGATGGTAGAGACGCTCGAGGGCGATACCGCGGACGGCGAGTACCGTCAGGTGGTGGATATTTTGTTTGACGATCAGGGCCGGCGAATCGAGCAGGTGGTGTTTGCGCCACAGTCAACTTTGCAGCGGATTTCCATGACCCGGGAGGACTTCGACGACATTCAGCACCGGCTGCCTTTCGTGCTGACCAGCGACGAAATTCAGGAATACTCCATTCTTTACGTCGGCAAGCAGAAAGAAGACGAACTCGGAACGTACGTCTTCGATGTGGCGCCCAAGCAAATGGGAAAGAACAAGCGCTACTTCCAGGGCCGCATCTGGGTCGATGATCACGACTTCCAAATTGTGAAGACCTACGGCAAGAACGTTCCCGACATCGGCGTTGGCAAGCATCATGGGGAAGGCGAGAACCTGTTTCCCCAGTTCACTACCTGGCGGCAGCAAATTGACGGGCAATACTGGTTTCCGGTTTACACCAAGGTGGACGACGAGCTTCACTTTTCCAACGGTGACGTTCACGTGAAACAAGTGGTGAAGTACACGAACTACAAGCGCTTTGGAGCCAAGTCGAAGATCATCTACGAGGGCCAGGAAATCTCGAAAGACCAGCCACAGTCGGGGACGCCGCAGCCGAACAAAACGCCGCCACCACCGAAGCAGTAGAGCCGCTGTTCGCCATTCGCTTTTCGCGAGAATCTTGGCCGTAGCTGTCACCGCTAGAATGAGTCGCGCAGCGTGGCACACGTTTCACTCAGCTTTGAACCTCGCCGGACAACTGCGCTAGCTTTGGACACTGGCTGAAAAGGCCTGCGCTATCCACGCGCTTTGGCGAATAGCGAACAGCGGGCTTTCCCGCCGCCGGTGCCATGGAGCGCTCGGCCGCTTACTGGATGAAGCGCTTCATCACGTTTTCAGTAGAAGAGATACTTGCGCCACTTGGAGTCGGAGCGCCCCATCATGCGCATGATGTGGCGGCTGGTATGCAGGTTGAAAGCGCGCGGCTCACGCATCAGTTTCATGCTGGATTCGTGAGGCAGCAGATTGCCCTTCCGGCGATTGCAGGAGTGGCAGCAAGCAACGAGATTTTCCCACGTCGAAGCTCCGCCCCGCGAGCGCGGGATCACGTGGTCAAGGGTCAACTCGCCAGCGGCCAGGATCTTCCCGCAATATTGGCAGGTGTTGCGGTCGCGCAGCAAAATGTTTTTGCGCGAGAGGGCGCGCGTCTGGTGTGGTATGCGCCGGTATTCCAGCAGACGGATGACGGACGGCACATGCATGGCGATGCGCGCCGCGTGCAGATAATGTCCGTTGGCCTCTTCCATCATGGCCACGCCCTTCAGCACCAGAATGATGGCGCGGCGGGCGGCACAGACGTTGATAGGCTCGTAGGACGCATTGAGCACGAGCACGGGTGCGTGCAGCGCCGTCCACTGGAGCGGCTCATCGCCGGCGACGCGGGCGTGATGCATACATCCGGCAAGCGATTTGCCGTATCGGGACGCTGCGCTCTGGGCCGACATGGACATACCCGGTTAGACCGAAGCCGTGAGTGCCACCGCTTCGATTCCCTCCTCATCCCCGTGATTGGCAGCTATCCGTGGAGCCGCAGCCTGAAAAGCGCGGGCCACGGTCGCCGCCCAAACTCGTTCTGCGCCAGCCTGCTTCAGCACCCGGGCGCACTCCGAAAGTGTGGTTCCGGTCGTCATGACGTCGTCCACTACGATCACGGTGCGGCCCTGCACACGGCGCGGGTCGCGTACGCGAAATGCATCGCTCATGTTCGCAATACGCTGTTCGCGGCTGAGTCCGACTTGCGAAATCGTCGCACGCTGACGAACCAGTACTCCGGTCGCGATTTCAATCGGTCGTGGTAAGCGCTTTACCGCGGCGCACGCGATCAACTCGGCCTGGTTGAATCCGCGCTCACTGCGCTTGCTCTTGTGTAGTGGAACCGGAACCATCAGCGGAATCGCATCGCCGCAACCGGGAAGAAGTTCCGCGATGGAACTGGCCAGCATTCGACCCAGCACCGGCGCGACCGGAAGAACGCTCTCGTATTTCAGTAGATGCACCAGGCCGCGAAGACCTCCTTCGTATTCCCCGAAGGAGACGGCACGCGCGAACTCGGGCCCATAATCCCGGCAGTTCGGGCAACAGCCATCGCCCATCAGCAACTGTGCGCTGAAGAGGCGATCGCCGCAAACCACGCACTGCGGCTCGCGCACCGGTGCTATGGCCGCAAGACATTCGGAGCAGACAGGAATCCGGGAAATGTTATTGAGCGGGGTGTCGCACAGCCTGCAATCGGAAGGGAAAAGCACGGAAAAAACGTTGCGGAGGAAGGCTTGCAAGGGCGCGAAAACCACTGCACGTTGCTGGGCGCGCTGACTTCGCCGGTCTCGCTCTAGCGTCTCACGACTGCTGAAGACGACCCTCCAACCATCCGATCACGCGCCAATTCGGCGCGCATCGAGGACCCGTCGCCGGTGCCTCCGGGTGCCAGAGGAGCGATGGTTGACGCTCGTCCGATCACCCCAACGAGCTAGAACTCGTCGGGGACCCTGATCCGGTCCCGAAGCACCGTGACAGCACAGTATATGAGCTTCGATGGGAAACGCGCAATGCCGGAGAAGGTTCCGAAAAGAGATTTCACTGAGATTTCATCGATCGTCGTTTGCGAGCAGTTGTCGCAAAGTGTCTGACGTTCTACCATGCTGCGGGAGGGCGGCCCATGATCAACGGTATCCATGCGCTTATTTACAACAAAGAAGCGGAGAAGCTCCGCGCGTTCTTCAGGAATGTACTGGGATTCCGGGCAGTCGACGCGGGCCAGGGCTGGCTGATTTTTGCCCTGCCGCCCGCTGAACTGGGTATTCATCCCACAGATGGGAAGGGATCGCACGAACTTTACCTGATGTGCGACGACCTTCAGACAACGATCAAAGAACTTGAGAGCAAAGGCGTCAAACTCGCTGAACCCGTTAAAGATGCCGGCTGGGGCTTGCTGACGGCGATCGAGGTTCCCGGTGGCGAAGTCCTGCACTTGTACCAACCGAAGCACCCAACAGCGTTGGGGCTGGCACCGTGAAGGCCGCGCTGTGGTCGTCGAGTCAAGCGCCGGCACAATTAAGTTAACCAACTCAACCAACTGCTCTCACCTACTCGCCTGTGAGGGCCTGGTACTGTGCTCCGGTCAGTGGCACGACGGAGAGTCTTCCTTGACGCACCAGAGGCGAATCCGCGAACAGCTCGTTGGCTTTGATCTGCGCCAACGAGACCGGCTGCGGAAGTGCTCTTCCGGCCTTAATCTTTACTTTCGGATTCCTGGGATCGACGGCGTCGACAGAGACGACCGACGCGGTACCGACAGCGCTTTTGCGAGCGCCAGTTTCGTAGATAATCAATCTCGCTCCGGGCTTCATCTCCCGGAGATGTTTCACGGCAACCGGATTCGTTACCCCGTCCCAGATCGTAATCTTGTCTCGCTGTAGATCGGCGAAAGAATACTCAGAGGGCTCGGTCTTGAGCAAATAATCGATGAACATGCGATCCCCTTGTTTTTTTCCTTGGTTCATATTTTACTCATCGCGATTAGCCGGTCATTTTCGAGTAAGGCATACCAATGAGCTTTATCTCGGTCCGCCTTGCACTTGTGCTAAGTACCACTGACATGCTAACTTGCGCCGTCGCCCCTTTGCTGCGCCGCGCGAGGTCTTCATAGATGAGTACCACCGTCAGCACACCGCAAAAGAAGTTTCGTTCCTACGTTCCCGATAACAGCACGATGCCGGAATTTACCCTTCGGGCCGTGCTTCTCGGCTTGATCCTGACGGTGATTCTGGGTGCCGCTAATGCCTATCTTGGCCTGCGCGCCGGCATGACCATCGCCGCCACGTATCCCGCTGCCGTCATCGGCATGGCGGTGCTGCGCATCATGAAGGGTTCAATCCTGGAGGAGAACATTGCACGAACAGTGGGCTCGATCGGCGAGTCGGTGGCGGCGGGCGCGATCTTCACCATCCCGGCGTTCGTCATTTCCGGCGCGTGGCCGGTTTTTGACTTCGAGCACGCTTACTGGAAGTCGTCCATTTTGATGTTAGTGGGCGGCGCGCTCGGCATTCTTTTCGTGACTCTCCTGCGGCGCGTGATGGTAGAAGATCCCGAACTTCCCTTCCCCGAGTCGGTAGCCGCCTCGCAGATTCACATCGCCGGACAACAGGGCAGCCGCGCCGCCAAAATTCTGTTCGGCAACATGGGTTTCGGCGGCATCGTTTACTTGCTCGGCCAGTTCAGCCTGTTCAGCGCAAGCCGGGACTTCATCGTCAACGTCGGAACCCTTGGCACCAGCTTTGTCCGCATGGGTCGCAGCGCTACGGCGGCAAAGCTTCCCGCGGGGGCGGTGACAACAATGTCTGCGCCGGCCATCAGCCCGGCATACCTCGGCGTCGGCTACATCATCGGTCCGCGTCTGGCTTCACTGAACTTCGCCGGCGGAGTCATTGCGTGGGGCCTGTTGGTTCCGTTGATCTTGTTCCTCGGCGGTCCAACCCTGGTCGCGCAGTTCGCACCTGCGGGCACGACGCTTCCCGATAACGCATTCTGGGCAGGACAGGCCGGGGCGGTGTGGAGCTTCATCGTGCGGCCTATCGCTGTCGGAGGCATGTTGGTGGGCGCATGTTACACGCTGTTCCGGATGCGTAAGAGCCTGGGCTCGGGCATGGCGCGCGCGGTCTCTGACTTGAAGAAGTCTGCCGCGGCACACGCCGGCACGGCCCGCACGGAACGTGACCTAAATGCAAAATTTGTATTTAGCGGGTTGCTGGTCGTTTTGATTAGCATGGTCTTCTTGTACAAGAGCTACGCCGCTTCGTGGGGGCCCGGCATTGTTGCGGCAATTGTGATGATCATCGTCGGCTTCTTCTTCGCGGCTGTCTCGGGGAACCTGGTGGGCTTAATCGGGTCGTCGAACAACCCCATCTCCGGCCTGACTCTGGCGGCCCTGGTGATCGCGGCATTACTGATGGTGCTGATGGGCGTCTCGGGAATTCACGGCGTCGCCGCCGTGCTCGGCGTGGCTGCTGTCGTCTGCATCTCTTCGGCGGTGGCTGGCGAGATGCTTCAGGACCTGAAGGTGGGACACATCCTCGGCGGCACTCCCGCAAAGATGCAGATTGGCGACTTCATGGGCGTGACTGTCGCCAGCTTCGCGCTGCTTCCGGTTCTGTTGTTGCTGAATCAGGCCAATATTAATAGCGGCGGCATCGGTTTTGGAGACCGTCAACTCCCCGCTCCGCAAGCTGGTCTGATGGCCATGCTCTCGCGCGGTATCGTCGGCGGCGAAATGGCCTGGCCGCTGATCGTTGTCGGTATCCTGATGGGAATTGCCTTGATCATGATTGAGGTCAGAAGTCCGATGCTGTTCGCCGTCGGCATGTATCTGCCGCTGGAGACGACATTCGCCATTTTCCTGGGCGGGATGATTCGCTGGATCACCGACAAGATGCGGGACAGCAGGAACTTTAACGAGGCCCAGAAGGCCCGCGTGGAAAATGCCGGAGTGCTGACGGCTTCTGGATTTATTGCCGGCGAGGCACTGATGGGGATTGTCATAGCCGTCTTCAAATATAAACAGTGGCCGCTGCCGGTTATCTTCCAGCACCCAAATGTTGTTTCTGGATTTATCGTGCTGGTGATTCTTGCCGTGGTCATGATTCGCGTGCCGCTGGCCAATGCGGGTAGACCGGACGAACCGGCCCCCCCGACGGCGATTATGTAGAGCGTGTTTATTTATCTCCACTGTCATCCCGAGCGAGGACTTCAGTCCGAGTCGAGGGACCTGCTGTTTGTGCGCGGATGACCATCGTCGACAATCTGTCCGCCGTCCATGACCGTATCGCGCGCGACGCTCAGCGCGCGCGACGGAATGCTGACGACATTGCGCTGATGGCGGTCTCAAAAACCCAGCCCGCCGCCAAGATCATCGAAGCTTACGAAGCCGGACAGCGGCTGTTCGGCGAAAACCGCGTGCAGGAATTCTCTGAAAAGGTGGGCGCCCTTGCGAGCTTGCGTGACGCCAACTTTCACATGATCGGCCACCTGCAATCCAATAAGGCGCCCAAGGCCGCAGAAGTGTTCCATGCAATCGATTCTCTCGACTCGGCAAAGCTGGCAGAACGGCTGAATGCTGCTGCCGAGAAACTGGGCAAGACTCTCGACGTACTGATCGAGATCAACGTTGGCGGTGAAGAGGCCAAGTCCGGTCTCGCGCCTAATTCTTCTGAACTCGAACGTATTTTCGCTGGCGCCCCTGCCTGGACGCACCTGCGCGTTCGCGGACTGATGACCGTGCCGCCGTTCACTGACGATCCCGAAGGAGCGCGGCCCTACTTTCGGCAGCTCCGCGAATTGCGAGAGCGTATCGCCGCACGCAATCTGCCAGCGCTTACACTCGATGTGCTCTCGATGGGTATGTCGCACGACTTCGAAGTCGCCATCGAGGAAGGCTCGACCTGCGTGCGCATTGGCACGGCGATCTTTGGGGATCGCCCAAAGCCATGATCCCCGTCCGCGACACGCCATCCGGAGCAATGTTTCAGGTGAAAGTGCATCCCCGAGCCAAGAAGAACGCCATCACCGGAGAGGTCGGCGACGCACTGAAGCTGGCCTTGACAGCGCCTCCGCTGGAGGGCCGCGCTAACCAGGCTTGCATTGAATTTCTGGCGGACGTTTTGAATGTGCCGCGTTCGTCGGTTACGATAGCCGCCGGGGAAAGCAGTCGAAACAAAGTCATTCGTGTGCGCGGGCTCGCCGCCGCACAGGTCGAGGCAAGGCTGAAAGTAGCCAGTAGTCAGTAGTCA
>PLQW01000007.1 GCA_003160215.1 Acidobacteriaceae bacterium
AAACCCGGCCGGTTAAGAGATACGCATTCTGAGGGCAAGGTCACCCGAGTCGGGGATTGGAGGCGTCGAGGTACAAGTCGCTCAGTTCGGAATATTCAATCTTGTTCTGAACTGCCATATACTTCTCCTTTTTTGTGGAGACCCCTAACGGCTCCACCCCCCGGCAACTCCGTAAGCGTGGAGGGCGGTGTATCGCTAAGACCACCCGTTGCTGCGTTTCAATCGCTTCCGAATGCATTCATAACAGGTTTAGCGCTCGTGGCAAACCCTTGTCCGGTGTCCTGACGGAAAAGCCGTTGCCTAATCCGTCCATCTCCGAGCCCCGGAGGACGGTATGCAGGCAATTGAAGATATCACCTAGTTGGAACGGCCGCTGCAAGAAGTCCTCGTCGCGATATCAAGCTTTCCAAGCTCAGAGCCGGTGCTGCCGATATGTCGGAAGTGAAGCGGATATCGCTGATGGTCGTCGGAATCGGTCCGGCAAGTTTTGGGATATCAGCGTGGTCAAAAAACTGGAGTGACTCGGTGGCCAACTCTAGATCAAAGCAATCATCCATCGCGTCGCTCCAACTGGCTCCTAAGGTCGTATAAAAGACAGCATCAAACCGGCTAAGCAATGCTGGGTCAGGCGCAAGAACGCCGCGAACGTCATCAAATAATCGACGCATGGACAGACCGCCACCAACGGACTCCACAAACAGGGACGCGACAATAAGCTGAGTGCTTGCCGGTGGCGTAAGCTGAACCAGTGAGAAGTGGTGTACACGCCGACGATTACTGCTGCTCTTAACCTCAACCCGCTGCTGCCCGCTCAAGAAATCCATGCGTTCGGACGGAAGAGCATGCCAAGCCCCAACAAGCGCGAGGGGATTGCTTGCGCGCCTGATGAGCAGCAGCTCCGCCCACAGCCCTTGGACTGATTTCTTCGCGGGTGTCGTCAGTGCCTGGAAGAGATCGACGAGACCGGAGATTGCCCTGCGTACTGCGGCAGGCGTTGGTGTCGCACCGAGCATCGCGATGATGGGTGAGAGAATCCGCAGGAAGTGCGGAAACAGCGAGGGATCGGCGCTGGAGCACTTGATGATCGTAAAGTTCCCTTCTTCCTGCTGGCCGTCGGGATGACTTATTGCGCAGTGCACTCCATACGAAACCAGAAGATTCTGCAGCCGAATCGGAGTTCCCGGAGCATCCGGTGCTGGCTGACGGAGTAGCAGGCACGGTGAGCCGCTGGAGTCCTTTGCGAGCCGGTGACCTCCCGCACCGGGTATGGCAGCGGCGGACAAGCTCCTGCCTTCCGGACGCTCCAGCGGCAGTACGAGGGTCTCAAATAGTTCACAAAGGTCTGTGCTCACAGCTCACCTCAGGGTTGCTTCTGAACAAGCCACTCCTGCGCCATGCTTTGCGGAATCCACACCGCCACGGTTGGAACATTGTCGGCTATAAGTAGTCCGCGGTCTTTCTGTCTGACCTGGAGCGTGTGAATCTGGATCGTTAAGCCTTGAACGGCCCGCTCCCGCTCGTCTCCGGGATAGACCATGTCTTTGTGCGCGGCGTCTGCGTAGTTTGCGCCCTGAAAGAGGGTGGGGATTTCCTCATCATCGTTGACACTGCGCAGACGGCTCTTGCCCTTACTCATCTGGTAAACCGTGCAGGTGGCATCCGGGTAGTCCTGAAGATAAGCCTCAACCTGCAGTAACAGCCCCGTGGAGAGTTGCGAGTCGCGCTCCTCGGTCAGTCGGAGCGGAATCAGCAGATCCTCATACGCCTTGCGAAGCGGAACATCCTCAGTGATGAGATGGACCTGGTCGGGCGTTCTCCGTCCGTCGCCTGGTGAGTCCGTCCAGTTGCGCTGGCGAATGAAATCGGCAACCGTCTTGCGGTTGGCGTCAAGCAAGTCGTCGGTGCCATGCGGCACTTTAGGCCAGAACCAGTCATCCGAGATCGTGTCCTGCCGGTAGTCAAGGTCGAGAACCTGGCGGCGCGTCGGTCGGAGACCATTGTCAAGGAAGAACGCTCGCCGCCACTCGCTTAGCGGTCGTCCGATGTCTCGATGCCTTTGTAAGCGATTGCGGATATCGCGCTCATGCTCCACGTAAAACCGAAATGCATCGCGTACGCTGACCTCCAGAAACACGCGACACAGTCCCAGATACCTGCGCTTATAGCCGAAGAAGCGCGCGCGCTGCTCAATCGTGTCTGCGTTCCCTACTCCCATGTCGCGGGGCATATAGGTTACGGTCAAGCCCTCAACTGTGAAGCCCCGGTCCATTGCCTGGCCGCCGACAAGAATCCATGGATAGCTGTCCTTCCAATCGGGCTGGGGAGTAATCGGCCTAGCATTGACCTCCAGTAACATTGTCTGTCGGATCGAATACTCAAGCTCCTGCGCGAGTGTTTCAAAGTCCGGAAGATCGGCGGTAGTGGCGCGAAGATCTTCGTATTCGGGCCGAAATGCGTTTATAAATGCGACGCGCTCTGGATCATCCACAGGCAGACTGAGCATATCTAGCCACTGCTGCCGGATTTGCGTTATCCAGTGATAAAACTGGCTGTGGGCCGTTGTCTCGCGCGATGGATGCACGAGCATCGAGCGATTCCTGCGCCCACGCTGCTGATCGTCTCCTAGGGCAAAGCCTGCGGCAACACCGAGAAAGAACAATCGAAGGGCCACGAGAAGCGACGGGGGCACGTCTTGAAGCGGGTTGCCGCGACCGGGAATCTCAGCGGTGGGAATAACGCGCACGAGATTAGGATTCTGCTCGAAGAAGATCTCGCCGCCCACGTAATCATCGCCGGGAGTGAGTAGCTCCGCGAAGCGAGGCGAGAGGATATCAATAATATTGATAAGCAGGGGCGCTTGCGGCGTAGCCGTGTACTGCAGATAGGCGTGGTGCGGAAGGTTTTGGCGTAAAGTCACCAGCCGCTGATACGTCGTGCTTTGCGACCCCTGCCCCGCGCGCGTGTTTAGGCCCGCCTGATCCGCCTCGTCGTCAATGACGAGAACGGGGGTCGTCCTCAGGTCAAGCTGCTGAATAACCCGGTTAAGATTGCGGAGGTTCGTGGTGCTCTTGAGGACCGTGATAAGCACAGTCTTGCGGCGGTGGTCTGGCAGCCGCTGATCACGCCAGGCAGCAAGCACGTCGGCAATGCTCTGCCGGTCTTCCACCTTGGGATTGCGAAACAGGCGCCATTTCCGGTTGTCCTGAAGACGGAGGTCCTGCTCAAGCCGACGCGTTGACTGGTCCAGGAGCGGGTTGCTGATCCCAGTGATAACGATCACTATTGGGTAGCTGTTGTCGCGGGCCAGAGCGGCAACAGTTGTAAAGGACATCGTCTTTCCACTCTGTACATAGCCGAGCACCAGCCCGGTGGTTGACTCGGCGGGACCTTGGGGGGGGATGCACTTGCTGAGGATGCTTGTCGCCTCAGTCACGATTCGCTCACTGCTTTCTCGGCCGAGATCCAAGTGCGCAACAAGCTCACGCACTTCGGCGCCTTGCAGCGGAACCCACAGGCTGCCTGATGGCAAGCCGTCCTGCGGGGTTATCGTCTCGCCGATACCAGAATCACCAACACTCATAGTCACTCTCCGCTAAGGCTTCGAGAAGGCCTCTCTCAGCAACTGGTTAAGATTGCGCCGAATGGTCCCATATTGGGGGACACCGGCATCTCTCGCGGTTATCTCGGCAAGCCCCAAAGCGGCGGCAACGCGCGCGAGAGCCTCGATCTCCGCTGAGTCAGCACGACAGAACTGCTGCATAAACGGATGCACCAGCGACATCCGAACCGTAATCTCGCGGGGCGCGCCGCGCGACGGTGGCTTATCGGTGATGGTAAGCCAGTCTTCAACGGCGGGGTCCATCGCCAGCTCGATGGTGATCCGCCATTTCGCACCGCGATGGTCCACTTCAATAACACGCGAGCTCGCCGATTGATCTGGTGGCACAGACTCGGGCAGACGCTCAAGAAAAGGCTGCGCCGCACTCTGCTGTTCCAGAACGCGAGGAGCTTCCTTCTGAAGGGTCTCCGCGACGCGAGCACTGGCTTTCTCAGCCTCAGCCTTCAACTCACGCTGCGCCAGACGGGCACGATATCCCTCGGCCTGTGACAGTAAGGGCAGTGACTGAGTCTCAAGCTCCTCGTGCAAAAGCTCAAGGAAAGGCTGCTCGTGGTCCTCCCACTGAAAGCCATCCTTGGTGTGGCTGACATCGAACCCTTCCAGATGAATCTCACCGATAAGTCGCTGCTTACGGTAGGAGTTTCCAGTCCCGAAGATGAACTCGGGCCTATATGGCTCATCGAGGCTGCCTTCAATCAGGCGCTTCCGCCTAAATAGAGCGAATCCGGCTGTAGAGGTGCTTGCTACCTCTCTTAAAGCTGCGAAGCCGGATGCCTTGAGACCGAGGCCGAAATCGAAGCTGAACTCCCGATACCATCGCAGCGAAGCGTCGGTCGGAGTTTTGTAATACGGAGCGACGAGAATCTTTGGGATTTCATAGCTAAGTGACTCGCGGTTGAACCACAGCTCTAGGGTTCGCTCTCGCAAGAATATCCGGTAGATGCTTGCCAGATGATCCTTAATCTTGCTGCCAGTCTTGGTCTGAAGCTTGTCGTAAGGATCGATCAGCGTAATCTCGGTGAAGTGATCGTTAACTGGGGCGGGGGCTTCCACGACATCAAGCTCCTCGATATCGTCGCGCACTATGGTGTCAATATCGAGCGTGATCGTCCTCTCAACCGCCTCCCCGAGCGCGGAAGTTCGCACTCTCCACCGTGGGGCAAACCAGCAGGCGGCACTCTTCATGCCCATTCCGAACTCGGCGAGCCCTGAGCGATCAGCCGGGAGTTCGGCAGGACGAAATGCCCGCGCGTAGTCACTGATGCCGATGCCTGCGGCGTTATCTCTTATCTTGATCCGAACCTCATCCGAGCGCTCGATCTCGATCTCGACTTTGAGGCGAAAATCCTTCCCGTGAAGCTCCTGAAGCTGCTCGCGATTCTGCAGATAGCTCTGAAGTGAGTTGTCAACAAACTCGGCCATAGCAAACCACGCCTTGTAATTCAGGTGACGCAGAACGGAGAGTATGCCGACGCCAGGTCGGATGCTTACGCGCGGCTGTAATGAAGCAAGCTTCAGGTTAGACGGTGGCATAACTTAAGTGCTCAGGTGTGTCGAACGGGATGAGGTCTTCCGTAGCGAGCATCGTCGCTTGATCGCGATCCGAGCAGAGCAGACGCTCGGCAATGAGTTGCACCACGTCAGCATTAACCGCATTGCCAAGGGCCTTGAACGCCCTCGTCGGCACTTCAGGTAAGTGCTTCAGCTCGTGAAGACTCTGCAGACGGGCGCACTCTCGGGGCGTCATGTAGCGCCGCTCCCATCCGATGATCGGAACCTGGGTCGTCGTCATCGCAATAAGGGAAGGTGCAGTAGTTGGCCGCTTAATACGGACGCCCGAGGCCCGAAACTGAATCACGTAGTCCCAGACGTTACGTCTCTCGCCCTTACAGTTCCACTCAAGCTTCTGGAGGCTAGGCGGAAAGTCAAGGATGCGAGGAATCCATGGCTTTATCCATTTCTTATGCCGCTGATAAAACTCGCGGTTCTGCTGGATAAACAGCACTTTCCAGTGTGGAAACTTCTCCTCATTGGTGCGGGCGTAGGAAGGTAGGCCATCCATGCGGGCATTCGGTGGATACCACTTGAGCGGGATGGCGTGACTGCCTCGATACTTGGTCAGTCTTCGGGTGCCCGCTGCATAGGGAGTTTCCTCCTCAAATGGATACGTGGCACCGAACTCCATCGACCATATCGGGAACGAAGGTAACTCCTCCTTCTTAGGAAAAGCCTTAATGAAGGCCTGCCAGACCTGCAGGCATTTCTTGACCTGGGGCGAGATCATTTTCGCGTCTTTGGGGTATTGATCCAGGACGGTACTGATGGAGAGATGCGCTCCGTCGCTCTGCTGCGGCCACAAGAAGTTCTTGAGCCCGGAGCGGCTCCCGACAATAAAGACGCGCTCACGAACCTGTGGAATCCCGTACTGATGGGGCGACAGATGCCTGGTCTTGATATCATAGCCCGCTGCCTCAAGACCCCTCTTCAACTCAGCCCATGTCTCGCCCTTGCTGTGGCGCTCCAGGTTCGGGACGTTTTCGAGAATGATGTACTCCGCCTTGTGATGCCTCAGCACCCGAAGCACATGCTCGAACAGATCGCCCCATTTCGGGCAATCAAAGCCCTGCTGGTCGCCTGCTTTGGAAAAGGGCTGGCACGGCGAGCCGGCGCAGAGGATGTCATGCTGCGGAATGCTGTCAACGGGAACAGCACGAATGTCCCCGTGCGGGCGCATGCCGAAGTTCTTCTCATAGAGCTGCTGCAAATTTGTGTCCAGTTCGCTCGCGAACACGCATTCGTGGCCAAGACGCTCCAGCCCGACGTGAAAGCCTCCGAGCCCCGCGAAGAGATCAATGAATCGCATTGCGCCCCCCGCTTCCTTGTCGAACGAGATTCTCGATGGTGCGAGCGGCCCGCTCAGGATCGGCGTGAATGTCCGTCTCCCAAAATCGGATGACAGTCCAGCCCTGTTGCTCTAGCAATCGATTGTTTCGGCGGTCGCGATAACGGTTTGCGTTGATTTTCGGAACCCAGTAAGAAGCGTTGGTGCATGTGCGAAGCTTCCTTACCAGTTGCTGCCAGTTTCTTCCATGCCAGAAGTCTCCGTCACAGAAGACTGCCACACGTGCAGCAGGAAACACAATATCCGGCTTTCCTGGTAGCGTTTTCACATTCTTCCGGTAGCGGAGTCCTTGTCTCCACAAAACTGCTCGGAGGACGCGCTCGTGCGCCGTGTCAGAACTGCGATTCATCTTCTTGGCGTACGAACTCACAGGGGATGCCGCTGATAGCCCCGTAAACGAAGGCGTCGCTCTCGTGCGGTCATTCATATCGGTCTCGTCCGTCATAAAACAATTTGCGCCCATTTTGTTTTGCTACTTTTAAGACCCATTGTAAATAGCAAGATAGGCTCTTTCACCCGTAAAGTCTTTGGCGTACCGAAATTAGGGCTTATATATGGGGAATCGTTAGTCTCCAGTGGGAGTTAGGCCCTGCTCTTCTTCCGTACATTTCTTTCACTGCAGTAGCGGCGTTCTGAGCTGTCAGAAGCCCATACCGTTTCGTGGTTCTTCATGCGTGAGCGTCGGCTGGCTGGTGAATCCGCCGCACATGGATTTGCTTCTCGCGCTTGCGAGCCTGGGCGATGTCGTATGAGGATTGCATGCGCATGAGCGTATCCATCTTCACCCCAAAAGCCTTCTCGATGCGCAGCGCCATGTCCCCGGAAAGGTCGGCCTTGCCGTTGAGCAGGCTGGAGAGGCCGGGCCGGGAAACATGAAGCGTCGCCGCCGCTGCCGTGACCGACAGGCCAGCGGGAATAATAATCTCCGTCCGAATGAAATCTCCGGGATGGGGCGGGTTCTTCATAGGCATGGCGTTTGCTCCTTCAGCTTCGATCAGATGGAATTCCACCGTCTTCGGCGCTATCTTGAATAGCGGCGGCGCATTCTTTTTCTTCGTTTTTCCCAGAACAAAAGCACAAGTGACGACAAGCAATCGCGCGCCGTCAGAAACCTGCACACAATTCAATGGATTAACTGAATACAAAGGATCGCCATCCTCTTCGTCTTCGCTTAAGAAGTCCTTTAGCGACAGAGCAATCCCGAAATGTTCCGCCATCACCTTGCATAACGCTTCGTGCTGCTCGCGTTCGCGCTTGTGATGAGGGGCCAGAAGGTCGTCATCGGAAACGCATAGCAGGGCGTTGGCCAACCGCGCCTGTTCACTGTAGCGCTTTGCGTCTTCTGGCGTGATGCGACGGCGTATGAAGGCTCCCTCCGGCAGGTTGTCCAGACAGACATTCCAGAATGAGATAAAGAGTTTTTCTGAATTCATGCCGTGCCCGCGAGGATACTACAGACCAAACCCAATTTTGCGCTTCGAAGGCGGCGGCAGGGTTTTCATCTCGCGAACATCGTGGGCAACATTCTCGATTTCATCCACAAGCACGTCAATGATGGAGGCCATCTGGCGATGGCTCGATTCGAGCTTCTCGACGCGGGCAGCCAGGTCTTTGTTGGCCGCGATCATCTCACGCAACGCGATGAATGCCCGCACAATCATGACGCTGGTCTCGACGGCGCGCCCGCTATGCAGGACGGCGGAAAGCATAGCCACTCCATGCTCGGTGAAGGCGTAGGGACGATAGCGCCGGCCTCCCCAACTTGAGGTCACAGATTGTGATCTCAAGTTTTCAGTCTCCTTTTCGCTGAGCTGGAACATGAAATCTGCCGGAAAACGCGCGCTGTTACGCTTTACGGCTTGGTTAAATGTACGGGTCGAAACCTGATAGAGCGTTGCGAGATCCGCATCAAGCATCACCTTGTGTCCGCGAATGACATAGATTTGCCGCTGAATCGAAGGCGTCGGAACGAGGGGTTTTGGGGCTCTGGGCATAGGCGGTGAACAAAAGATGTGACTGTCGATGCCGCACCTTACCGAGTACTGGCGCAGGCGTCAAAGCGTTTGAGATCGGATCATGAAGTCGCATTGAGCGCGCTGGGCTACCATCCGAGATTGCCTCGGGCCTACTACCCCCTGCCCTTCCTTTGCCCGTTTCTTTCGACCGCCGCTGCGGCGTTCTGAGCCGTGCGGGCGGCATACCGCTCGCCGTTCTCGCGTGCCT
Organism: Acidobacteriaceae bacterium; assembly: GCA_003160215.1. Taxonomy (GTDB): domain Bacteria; phylum Acidobacteriota; class Terriglobia; order Terriglobales; family Acidobacteriaceae; genus Bog-257. Next base: position 8,745 of record PLQW01000007.1, read on the forward strand.
TGGAGCTAACCTCCATCAGCCGGGCGGCGGTCTCCTCGATATTCCATCCCCAGTCCAGCGCCGTCATGCACCAGGCGAAATCGGCGCGGCTGATGTCTGGGCCGGTCTTGCCATGATTCGGGGGAGCGTTTTCAACGCAGCGTTGATAATCAGGCCATCTGCGAGCGCGTATCGCTGCTTCATGCCGGCGCGAAACTCGAAGGGGGACGACAGAAGGTTGTCTTACGGGCTCGGGTGTGGCTACCAGCCCAAGAGCCTCAAGCTCGGCAGCCGTTACAACACGGCCGGCGGCGGCAGCAAGGATAGCAACGGTAGGAAAGCCCGGTTCGTATTTGCGCTTATAGTTTGTGGTGCCGGCAACGCGGGTTGCGCCCGACGCCGTGGGGTCGGCCCCTGCCCCTTTGCGAAGCCTGCGGGCGAAGTCTTTGGCATCGGCGGCATTATCCATCCCCGATATGGCAATCCATGCCTGGTGATTGCCGGGGCTTGTTTGCAGCGTGAGAAAAGCGGCCTCCCCTACCCTGCTCAGCGCTACCTGGTCGAGGTCATCGAGCTGGACGAGCTGCGCTTTGCCGCTGTGCGGCCGGATAATGATGTTATTGTGCCGCGCCTCGGCTCCCGGAAAGAGCTTCGGCAGTGAGTTCTTGAGCTGGCTTAAGGATTGCTGCGGCCTGAATCCCCGCTTTTCGCCGTCGATGTCGATATGCGTGAGGTCAAAGTGAGTGACCCCCACGCTGGCGAATGTATCGAGCATCTTGTATGCGGCGTCGAGATCCGGCACTCCTTGTCCCCTTGCAAGGTCGGCCTTCTGCAGGCCGATCATGAAAGGAGTGGAGCGACGATAGCGTCGCGTTATGACAGATGCAAGCGGTGCATGCGAACACTGATACGCGTATGCGCGTATCAGCTTAAGTCCTTCACTGCGGGCAGCCCTCGATCGGCAAAGACGCGGTCCAGACCTTCGACCAGGTAATCATGCATCTTGCGGTTTTCTTCAAACGCCAGCTTGCGAAGCTGCTCGTGCACCGGAAGCGGCAAATACGCCGTGTGCTGTTTGACGTTAGGACGCTTCGGCTCTGCTGCCTTTTCAGCCTCAGGAGCAGACATAGTCGCCGTGCTGGCGCGTTCTGATTTACTTTTTTCTCGATGTTTCTTGAGTGGAGTGACAACGGGCTCTTCAATCCCGAACACAGCATCAAGCGACGTGCGTTTCTTTGCGCTCATTGACCTTCTCCAGTTTCTTGCTGATCCATTTCCACAGTTCGCGGACTTCCAGGGCGGCTTTGCCCTCCGGCTCATATTCCGTCACTCCGAGGCCCCTGCCCTGCGCGTCCTGATATGCATTGCGAATAACGATGAGGTGCGGGCAAACCATACCCAACATGGAAAGCCCCTTCTCTGCCTCGCTGTTGCGATAGCTGCGCGCTGGCGTCTGGGTCAGGACGAAAGCCGCATCCTTCTTCAAGCGGTTAATGGTGGCGATGGTCGGCGGAGTTGCCTTCATGTCGCCCGGCGTCGGCCTGCAAGGGATGATGCAGAGGTCCGCAGCCCTGATAGCGGCGGCCGTGGCCGGCTCATCGCGGCCTGGCGTGTCTATGAAAACGAGGTCATATCCGGCCTTCTTCGCCTTGGCGATAGCATCGCTGAGCTCGGAAGACTTGATAGTTGCCAGCGCCGGAGTTTCGGATTCGCGATCCTTGAACCATGCTGTTGCCGTACCCTGCGGGTCCATATCCAGCAGCAGCGTCCGCTTGCCTTTCTCCTGGGCCGCGACAGCGCAGCAGAAAGCCAGCGTTGTCTTGCCGGAGCCACCCTTTTGGGTTACGAAGGATATTACGCGCATCACCGTATCCGTTGATAAAGGCTTAAGGGTGTACGTTGATCCGGGTATAGCGGCATACGCGTATCATGGCAAGCTCTGAATATGGTCGGATTACGGTTATGCCCGTGTACGCGCACCGCTTTATCAGCCGGTACGCGTGTTGCCGTACACGCGGACACAACGGCACGCGTAACCTCTATATCTGGCGATAAATGCCAATGGCATGCGCGTACAACAGTGCACGGGTATCGGGGCAGAACCGTATGCGGGTAATGTCATCTCTGAACGTCAAATCAGAAGAGAAGAGAAGGGGAGGGGGCCTCATTTCTGGTTGGGTCAATTTTGTGGCGGGGTTCTTCACAGGTCCTGACATTTACAGCCAGGGTAAAACGCAAAACGCGAAAGCGCGAGCGGGAACAATTGATCTGTTCATGAATGCTGGAGAAATGCATTAAGCCCCCCGCCGTGTTTCATAGGAAAGATTCTTTCAAGGTGCTGGTTGATTGAATGGGGAAAAATGCTTGCANNGAGGGGATGGTCAAGGAAGGGGTTTTACCCCTTTCTGGGAAGCGAAAGCCCTGGTATGGGCTTGAGCTTCCCATTCAGATGGTTGGGTTTTGCTGTTGTGGCTTATAGGGCGTGGGTAAAAAATTGTACGATGTGTGAGTGTTAAATATGTGTTAGAGAACGTGTTAAGCGGTGGACAAACATCTCCAGACCATTGATATTCCTCTATTATTAACTACCCCTCCGTCAACAAAACCACGAATTAC
>PLQW01000047.1 GCA_003160215.1 Acidobacteriaceae bacterium
GTTCCTATGGCCTCGTGAACCGCTGAAACGAGCGTTTCAAAATCAAAGGAACCGTCGTGGCGATGCCCGTTGATGAAGAACGTCGGCGTTCCGTTCACTCCACTTCGGACACCGCCCTTGAAGTCGGCGCGAACACGAGCTTCGAACGTTCCCTGCTCCGATGCCTTAAGCAAAGCACTGGTGGATAGTTCGAGCCTTTCGCCAAGCTCCAAGAAGAGGGCTTCACCCAAGCGCGCCTGATTTTCAAACAGCATGTCGTGCATCTCCCAGAACTTGCCCTGCGAGCCGGCAAACTCCGCTACCTCGGCGGCAGCTTCGGCGTGAGGGTGCATCTCGCTTAAGGGAAAGTTGCGAAACACAAGCCGCAGGCGTTTCCCAAAGTGGCGCTGAACTTGCTGGACAACGGGATAAGCACGTCCGCAATGCGGACATTCGTAGTCGCCGTACTCCACCAGGGTCACTTCCGCGTTTTCAGGTCCCTGAGCGTGGTCTTCGGCGGTGATTGGTACCTTGAGTGTGGCCATGGATAGCTCCCTTCTCGACTAGTCCTTTGTCGGTAAATTTATTTCGGCAAATCCTCTAACGCCTGCAGAATGCCGTCCGCACCGGGATTCACGGCAACGGGCGAGCAATAGCTCCAGGCGATGATTCCGTTCTTATCGATGACGAATAGAGCGCGTTCGCAGAGGCCATCGGCAGCGCGGTAGGCGCCATATTGCCGGGCGACAGCTCCCTTGGGCTCAAAATCGGCAAGCAGCGGGAAATGGAGATGACGGGCCTCCGCGAAGGCTCCATGACACCAGGAACCATCTACGGACACCCCCAACAGTTCTGCTCCGAACTTCCGAAACTCAGGGAGAATCTCGTTGTAAAGAGCCATCTGGTCGCCGCATACCGGGCTCCAGTCCGCCGGATAAAACGCCAGGATCACGGGCCGTCCGAGCAAGTCACTTAAAGTCAGGGTTTGATCGGGCGTAACGTGCAACGTGAAATTCGGGGCCACTGCCCCGGCGCCAAGGATCCCGCTGGCGTGTATAGGGATAGCGTTGCTTGCATTGCTCCGTGCCATTGTTCTTGTTCTCCTTTCCGCTGTTTGAATAGGCCCGCTTCACCGTACTCGGTCCGCGTCACTGCTGCTTTTCGGAGGCAGTCTTTTCTGGAACGACAAATGTGACCGTGCCTTTGTCGAGGTTGTGGTGGTTCGCATCCTCCAATTCAATGAGCACTTTGTGCGAACCGGGGGGAAGCCCCATCAGGATGATCGGGTTACCGCTTGCGTCTGCCCACACCCATGAGGCGTCGTCGAGTCTCACATGGAGGTGTCCGACGCGCGGCGAGACAGCTAGGGCATTGGGGCCGAACACCGGCACAAGGTGCACGTTCTGAGCACAGTATTGGATAATCGCCACTCCTCGAGAGGCCAGGGGTCCGACCAGCGGTGGATCAATGATGATCTTCGCTGGAGGCTCACTGCCATCGGTGAGCGGGATTACGTGAGCGGGTCGACAAGCGTCCGTTGCGTTTTGCGCCACAGCGCTTATTGCGCACAACAACATGGCAGTGATCGTCGTCGAAAAGATCCACTTGACTAAGCTGTTGTCTTGCATTGTTCCGTCTCCTTTAAGGGATTGAGGGGTTAGGCAATTCTGCCAAGGCACAACGTCGTTCAATAACTACCTACGTCGACAATGGCCTTGGCGAAGGCTTCGGGAGCTTGTTGCGGCAAATTATCTCCGACCCCGCCCCCTTCGACAGTCTTGGCAGCGGTTTCCTATTTTCCAATATCGCCATCGACGAGAACCAGGCTCTCGAAAGCAATCTTGGTCAAGGCGGTCAACGATTGGCTGACATTGCGAGATGTCGCGACGACGTTGTAACCCTCCTTCAGAAAGGCCTCGACAACCAGCACGAATGCCCTGCGATGCGCCCGTGACGATTGCTATTTTCTTGTCTGCCATAATTACCTTTGTTCTTGAAAGCTTCGGATGCAAATCACAGTTGCCATTAGGCCAGAAGCGAGCAGACGAATCTATTGGACGATGGTATTGATCGATACCTTGGTATCAATCGGCGCGGCGAGCGCTTCCTCGCTGGAAAGATTTGTCGCTACGTGAGACACGCTGGCGTTGATTTTCGGCGGACCGATACGAAGGTCTAATTGCGCACTCGCATGGAGCGGCGCATTCTCGTGGCATGGAGTGCTGCCAAGAAAGCAGCGCCATGGAGAACGAGCTCAGCCGCGTCGTCAATGCGGTGCCCGTATTGATTTGGACGGCACTCTCCTCGCGGCGTGGGAACACCGGAACTTTGCAGGGAGCGCAACGACAGTCGCGACAGCGAGCCTGATCGAAAACTGGATCGCCTGGTAGTGGATCGCGGTCACCACTCTGCCAATCACAAACTTATCCATCGCAACAGAAAAGGAGAAAAGGAATGCCATACATTACAGTCGGAAAAGAAAATTCAGGCAACATCGAGCTTTACTACGAAGACCATGGCTCGGGCCAACCGGTTGTTCTGATCCACGGATACCCATTGAGCGGTGCTTCCTGGGAGAAGCAAGTACCCGTTCTCCTGGAAGCGGGTTACAGGGTCATTACCTACGACCGCAGAGGCTTCGGCAAGTCCAGCCAGCCGACCGCGGGCTACAACTACGACACGTTCGCAGAGGATCTTCACAAGCTGGTCACCCAGCTCAAGCTGCACGATTTCACATTAGTCGGCTTTTCGATGGGCGGAGGCGAGGTGGCACGCTACATCGGAAAATACGGCTCCAAGGGCGTGAGCAAAGCCGTGATTATCTCCGGTGTGCCACCGTACCTGCTCAAGACCGGCGACAATCCCGAAGGCTTGGATGCCAGTGTATTTGCCGCCAGCGAGAAAGCTGTGGCCGCCGACCGCTACTCGTTCTTCACTGGCTTCTTCAAGGATTTCTACAACACGGACTTGCTGCTCGGTAAGCGTGTCAGCGAACAAGCCGTCCAAGCTAGCTGGAACGTGGCGGCCAGCGCCTCCGCCACCGCCAGCCTGGCGTGTATCCCAACCTGGCACGAGGACTTCCGCGGGGATCTGGCCCGGTGGCAACGGCATCTTGCCGGATTCCTGGCTGCCGATCAGTAGTTGATGACGATGAGTCAGTGCGCGAGTCGCTGCCTGATTTGCTGATACAAGCGGACGTTCGGTGGCGCTCCCTTCTGGTTGAAACTTCATAAAACAACATTGCTCAACTCCATGGGAGGCGTCTATTGGGCCGTTGACACCGACGAGACGCAACCGGCTTAAGCCTTGGGCAATGGCCTCCGGTTCACGAGGCCATAGGAACGGCGCAAAGCGCCTAGGGCAGCCTTCGGATCAATTGTCGAGTGGGGCCGTTCAGTTCAAACAAGGACGCTTCGACAATCAATATGCGCGAGGCCCAGCGTGACGCTCATTTCCCGTCTGGCTGGTGGGGAATTTGATCAGCAAGGGAACAATTTGAATTTTGTGACCAGCCCTATTTTTACCTTTCCGTTTCGATTCACAGCGGGAAGCTTAGGGCCGGTCCGTCCGAGCGTGACGATTCCCAGTATGACGCTCATAGCGGGAGTGGAATTCGTGAATACGATTACAGCCCCGCTGCCGGAAGCGAGTTGGATTACGCGAGGGCTGTTTGGCACCACTTTCAGCACCGGCTATGCTCCCAAGAAGCCGGGATTCGATTCGATTGTCTTCACCGCATCTTCCCAAGTGCGCATACTGTCTTCGCCGGAGGTTTATTACAACGACAGGTACGCAGTCACGGACCCGAAGACAGGCAAAAAGACCACGCCTCCGAGACTCGGAACTCAGCCGAGACCATACGTAGACGCTAAATTGACCTACAATTTCGAAAAGTGGGTAGGCGGGACGTTCGAATATACGTATGGAAGCTTGCCGCCGGCTTTTGTGTTGAAGCACTCCACATTTCAGCTGGGGCTGTCGTTCTCACTGCAACAGGCGAGTTATGGACGATACTCGATCCTGAAACCCTAGCCGCACCGTTGCCTGCATTTGTTTTATTGGGTCGAAAAGGGGAAATGAAACTAATCCGCATTATTCGTGAA
>PLQW01000181.1 GCA_003160215.1 Acidobacteriaceae bacterium
ACAGGATTGTGACGAGGGACAGGTTTGGAAGGTCCACCTGTTGCGCCGTCAAGAGTACCGAACGGGGTGTGCGGTTGTTGCACGCCCCGTTTTGCTGCTGCTATTTAGTCGTCGGCCGCAGGGGTGGCCTTCGGCATGTTCTTGGGATCTAGCAGTGGTGCGGGGTTGTCAGGATTTTGAAGGTTCGGAATGAGGTCGGTCGAGCCACCACCGGGGAAGCGTTTGATACTGGGATACTTCATGACCGACTGGTCGAACTCGAGCATCACTGAGCCCACGAGCGCCCCAGCCCAGCCGTTGTCCTGACCCGAATATCTTCCCGGCGACGTCGTCAGCACACGAGCTGGCGCCGCCCCGTTGAAAATCATGTCGTATTTCTCATACGGGTCCATGGTGAGGTTGTACAGCGCGCCGATCGCACCCAAATTTGCCTGGGCGCCCAGCCACGAGTCTTTCGCAGTGTAGAGATACTTCCACGCGATGTTCACCCAAGGTTCCTTAGGATCCCCACCGATGTCAGTGCGAACTCCCTCAAAGGTCTCACCATCAATATAGATCCACGAGTTCCGTGCCGAGTGTGGTGCCTTCCCCAGGATGTAGGCGCTGTTGTCGATGCTGTCGAAGTAGATCGGTTTACCGTCGTTGCCTTTCCATTCGCCATGCGGCGGAGGAGTGATGCCTGCCATCGCTGCCAGGGTTGACCAGCAGTCGATGTGCGACATCATTTCGCCGTACTGCGCACCCGCTGGAATGTGACCGGGCCACCACATAATGCCCGGCACGCGCCAGCCACCCTCGAACGCCGACCCTTTCTCGCCGCGGAACGGTGTGGTTCCAGCATCGGGATAAGCATCGAGCCATGCGCCGTTGTCGGCCGTCACGATCACGATTGTGTTGGGTGCCTCTGCGCGAATTGCATCCATGATCCGGCCAATGTTGGCGTCCATTTCCATGAGCGAATCCGAGTAGTCGCCCAGGTGCGATCTTCCCCTGAATTCCGGCGCCGCGTTCGTCGGGTTGTGCATCTTGATGAAGTTGATGTCCATGAAGAACGGTTTGCCGCCGTTGGCGTGCTGCTTGATGTAGGCAACCGCCGAGTCGGTCTGCCGGATATCAAATGTTGCCATGGAGTCGTAAGTGATCGTACCGACCATCTTGGCGGGCTGGCCGGCCACCCCTTCCCACTCGCCCAGGTTCACGATGTCGTCGTACATCTTGTCGAATTGCGGGTTGAACGACGGGAACCAGGGATGAAACCACTTCGAGGTGTCGTTGTAGGCATAGACGCCGGCATAGTAGGCGGCGAAGTGCTTCATTTCATCGAAACCATGCGCGGTGGGATAGGCGGCAGGAATGTCGCCCATGTGCCACTTGCCGGAGAAGTACGTCGAGTAGCCGTTCTTCTGGAAGAACTCGCCGATGGTCGGCGTCTGCTTGCGAAGGTAGTTCTCGTCACCTGGGGCAACCACGATCGACAGCGCCGAACGGATGGGAATACGCCCGGTCATGAACGAGGCGCGGCCCGCCGTGCAACTTGCCTGGCCGTACCAGCTAGTGAAGAGGGCGCCCTCTTTGGCGATGCGATCGATGTTGGGTGTGGGATGGCCGAGGGCCAAGCCTCCTCCCGAATAGGCACCGAAATCGCCCCAGCCGGTATCATCGGTCATAAGCATGACGATGTTAGGTTTCTGTGTAGTCGCTTGCGCGTGGACTACGGCACTGCCGCCCGCGAGAAAACTCGAGACGGCAAGCGCGCCCAGTGTCAGTTTTGAAACACCTGCACCTAAATCCATACTTTTCTCCTTCAAGTAATTCTGGTTAGCTCCGCCAAAGGGGGGAGTTATCCCTCGTCTGTCAGTTCACTACGATTTGCGGCTGTTCGGGAACTTTCGCTTGCGACAGCGGCTCCAGACCTCGTTTCTTTCGCCGTTGTTGGCTCACTTCTCAAAGGCGAATACCCGCTTCCAGTCGTTCTTCATGCTGATGACAAACCAGCCCTTCGACTTGGCCTCGTCATACAGTGCCTGGGTGAAGGTGCCCACCTTGGTATCAGGCAGTCCCTGGGCCGGGCCGTAGGCATACTCGCGCTGTGCGTCATCGTGCAGCACAATCATCATCAAGGGTGCGCCGCCGCCCGCCTGGGTGTACTCGAGCATCTGTTGGTCGCCGGTTGAGTTGCCGAATGCTGCCTTGGAGTGACGGCCGATGAAGAGATAAATGTCTTCCGGCTTGCCGGAAAAATCATCGTTCAGCAGCATCTTCGGGGGCCGCATCAGGATCCCCTGGCCCTCCTTGTTATAGGTGTATTGCATCTCCAGGGCAGAGCCGATGACCTGTTCCGGCGGGATGCCATACACCTGCTCGCCATAGACGCGAACGAAGTCCTGTCCCCCGCCAGTGACGATATAGGTCTTGTAACCGTTGCCGCGGAGATACTGCATCGCTTCCAGCATCGGCTGATAAGTGAGGTCGGTATAAGGCCGGTTCCAGCGCTTGTCCCTCGCCTTCGCCAGCCAGTCCTTCACAATGTCTTGGAACTGCTCCACCGTCATGCCGGTGTGGGTCGCGACCATGATGGTTTCCAAGTCTTTCATGGTGAACTTCGCCATTGCTGCCTTGTCGCCGGTGAGTACCGCCTGAAATGGCTGCGTGGTCTTCCATTCCGGGTGCTGCGGCGCCAGGTCTGCAACCCGCTCAAAGGCGAATATGAACTGTGTGTACATCGGATGCTCGACCCACGTTGTCCCGTCCTGGTCGAAGGTTGCGATACGCAGCCCGGGTGGCACGAAGTTCGGACTCGCCGGGTCGGTCGTGACCTTAACAAAATTAACGATCGCCTGCTTCGCCGGCCCGTCATTCCATGCCGGCAGAGGATCCTGTACCTGCGCGAGGGAGTGGGCAATCAGTGTCAAGCAAAACAATATGGAGATAGAAAAAAACGACCGCGTCCTCATCAGTTTGTCTCCCTTGTTGAAGCTATCGGCCATTTCCGCGTCAAGCACTATGAAGCTCCTGTAAACGAGCTACAGCTTTCGTTACCCATCTTCATCGGTCCGTTTTCTTGCAACGTGACCGGTTCAGATGGAGCAGATTCCTCCTCGCCGGCTATGGTGGCACGTCGATCGAGCGCTGAACATTGTGGTGCGTCTGCACAGCTCGATGAAAGCGACCCTCAACGTCACTCCGCTCTAACTCCGGTTTCACGCAACCTTACTGACCGAGCGTCGTCCAGCTCTTGTCGGGATTGAACTCGGTCATCGCCGCGGCTGCGTCTGCGGTCGTCTTACCCAGGTCCTTCTGATAAACGACCCGACCCTGATTGATGAGGAACGTCATGACGCCGGAAACACCGTACTCGGCGGGATACGCTACATAGGCAAATCCGCCCGTCATCTTGCCGTTCACGACGTAGTCCTTTGCGCCGCCTTTGGCATCGGCCCCCTGCTTCAACAGTTCTTGGAAGTAGTATCCGTGGAACGGCACATGCTGATTGGCTTGTACCCTAAATCCTTCTTCGGTTGCGAAGGCCACCAGCGGCCCCAGCGGGCTCTTCGGCTTGCCTTCGGCGACCGTCCAATACAATCCGTTTTGCTTGCCTTCGTCGCTGATGAACTTCTGCGCGTACTGCTTCACGCCGTCGTGATGTTGCGAGAAGTATTCAGCCTGGGCGTCGGCAATCGCCGCGCAGACATCAATCGCGGCCATTTCGTTGCGTCCGATGCGCCGCGCCATGATCTCATCCTTCCCTGCCGCGGTATCGAAGGCCCACTGCCCGGAGCTGTTCTTCTTCAGAGGAATCGCAAACGCGTGGTTGTCGGACCCAACCATCAGAATCTCAGTGTTGTCGTCGAACTTTCGCCAGCGATGCATGGCATCGTAGGACTTCGCGAATCCATCGAAGGACGCCTTGTCCTCCTGCGCGTCGCCAGAGTAGATGAGGTCCTTCGAGCCCGGACCAAAGATGGCCAGCATCGCGTCCCGGTTGTCTGACTTGGCCGCATCCACCAAAGCCTTTCCCGCGTCATCCGGCGAAGCAAAAGTTTTCTGCGCAGCCTCGGTGGCGGCAGGTTGTTCCTGCTTCTTGCCGCACGAGACCAGGGAAATCACGAGCGCGAAGAGCGCCAAAAGAATCCAGCAATGCGAAACACCCCGCTTGAACTGCAACATTCTGATCCTCCGACCTTGTTGCTTGAGCTCTCACTTCCAGCTGAAATCCATAGACTTACCCCACCACTATCTCCGGCCGCCGCCGTGGAAGCCACCACCGCCGTCCCAGCCACCACCGCCGCCTTGGCTCCCCCAACCGCGCGAGCTAGCCGAGCGATCGCCCCAACCTCCACCGCCGAAGTCGGAGGAACCGGAGTGGTTACCGTAGCCGCTGAAGGCTGTAGCGTGGCTGCCGGTGTCCTGCGAGCCATAGCCACGCGCTGCGTCCGAGCTTGCCCATCCGCCGCCCGATTTGTTGTAGGAATTTGCCGACTCGTCGCGGTTCACGTTCACCGTGTTGCCGCTGACATTGGTGTTGTGGCTGTAGTTGTTCTGTCCGGTACGGTTGTATCCACTGTTGTTGTAGTTGTTAGCGTGATAGCCGCTGCTGTTGTAGCCATTGTTGTAGGGGTGGTTGCCGTAATTGTTATAGCCGCCGTAGTAGCCGCCGTGCCATGCGTTGTTTCCGTAGTATGGATGGTTACCGTAGTACACGCCGCCGCCGTGATACCAGTTGCAGTTCCAACTGCTCCACCCCCAGCCGCAGCAACCACCTCCCATCATGGCGCCCACCGCGATTCCGGCTCCGAACCCCAGCAGGCCAGCCGCCACCACGTCACCCGTGCTGTACCCGGGAACCACGTAGGGTGTGCCGTAGATGACCGCCGGGTTGTACTCCGGAACATAGACGACCTGCGGGTTCGTGGGTTGAATCACGATGGTCTGCGGCGACTGTTGCACCACGGTGATCTGCGAACCCGACTTCAAATTGCCGGCGGCCTTGGCCTGCGCGCGCAAGGTCTGGACCGCGGTCATCACGTCAGATGACTGGTTGTGATAGGCCTCGCCCAGCTGCGACGTCCAAACCATGTTTTGCGCCATGTTGTTCAGTACCGAAGGAAACTGGGTTAGCGCCTTCACACTCGGGTCCCACGATTGCGCATTGACCGCCTTCCCCAGCGCGCTGCCTGTCAGGTTCTTGTTTTGCTGCAGCCAGGAGTTGGCCACCGCGATCTGGTCAGGATAGGTTGCGGCAGAAAGGATCTGGGCCACCAGCGCATCGGGATACAGGGCGATCGGGGCCACCAGGCTTTGCAACTCCTGCGCCGTCATGGGTGCGCCTTGCCCAGCGTATTCCGGAGAAGACGAGGATGCAGGCGGCTCCTGCTGTTGTTGGCCCATGACCAGTGCGCCGCTCTGTAACGGCATCGTGATCGCCACCAGAACGAAACTCAGCATGTAAGACAGGATCTTGCGATGGAATGACGCAGTCATCTCTTCTCCTCTGTGCACGATTACG
>PLQW01000287.1 GCA_003160215.1 Acidobacteriaceae bacterium
ACTTCAGAATGCCAAAATCAAGGCTCAGGTATTGGGCGAAAATCTCCTGAACGATCTTCGCCTCTTTCGAATTGACGACCAATTGTCTGCCCTTGAGACCGTAGCCCAAAGGCACCACCCCTCCCATCCACATGCCTTTCTTCTTGGACGCCGCAATCTTGTCCCGGATCCTTTCGCCCGTGACCTCACGTTCGAATTGGGCAAAGGACAGCAGGACGTTCAAGGTCAGCCGACCCATGGAGGTGGTGGTATTGAACTGCTGGGTCACAGAGACGAAGCTCACGCCCTTCTCGTCGAAAACCTCGATAATTTTGGCAAAGTCGGTGAGCGAGCGTGTAAGCCGGTCGACCTTGTAGACGACCAGGGTGTCAATCAAGCCGGCGGCTATGTCTGCGAGGAGCTGTTTCAGGGCTGGTCGGTTCATGTTGCCACCTGAAAACCCGCCATCGTCGTATGGTGTAGTTATCGCATGCCATCCTTCGTGGCGCTGGCTGGCGATATAGGCATCACAGGCTTCGCGCTGGGCCTGAAGAGAGTTGAAGGATTGTTCCAGCCCTTCCTCGGAGGACTTCCGGGTGTAGATGGCACATCGGACGCGGGAGCGAACGTTAACAGTCATTGGTTTAACCTCGCTTTCCGCGGCGGCTTCAGCCCAAAGAACAGGGGCCCAGACCAACGGGTTCCGGTTATCTCTCGCGCGATCTCGGACAGGCTCTCGTAGCGTTTGTTTCGATAATTAAACCCTTCATCGACTACGAGGACTTCATGGATCTTGCCCTGCCACTGTCGGACCAGCTTGGTTCCGGACTTGAACCGCTGGTTGGGCGGGAGTTGGGCCTTCGGGTCCCGCTTTAATTCCCCGGCCAGTTTTTGCAAGCGTTTCCGGGTGGAGAGTTTCAGGCCCCCATAAGCCTTCTCCTGCATGCGGTAAGCAAGGAGGGGGATCATCAGGTCGCGACGCAGCCTCGGGTGAGCAGGCCTGGCGAATAATTCTTGCCACAAAGCGCGGAGCTTGGAGGTCCGCAAGTGGGGTAATTCTTCGAGTTTTGCGCTGATTGCATCGGTCATGCGTGTTCTCCGGTTCGCATGACATTGCCGCTTGCCGTGGGCAACAAGTCAAGCGAAAGCGGATGTTATGCCCGCTTCGCCAGGCCATCGTTCCCCGTCGAGATTTGTGCTCCCTCTGAATGAGAGCATACTGCGCAAAGAACGATTCAACATAGGCCAGATCTTCGTGCAGCGCTGTATCGTCATAATGACTCTCATCACCGGGTTGAATATGCTTTTGATTACGGGCGCTTCCGGACGTATCGCACGACGTGCTGCTGCATTACTGGCGCAAAAAGGATATTCTTTGCGCCTGATGACGCGCCATCCACAACAAGCTCCAGCAGTGGATGGAGCAGAAGTGGTTCGCGGCGACTTCGCAGAACCGGCAACGCTGGACGGCGCCTTCGCAGAAGTGTCTGCTGCGCTGGTGATCTCGGGGTCTGGCAAGCCAGGGGAACGTGCACAACTGCATCGGAATGCGTTCGAAGCTGCCGTGCGGGCACGGGTGGGACACGTCGTCTATTTGTCACTCCAAGGCGCCTCTCCGAGGTCGAAATACCTCTATTCGCGCGATCACTCCCTGAGCGAGCAGTACCTTGCGGCGACAGGTCTCCCGTATACCGTGCTGCGAAACGCATTCTATCTGGATATGTTTCTGGAGAAATTCGATGTCGAAGGGGTGATGCGCGGTCCGGCGAACGAGACGCGAGGCGCTTTCGTTTCCCGCGAGGACGCCGCCCGAACCGCGGCCGCGGTGCTGGCGAATCCGCCCGGCGGCACGCACGATGTCACCGGACCGGAAGCGCTGAGCCTTGCCGAGGTGGCTCGTCGATTTTCTGCGCTGACTGGCCGGCAGCTTCGCTACCAGTCGGAGTCCGGCGAATCCGGACGAGAGCGGTTGAGAAAGCGGGAAGAGGCTTCATGGCGCGTCGATCTAGCCGTCGGATGGTTTGAAGCGATTGCTGCCGGGGAGCTAGAACACACCAGCGACACGGTTTTCCGTTTTACACGAAAGGAGCCAATGAACATCGAGCAGTATTTCACCTTGTTCCCCGAACTATCGCAATCGCTCCGGCTAGCGCAGGATAAGGATTCTGGAAGCTAACGGACGTGAGTGGTCATTCACCCTGGCATGGGCATCGCCACCGGTTGAGCCGCTTCCTCTGAGGTAACGTCCCCATCGCTTGCCCGGCTGGTTCATCTAATTAGCCATGCGTAACGAGTTAGCCGTTTCGGTACTAGATCTTGTGGGCATGCGAGCAGGCGAATCCGCGGGCAGCGCGATTGCCCGGTCGGTGAACCTGGCGCAGCACGTGGAGAAGCTGGGATACAGGCGCTATTGGCTGGCAGAACATCACTCCATTTCTGGACTGGCTTGCTCCGCCACTGCGGTTCTGATTGGGCATGTGGCGGGCGCGACGAAGACGATTCGCGTGGGCAGCGGTGGAGTAATGCTGCCGAATCATGCACCGCTGGTGGTAGCGGAACAGTTTGGAACGCTGGAGGCGCTGTATCCGGGGCGAATTGACCTGGGGCTGGGACGTGCTCCGGGCGGCGACTTTGAGACAATGCGGGCGCTACGACGGGATTTGCGGCAGAGCGGAGAGGATTTTCCGGCGCTGCTCGATGAACTGCGGACATACCTCGGGCCGGAGAAGCCGGGGCAGGTGGTGAAAGCAATTCCCGGACAAGGAAGCAATGTGCCGATCACATTGCTGGGGTCGAGTGGCTTCAGTGCGCAACTGGCAGGGATGCTGGGGTTGCCGTTTGCATTCGCAGCGCATTTTGCTCCTGAGTATCTGTATGCAGCCACGCAGTTGTACCGCGAGCACTTCCGGCCAAGCGAGGTGCTCCTTAAACCATACCTAATAATTGGGGTGCAGGCGATTGCAGCGGAGACGGATGCGGCCGCCCGGCGGTTATTCACGACACCGCAGCAGCGCTTTCTGCGGCTGATCCGGAACCAGCCGGTGGAGTTGTTGCCGCCAGTGGATTCCATGGAGCCGCTATGGCAGGACTGGGAGCGGGCGGCCGTCGAGAACAAACTGTGCGCGGCGATTGTGGGATCGGATGCAACGGTGAAGGCGGGACTAGAGAAGCTGGCAAGTGATACTGGCGCCGACGAAGTGATCGTTGTGACCGATACGCATGAGCATGCAGACCGGCTGCACTCGTATGAGCGGGTGGCCGGCGTTGCCAGGATGATCGAGGCGAAGCCAGCCCTGGCTGTCGGAGCCTGATGGACGGGCCGAGCGATTATCGCATTCGCGACTTCAGCATGATCGTCTCGCCATCCACAGCGAACCTCGTATGGTAGAAAAACTCATCTTGGCTGCAAGGAAGGGAAGTTTACCCGACGGAAGGCTCATGCCGCTTCCCGCTCATAGTACTTCAGCAGACCACCCAGTCGTTCCTTGCAACGCACAATTCCGTTCTCCCCGCTCGCCCCTCGATTCGGCAAGGGGAACAGGAGCCGGTTCTGCTTGCCCTGGTGATTGCGCGCTCCTCGTGGTAATGGGCCACGTATTGCTGCAGGGCTC
>PLQW01000041.1 GCA_003160215.1 Acidobacteriaceae bacterium
ATGCGCGGGAGTTTGCCGCGCAGGAACAGAACTACTGGAGCCGCGATCAGCAGGGTCATAGCCAATGGCAAGGCAGACTTGCCGAGCAGTGGGGGTTGCAAGGTGGCGTTGGTTCTGAGCACTTTGCACGACTGAGTGAAGGCCAACATCCGCACACCGAAGAGCAGCTCGTGCGGCATCAAGTTTCGAGAACCTATGAAGGCAAATTTGGCAGAGAGGTCACAAGCGCCGAGCATCGCGCGGGCTGGGACGCCACGTTCTCTGCGCCGAAGTCGGTATCGCTCACCGCGCTTGTGGGCGGCGATGATCGGGTGCGGGAAGCCCATCGGGAGAGTGTACGCGCGGCACTTCAGGAACTTGAGCGATACACGCAGGCGCGGATCGGCAATGTCCATTCCCCCGAAACGACCGGAAAATTCATCGCCGCCACTTTCGAGCACGACACGGCGCGGCCCGTCGATGGCTATGCTGCGCCCCAGCTTCATACCCATGCCGTGATCTTCAACATGACCGAGCGCGAGAGCAGTCCTGAAAGCGGGAAACAGGTGCGAGCTTTGCAGCCGCATGAGATGTTCGTGTCACAACGCTACGCCACGGCGGTCTACCGATCCGAGTTGGCTCTGCATCTGGAAAAGCTGGGCTATGAGCTGGAGCGCGGCAAGCATGGACAGCCAGAGATTCGAGGCTACTCGAAGGAATATCTGGAGGCTTCCAGTCCGCGACGTGAACAGATCAAAGACCATCTCCGAGAACAAGGATTTGACGGCGCCGCAGCGGCGCAGATCGCGGCCCACCATACGCGCGACCGCAAGGAACTGCTGTCGCCTGGAGAAGTCTTACAGAGGCACCGCGAGTTAGCCGCACAGTACGGGCATCAGGCGGACCGCGTCGTCGCACAGGCGCGCCAACATGGGCAATATCAGATACCGCAACCAGAGGTTCAGGCGAAGCAGGCCGTGACATGGGCGCGCGATCATGTCTTCGAGAGATCGGCGGTACAGGACCGCCGCGCGATCCTTGAAACAGCGCTGGTGCGCGGCATGGGAGAAACCACCTATGCCCAGGTCCGGCATGAGTTCGAGCGCCGGATCGAGGCCGGGGAGTTCCGCGAAGTCTCGCACGTTGGTGCTGGCAAACAGTACACAACCGCCGCCATGGTACGCATGGAGCGTGAGATCGTCGGCCAGATGCAGGAAGGCAATCGGCGTGACTACGCCGATCCAATGCTAGTCTCGCCGCCAGTGCGTATCGCTACGGAAGACCGCCACCCCGAACTGAATGCGTCGCAGCGCCAGGCAGTAGACGAAATCTTTCTTTCGCGGGAGAAGGTTGTCGGTTTAGATGGCATCGCAGGCGCGGGCAAGACAACAACTCTGTCCGTGATCCGCGAAGGCGCGGAAGCCGAGGGATTCAGGGTGGAAGGTTTCGCGCCCACGTCCCGCGCGGCGCAGAAACTCGGGGAAGCAGGCATGGAGACATCCACACTACAGAAGCATCTGGTACGTGGACAGCAGCCGCACAGCGGGGAGAAGCGGCTCTATGTACTCGACGAATCCTCTCTGGCATCGACCCGGCAGGTGCATGAGTTTGTGAACCGGCTCCATCCGAATGACCGTGTGTTGCTCGTCGGCGACCGGCGGCAACATGAGGCGGTTGAGGCCGGGAGGCCCTTCGCGCAGCTCCAGGACGCCGGCATGAGAACGGTCAAGCTCGAAGAGATCGTGCGGCAGAAAGACCCAGAACTGAAACAGGTAGTCGAGCAGCTTGCACGTGGCGAGGTGCGCGAAGCAATACAGAATCTTGGCCGGCAGGGCCGAGTCCACGAGATTCAAGGCCACGACGAGCGTATCGCGGCGATTGCGAAGGAGTACGCAAAATCGGCGGAGGCCACGCTGGTGATTTCTCCCGATAATCGCTCTCGCATGGAGATCAACGAGCGCGTCCATACGGAAATGCAGCGGAGTGGCCTCGTCAGCAACCAGGAGCACCGCATCAGGACGCTGGTGCCGCGCCAAGATCTCACCGGCGCGGACCGGACGTGGGCCGAGCGCTATGAGGTGGGCGATGTGCTGCGCTACTCGCGCTCGTCGAAGGAGACTGGCATTGGGAAAGGTGAGTACGCACAGGTAAAGAGTATCGACGCACCGAACAACCGGCTGATAGTCGAGCTGCACGACGGCACGCAGCGAACATACGATCCACGCCGACAGCAGGGCGTTTCCGTCTTCCGCGAGGAGACGCGGAGTTTTTCAGTGGGCGACCGCATCCAATTTACGGCGCCGGCCCACGAGCTCAAAGTTGCGAACCGCGAGTTGGGGACCATTGAGAGCATCGACGGACACGAGCGGCTGCGCTTGAAGATGGACGGTGGTCGCGCGGTCGAACTCGATCCGTGCAAGCATCCGCATCTCGATCACGGTTATGCCATGACCAGCCACTCCAGCCAGGGACAGACTGCCGACCGTGTCCTCATTCACGTGGACACCGAGTTGGGCGCNNATGACGCGCAGATTTATACGAACAATGCAGCGACGCTGGGCCAGGAACTCAGCCGCGACGTATCCCATTCCCCCGCCATTCAGCAGGAGCCAGCGGCGCACAAGTTAGAACCACAAACCACGCACACGAATCAGATCAGTCAGAGTCTCGGTCTTGGTCTTTGATGCAGCATTCCCGAACGACATACCCCGGATAGCCAGAGCATAGCCGAGGCCCGGCCAGTGTCAAGGCCGCGCTTCGCGCGCCGCAT
>PLQW01000122.1:0-2113 GCA_003160215.1 Acidobacteriaceae bacterium
CTACGACTACGAGTGGCTCGAGCATCAACAACAGAAAGAGGTGGCGAGTGTCGGATAGCACGGCAATCTCCAACAGCGCCGCCGCGGAGGTTCATCACGAGCATCCGCCCTATCAGCGCCACCACTTCGAATCCGTCGAGCAGCAGGCAGACACGACAAACTTCGCCATGTGGCTGTTCCTGCTCACGGAGGTCATGTTCTTCGGCGGGTTGTTCACCGCCTATCTGGTCATGCGCAACTGGTATTACCCGGCGTTCGTGGAGGGTTCGCACCAGTTGAGCATCTTCTGGGGCACTGCCAACACAGCGGTCCTCATTGCCTCCAGCTTCACGATGGCCATGAGCGTGTGGTCGGCGGAGGTGCGCCGCAAAGGCGCGCTGCTGCTCTGCCTGGGCCTCACGCTCGTGTTCGGACTGACCTTTCTTGGCATTAAGGGCATCGAGTGGCACGAAAAATGGGAGAAGCACCATATTCCAGGCTCCAGTTTTAGCGTGCAGTCGTTCGTCAATCCCGCGTCGGACCCTGAAGTTTACAAGGAGTATCACGACCAGCCGCTCGCGCCCGACATGGCACAAAAGACGCAAGAGTACTTCTTCCTTTACTTCGCGATGACCGGCATGCACGCGCTGCACATGGTGATTGGCGTCGGCATCCTGATCTTCATGATCTTTCGCGCCAGGGGTGGGGCTTACACCACAGGGCACGTCACGTTTGTTGAGAATTTCGGGCTGTACTGGCACTTTGTCGACATTATCTGGATCTATCTCTTCGCCCTGCTGTATTTGATCAGCAGGCACTGAGAGGCTAGGGCGCATGAGCGAACAACATCAGCAACACGAGCAGGAACACCACATCGTCAGCCCGAAGATTTACGTCGTCATTTTCCTCGCGTTGCTGGTGGGCACCGCGGCCACAGTGGCCGCTTCTTACATCGACCTCGGCGAGTGGCATATCGCCCCGGGCCTCACCCTCTTCTGGAATCCCGTCGTCGCGCTCGCCATTGCCACCACTAAAGCCATGCTGGTGGTGCTGTTCTTCATGCACGTCAAGTACAGCCCCAAGCTCACCAAGCTCACCGTGGCCTCGGGCTTCTTCATGTTCCTGGTGCTGGTCGGCATGACGTTGGCCGATTACTTCACGCGGGCGTGGGGACGGTGGTGAAAGGCAGGGAATAGGGAACAGGGATTAGGGATTAGGGATTAGGGAAGAAAAAGCTAATTGGGCGCATAATTGCTTTATGAAAAAGAAAATGGTTAGGNNTCAGTAGTCAGTTGTCAGTGATCAGCATGAGGGCCGCCTGCGGGCGGCCCTTTTCGTTTCGCTGATTGCATGTCTACAGCGTCGGCTTCGGCGGCTTCACAACAGTCCACGCATTCGCACCCGTCACCTTCACCGGCCGCCGGTAGAGCTTGCCGTTCTCCGCAACGTAAAGCCAGCTCGCATCACCACTGCCTGCAAACGTGATGGCCGTAATCGGCGCGCCCGGCACAGGCGGATTCAGGATCTCCGCCACGCGGCCGTTCTGCATGGAGATCTGAACGCCCAGCGGCGTGGCGAAATATACCCTGCCGTTCTCGTCCTCCACCGCGCCGCGCGTTCCGCTTTGCCAGCTCATGACCGTGGTCTCCGGCAGCTCAAGCCGGTAAAACGGTTCTCCATTCTCGAGCGTGCCGTCCGCCGCGAACTGGAACGACCAGCCATAGCGCGAGACCGTGTCGGTCACCACCAGCATCGACTGGTCCGGCGAAAGAGCCAGTCCCTTGGGAGCAGCTAATTCCCCGCCAAGATCGGTCCAGTGCAACGCGACCCGCGGCTGGCCCGAAGAATCGATCACGCCAATCGTCGCCGTCGTAACATCGAGAAAGTAGATCGTGCCGTTTTGCGCAACCACAAAGTCGAGCACATGAGTAAGGTTCCGGGCGATCGTTTTCTGGTCGCTCGCTGTGCCGGTCGCTGTGTTTGAGGAGACGATCTCTCCCGTAGAAGGCGAGTAAGTGTAGAGGCGATCGTTCGCTCCCATGCGCAGGATCGACGTGTCGTTGGGCGGCTCGGCGAATGGCGTGATCTTGCCATTCGCGTCCACTCGGTCAACCGTCGCGGCCCGCGGATCGGC
>PLQW01000122.1:2153-3764 GCA_003160215.1 Acidobacteriaceae bacterium
TCGCGCCACAGCCAGCGCAGCGCATCGGGCAGGATCGCGCCTCCATGCTTCGTGCTGTGCCCGTCCGTTCCCATCACCAGCTTCGCATCGTAGCCGGCAAACTCCAGCGCCTCGTACATCACCTGGTTGTTGATGGGCCAGCTCCCGGCAAAGTTGGTTCCGTAGGGTTCCGCGGGGGTGATGTGATCCGCCGTCCCATCCTGCATGAAGATGCGAATCGGCTTGGGCTCCGTCTTGCGCACCAGCGCCGGGAGCGCATCTGCGCCCTTCATTGAAACGTACGTGCCGATGAGGCTCAACACGCGATGAAACTGGTCGGGCCGGTTCCACGCTGCCATGAATGCGCCCACCGCGCCCGTGCTCACGCCGCTCAGGGCGTGGTCATCGGGATTCTTTGACAGGTTGTACTGCTTCGCCACTTCGGGGATCAGCTCATTGACGAGAAAATCCGAGAAGCGCGGGGTCAGCGAGTCGTATTCGTAGATTCGGTTGTACCGGTTCTGGGCGATATCCGCTTGCGATGGATCCGAGACCACGGGCAAAATGCCGGGATCGACGAAGATCGCGATCATCGCCGGCAAATCGTGTTTGGCGATAAGGTTGTCCAGGACCACCGGCACGTGCATGCTGTCGCCGAGTGCCTGGCTGCCGTCAAGAAAAACCATGAACGGCGTCGGCTTGCTCGCGTCGTACTGCGCAGGCACATAGATTGCGCAGTTGTGCGGCGTGCCGCGATAATCCTTGCCTGGCGCCAGCGTAAATTTGGTCACCATGCCTTTAGGCACGCCGTCTTGCGGCTGCGAATCGGGGCCAAGAGTGTAGTCCTGGGAGTGAAGACCCATAGCGGCAAAGGCCAGGAGAACGGCGAACACGAAGCGACTCATCAGAAGACCTCAATCGCGAAGAAGCGGGGATGTGCAGAAAGCCGCGCAGGAGCGCGACCATTCCATCCTAGGAACTTGTTGAAATTCGCCGCATTGTAACGAATTTCCTGGTGATTTGCGTCTCTGCCCGGCTGCAATCTGTTTGAACTGCGGGTCTGACCAGTGTTTATAGGGTTTTGCGTGCCTCAGGAAAGCATCCCGGAGGCCCGCAACCGTGGCTCAGGCACATTGCTCCCTGAGCCTTCCCGGTGGTTGAGCCATGAGTTTTGGCAGTCGGATCAGGTTGTGTGCGGCGCAACTGAAGACGAACAGCCAGTCCACTTTCTCCAAACCTCGCAGCTTGACCTGACGCAGCGGGCCTGTCTGCTTGAGCCAGCCGAAGCCCTTTTCAATCAACCATCGCCGACTCAGGCTGACGGCATAGCCAGGCTGCCGTGTGGTTCTGCGGTCCAGGTTGCTGCGCCGGCCCTTGTCGTTCTTCGCTACATGCGGTGTCACGTTCAACTCCCGCACCGTGCGCACAAAATCCTTGCTATCGTAAGCCTTGTCCGCGCCCACCGTGATGCGCCGCGAGCGGCCCTCTTGCTTTTGCACCAGCATCAAGAGCGCAGCATCGCGCTCGGCCAGACCATCGGCGTGCGTCACCATCGCGGCCGCAATCAGGCCGTTGCGGTTCTCCACCAGCGCATGGCCCAGGTAACTCAACTTCGACTCCTTGCCGTAGCTC
>PLQW01000028.1 GCA_003160215.1 Acidobacteriaceae bacterium
TGCGCACCACGAAGAAGGCCGAGCTGAGCGTCAGCAGGAACAACCGCTCGAAATCGACGTAGCCGCGATCCATGACATAGAAGGCTCCGGCTTGCGGCATGATCTCGTCCAGCATATTGACGTCATGCACCTTGCCGTCGGTAACGCGGATAAAAGTGGGAATGTTGCCGCGCAGATCCAGCAGCGTGTGCAGCTTGACGGCGGCCTTGCGTCGCCGAAACCGGGCCCAGGGAAACAGCGTCAGACAGAGATCGATGGTTGTCGAATCCAGAGCATACAGGCTCTGCTCCAGATCGACGCCCATGGGCTCTCGGACGTACAGTCCGCGTGCGATGGCAATCAGCCTTTGCGCGAAGTCGGCAAAGATACGCCAGTCCCGCGATTCGTTCGCATCCGCCAGCGTCGAGCGCGCCACCTTGCCACGGAATCCCAGGTGATACAGCTTGCCCTGCAACGAACCCAAACAAGCTTCGATGTCGCGCAGACTTTCCCGATAGGTCAACTGGGCGAAGGCCATCGCCAGATACTGATCCCAACAGCTGAAGCCTCGCAGCCGGAGGTCGCCCTGATAACGCTCGACGCAACGACGGAACTCCCGGTCGGGGAAGAAAGCTGATTAACTGCGAGAAGACGGTGCGGCCCTGATTCATGAGCCATTGTCTGCTCTCCTCGCATTCAAATCGCGGCAAGCCCGAAATGGCTTCAACTTATTGCGCAGCTATTACTTGCAGCCGTCACCCTGCAAGTTAACCGGACAGTAGTGAAGAGGACTATCTGATTATCTCGGTGTATCGCGGTGTGACTATTATGAATTATGGAGTCACCGGGCCTCTTAACCTATACCTTTTGGCAATTATAGGTTGAGGCATGATTTGGCCTGAGACGAACCTCTTAACCCTACTACGCAGCGAGCCTCCCCGGCTCTGCCGGGCAAAGGCTGTAGGGGTGTGACAGATACAGGGGTCCATCGCGGAAACTCCCAAACGTGAGCCGCCAAAGCACACGAGAGGGAGTTTCGCGATGGATGAGATGGAAAGCCTAAGCCATACGAATGTGGGAGCGCAAATACCATGTGGTATTCATCCCGAAGTGCCGCAAGAAGACATTGGGAAACAGGAGAAACTTTGTGGGTCAGAATTTCGTGGCACGAAGGTACTACTTGTCCACGGGAGGACGTGATGCGAGAGTACACTCGAAACCAGAAGCAAGAGAACAAGCGCCTGGGGCAAATCAATCAGTGGCGCTAAGCGGCAACCGTAAGTTGGCTCAATCGGGGCCCGCGCTAGCGACCCCGCACAGCCGCTTTGAGCGGCTCACAACCTAAAGCCTCCGGCTCTGCCGGGGGATACTTAACCTCGACCGAAAGGAAAAGAGTTTTATGAAAAACATTCTCAGCATCGCAGTAACGATTACTTGCCTGGTTGCACTGACACTCCCCGCTTTCGCGGGCGACGGAGGGCCGATGCCGGTATGTCCTCCAGGAACAGATTGCAGCGTGCGTATCCCTGGCGGGTCACCGAATAATAGGCCGGCGTGCTGCTCCTTGCAGCCTCCCCGTATGGATAGGACATTCGGAGACATCAATGTGCAGGATAGAACGCTTGCGCAGTTTCCGCTGGGGTCTCGGGTATCTCCGTTGGTAGCAAACTGCGGAAGAACCGGCACCAAGCCGCAGGAGTCATCCGCGGTAACGATTCTCAACTTCGTTCCCTCGCGCGCGCACTAAAAACGCGCGGCGTTGGATGAGACGAACCATCGAACCCTACTTCGACCGAAAGGAAAAGAGTTTNNCATCCGCGGTAACGATTCCCAATATCGTTCCCTCGGGCACACGCTAAGAACGCGCGGCAATCAACGGGCGCGGGGATGAATCTCAGGCCAAACGGACCCCGCGCCCGCCAGGAATAGCGCCACGATGTAGATCGTGGTTTTGTCGGATAGCTATGCCCTCTTATAGCGAACTGGACTTCCCCGGCACCATCAGCACCAGTTCCTACGTGGGCTACGATACCGGGCAGAAAAACTTCAACCAGAACCTGAACCCCAACTTCACTCACATGTTCACGCCGAACGTGGTAAGTTTCGACAAAGATAGACTACAACCGATTTGAATCAACTGCAGCCGTTGGGCACCGTTCCTTTGACGCCTGGCTTGTTCAGCACCGCCTCAGTTCCCAACCTGCCCGGAACCGTAATGAGGAATTCGATGCTGTCGGAGGAACCACCGGTTCCAAGGGAACTAACCTGCACGACATCGCAACGTCAATACGCAGGATTTCGGCTCGGCCTATGAGAGGGATACGAACCTCGGCAATCGGCTGAATTACCAGTAGGCAACACCAACTGGCGAGGCAGCGAAGGGTTTAACCTGCACAACGGCCCCAATGTGAAGTTCTTGACCAGCAATCTTTTCAATAAGGACCTGCAGTTGGTTGCGAACTACACCTGGTCGCATGCCATTGACAACTTGTCGTCCACCTTTACCGACGGGCGGCCAGCCCACCGACGAGCGCCGCAACATTCGGTTTGGGTCTGAAGTTGATGTTCTAGTCGTCGGTTCAGCATTGCAGTACTGAGGGAGCCTTGGGCTCCCCAAGTTTTATTCCTATATATACCGTAATGAGCCATGAATTCGCGGTGGGATGAATCCAAGATTTGCTCGGCGGATTTGACTGGGCCGCTCGGAACACCTCAACCGCGGGCGCAAACCCGCCATTATGACTTGCATCCGACCCGCTATGAAAGAGAAGCAATTCTGATCGCGGTTGACGGTTTCCATCCCAATGATGCCGGCTACAAGGTCATCGCAGGCCACCTGGGATATGCACGATTGCATTAGTCCAGTCAGAAAGGGACACGGCGGCATTGTTAACAAAAGACTTATTGGCTTCGTTTGGTAAAACGCCCTTTTTCATGACCCACAGACTTGGGGGCGCGCCAAGTCTGGAGGCGACCATCTATGCCAAAGCGCCGATTGCAATGCGCTTGCAGAACTCTACTGGTCGCTCGAGAGCTGAACGATCACCGGCGCTGGTACGTGTTCTCCTTTGCGAGCCCGCTGCATCTCGTGCGCTTCCGACGGTTGAACTCGGGCAAACGCAGCCGAACATCTCTCAAATCTGCGAGCTCCTAGTACACGATTGCGTTGAGGCCTACAACGGTTAATAGCGCCTTTGTCTCTTCCTCCGAGGTGCACTACTTGCCCTTTTCTTTTGTCCGTTCTACAAAACGATGGAGATATCTAGATCCTTCCCTCTCGTACTCGTGAATTCCGCCCTTGAGAAGCAATTCGCAAATTTGGGCCAAGCTTCGGCCTTCCTTCTTAGCGATCTGCAAAAGGGCAACTTTGATCTCGCTGGAGACTCTGAATCCAATCCGTTCGTCTTTGGCTGTCATAAGCTGCCGGGATTCTAAAACTTTCATCCACGGGTCGCAAACCGTTTTTCCACTTGACACAGCATTGAGTATGGTACACAATGTTCACCATTGGTATACATAGATGAACATTTTATGAGTTCCAGTGCTCTAAATCATTTAGACATCAGTGAGGTGCTTTATGCCTTCCAAGAATCTCGACAAGAACAACCTCCAGCTAATACGCCACAACACTTCCCTAGTCAAGAAGCTTTACCCGAACATCAACCGAGCACGGATCCAAGCGCTAAAAGAACTGACCAAACAATTCAGCTTCTCCTTTGCGAGTGGAGACGTGATCCAGCTAGAGAATGGCTGCTTCGTAACCCACACTGGACTCGTCCGCCTGGCGCGTCGCAAGAGATGCCGTGGTATCCATGTCGAGGCTGTCGATTCCCTGTGTGATTCCGCCGCCAACCGCTTCGTGCTCAAGGCGACGGTGTACCCGTCCAAGGATTCCGCCGGTTTCGTCGGCTACGGCGATGCTGACCCTTCCAACGTTTCTCTACTAGTCCGCGGCGCCGAGATGCGGATCGCGGAAACCCGAG
>PLQW01000040.1 GCA_003160215.1 Acidobacteriaceae bacterium
TTCAGAATGCCAAAATCAGCTGGGGCACCAACACAGGAATTCCCCGAATGGGCCAGATATCCGACATCGGCTACCACACCCTGATGTCCACGTCTGATAATTATCTACGTCGCGAGACCCTGCGGGAAGCCAGTGATATTCTCAGCAATGCGATTGCACAGCTCCCCATTTTCCGCCATTACGATATCGGCGGAGTCGTGCATTCCAGCAGTGACGGCCAGAAAGTTGAGACTGCTGTCCGTACTTTCAACGCCCGTCATTCCCCGAAGTATTTTGGTCTGAGGAAAGGAATTGTGCCTTACACAATGGTCGCCAACAACGTGCCGGTCAATGCCCGCAATATCAGCGCGGATGACCATGAAAGCCACTTTGTCTACGACGTCATGTACAACAATACAACGGACATTCAGCCCGATATTCATTCTGTGGATACACACGGCACCAATCACTTGAACTCGGCAATCCTATATGTTTTCGGCGACCAATTCGCGCCGCGTTACAGGGATATCTGCGGCAAAGTAAGTTCCTCGCTGATTGCGTTCCAGCATCCCAGCCGCTACGGCGACGCAGTCCTGAAACCCGTCAGGAAGATTCGAGAGAAGGATATTATCCGGGAATGGGATGAGTGCAGGCGCATCTTCGTGTCCCTTGCACGGAAGGACACCACGCAGAGCACCCTCGTACGTAAGCTCAGTTCTCATGCCCGCCACAGCCGTACCAAGCGCGCGCTTTGGGAGTACGACAGCATTCACACAAGCCTTTATTTGCTCAACTATGTTGATTCTCCGCCATTGCGGCAGGGCGTCCAGAAGGCCCTGAACCGTGGCGAGAATTATCACCAGCTTGCCCGCGCCATCTCCCACGCCGGGTTCGGCAAGGTTCGTTTCAAAACCGAATACGAGCAGGAACTTTGGGCGGAATGCAGCCGCCTGATCGCCAACTGCATCATCTTCTTCAACGCCTCGCTTCTCTCCCGGCTCCTTGATCATCAGGAAAAAACGGGAGATACACGGGGCGCGGAGGCCACCAAGAAGATATCTCTCATTGCCTGGCAACACATCAATCTCCAGGGGCGCTATGAGTTCCAGAAGCAACCAGACGCCCTGAATGTAGATGCGATCATCCGTGCATTGATTGGTCTACCCTCAGATCAGGCAGCTACACTGGCCGCCTGAATCTGGAATGATGGTTTTTGCGGGGATATGCAAAAAACCCCAGGTTGACGTCATGTACCTTACCATCGGTAACGCGAATAAACGTTGGAATGTTGCCGCGCAGGTCCAGCAGCGTGTGCAGCTTGATAGCGGCTTTCCGCCGCCGGAACCGGGCCCACGGAAACAGCGCCAGACACAGATCGATGGTTGTCGAATCCAGAGCATACAGACTCTGCTCCAGATCGACGCCCATTGACTCGCGGGCATACAGTCCGCGCGCGGTTGCAATCAGTCGGTGGGCGAAGTCGGCGAAGATTCTCCAGTCCCGCGATTCGTTCGCGTCCGCCAACGTCGAGCGTGCCACCTTGCCATGGAATCCCAAGTGATACAGCTTGCCCTGCAACGAACCCAAACAAGCTTCGATGTCGCGCAGACTCTCGCGATAGGTCAACTGGGCGAAGGCCATCGCCAGATACTGATCCCAGCAGGAGAAGCCTCGCAGCCGGAGCTCGCCCTGATAACGCTCGACGCAACGACGGAACTCCCGGTCGGGAAGAAAGCTGATCAATTGCGAGAAGACGGTGCGGCCCTGATTCATGAGCCATTGTCGGCTCTCCTCGCGTTCAAATCGCGGCAAGCCCAAAATGGCTTCAACTTATTGCGCAGCTATACCTTGCAGCCAGCACCCTGCAAGTTAACCGGACAGTAGTGAGGTTAGGTTATTAATCTGCTGTACATCCATTTCCGTTTTCAGCAAGTGGCCTAATGTTACACGCTCGCAACTCAGTAGGAATCGCAAGAGAAGATGGCACGCATTTGAAGTCTTAGGCGACGTTTGGCACAACAGACTCACAATGTTGTTTACGATCATTTCCTTGGTTCTATGATAAGCAGCAGTCTCCTTAGTGAGATCGGAGGTCCATAGTTGAATCAGCAGATTAGGAGGGATATCAGTCAGGGGTTTTTTAGACGCCGCAGTCCGGGAAGATTTCACGGTCATTGCGGCTTTAGCAATATCGATAACTTTGAGATCGGTCAGAACAGATTGCCCCGAAGGCTCAGATTGTGAGGTCGCAGATAGCTTGCCGCTAGCACAAAGCACTGTAAAGTCGAGCTTATTAGCGATCGCATAGGTATGCACATCCACCAGCCACTTGCGGAAGGCCTTGTCAATAATACCGTGTCGGAATCGTGTTAACCATTGGGCCTGAAACTTGCTGGGATCGATGCCAGCGGCCGGTTGGCCAATGTAGATATGAAAGTCAGATTTATGTTTGCCATGGAATAGACAAGGAACTGTGAAATATAACATAGTGCTATAGAAGGTGACGTCGCACCATAGTTTAGAATTGTAGGTTCATCTTAACAGAATTTGAGCTTTCATGCTTGCATGCTCTTGCCGATTTACAGTGGGCGACGACATTATCTAATTTGCATTATTAGATATTAGGTTAGTAGCCCGATTTATGCCTGCATTTCTAGCACTGAGAATATCTGCCGCAACTGTGCTAATGCAAGAAGTGATTCGGAAGGTTGCGCGGAGCGGCGAACAAAGGCGTTAAGGATAATTACGCTCTAGGGACTTGGCACGCACACCCTCCACAATCTCCGGTCTTGCCTTCGCGCTGAAATCCAGAATGGACTTGCGCCAAGAACCGCGAAAGTAAATGAGATTAAGTCCGTCCTACAACCCCTTGCCGTCCTTCTAGCGATTATTCCGTTCACTTCGCGGCACACCGTCGGCCCTGCTTGAGGGAGATGTCATTGCTTCCTTTGATCGCCATGAGGCGGTGGTGATCGCCATACATCGAGTCTGGCAGTTGCATTCGACCGTAGCCGCAACCGTCGGCTGCATCCGATGTGTAATTCTCCCTTGCAAGTTGTGCTGGCATTCCTATACTCGGCCGGCTATTAACCCACAAACGATGGAGAATTTATGACCCAAGCCACTGCGCAACGCGCCGCAAATGCCAATGAAGAAGAGGCCCCGCAGCCCGGAAATCGTCCCGTCCTGAAGTACAGACATGGCGGCCTTGAGCTCACGGTCTGGCCGAACCAGACGGAGAACGGAATCATGTACAACACGACAATCAGCAACAGCTACAAGGACGAGAAGACCGGCGAGTGGAAAGCTGCCAGCAGCTACAGTCCGACGGATCTGCTCGCTCTCTCCGCATACGCCTCGAAGGCCTTTCTAGACATCGCAAATCTCAAACAACAAGGCCGCGCACGTGGATAATTCCGGGGGATGCCTTCTGCATTAACTGCGGAGAGGCATCCCGCAGTCCCGCCGATCTAGCCGTTCTCGCTCAGCTCTCAAGCCACGCGTTTGCACATATTGTCGAGCTGAGGTCTCAAAGCCGCAGTCGCTAAAGCGCCTTGGCTAAGGAGGGAGAGTTATTGGAACCCTATCCTGAAGCTATTGTTGTTCCTGCCGTAACTCAGCATCGCCCACAGGCCAAGTATTAACAGATATTTACCCTGTTGGGTTTTTTACCAGAATCCTTACCGACGTCCTTATTGGCACGGTAAAGTGGGCAGCAGCTTGGTCCGCCATGATGAGGAAATGGAGGAACAAGTCTCGTTCTGCTTTTGGGAGTGTTGCTGGATCAATAAGCACGCCGCCTAAGTCGTCAACCGTCACATCGGTAGGCCTGGGCGAATAGCGATCCAACACATATCCCCCCTTTCCCTTCTTCTTGCCGACTCCCAGCACATTTAGAAACAACCTGCCTGTGACCAGAGCCGACACGAAGCATGCATTTAGCATGCCCGGATCACCCGTCCAAGGCCCACGCGTCATCCGGTAATGAGCGAGCAGAATCCCGGTCCGGTAAGGCAGATGCTTATCGAAGTACTCTTCGACTTGCGGAGGCGTCAGTTTTCCCATCGGCGTCAATTATAAGGCACCCCTACCTCATCCTGTTTTGCCGCATAGACGGACATAACGTCCTTGCAGCCCTTCGACTTTTTGTCCGGAGCCTGCCTGCCACGCTTGCCGTGGCGGCGGATGGCAGAGGGGGTGTTAAACGCTATTCTCGTTGGCCGGTTTTCAGGTGATACTCATTGGACGGTTTTGGGTGATCGCTGAGGTCCTTCGCTGCGTCCACCAGACGAAAACTAGTGGTTACTGGAAGTAGGTCGGCATAGCCGGGTAGGCAAAGCAGGTGCTTTACACAATGGAATATCGGGAAAGCCCAGGTCCGCACCCTCCAGAGTACTCAAGTGTACACGCAACTCTGACCATTGATATTTGGTCGGAACACTAGATAGTGTAGTCACGAGTTATTAACGATTGAGCTTTATAAGAATCCTGCCAACATTATTGGGAGGATTTATGAAGACACCAGCACACCGTCGCCACGATATATCGGATAGAACCTGGAGCTTGCTTGAGCCGCATCTTCCTGGGCGTAAGGGCGTATGGGGCGGGCTTGCCGAGGACGATCGCACCTTTATCAACGCGGTATTCTGGATCATGCGCACGGGTGCGCCGTGGCGGGATTTGCCGCCGGACTATGGCGATTGGAGCAATACGCATCGCCGCTTCATACGCTGGCGGGACAAGGGCATGTGGGAGAAGCTGTTGGAAATCCTGATTGATGATCCCGATTACGAATGGCTGATGATTGATGCCAGCCACTGCAAAGTCCATCCGCATGCGGCAGGCGCAAAGGGCGGAAATCAAGACATGAGCCGCACAAAAGGGGGCTCAACACAAAGCTGCATCTTGCCGTGGATGCGCATGGTATGCCGGTCAGGGCTATTATTACACAAGGTACAACAGCGGAGTGCACTCAGGCAAGCCGCCTGATGGAAGGGCTCACCGCAGAGGCGCTGCTGGCAGATAAAGGCTACGATACCGATGCCATTCTCGCGCAGGCGAAGCATCAAGGCATGGAGCCAGTAATCCCGCCCAAGAAAAACCGCAAGGTTCAGCGCGAATACGATGCGGAACTCTATAAACTCCGCCATCTCGTCGAAAATGCCTTCCTGCATCTCAAGCGCTGGCGAGGCATTGCAACGCGCTACGCCAAAAACTCCGCTTCTTTCCTCGCAGCCGTCCATATCAGATGCATCGCTCTCTGGGCTAACATCTCGTGACTACACTATCTAGGGAATCCGGTCGGTGACCGCCTCGATGCGATAATACCGGTTTTTGGCGACGAAATCGCCAATCCATTCGTGATCGTCGCGATAGAAAACCAAATCCTCCGCGCATTGAACAATCAGGCGATTTATTTCGACAATTTCGGAGCGTCGCAATGTTCGCTGTTGTGACGTGAATTTCGCAAATGAAAGATCAGGTGCGGTCCCGGACAACCGAATGTCCGGGATAATTCGGATGGCAAGAGCGGGCGTAAGCGGGACGATCCAGTTCATCGTCTGGTAACCCATCGCCTCGATCGCCACCGGAAAATCGCTGGTAAAGAATGGGCATTCGTAAGCGTACGGCCTGCCCCGCCTGTCCAAGGTGAGGGTGATTTGGTACACCATGCCCATTAAGCAATCGAGTGGACAGAGTGAGAATGTCCATCCATTGGAGAATGGACATGTGTGGACGGCTCCGACATGTCAAGAATGATTGTGACGTAAAAACCAACCAGCAGGTGTTGCGGTCATGTGTCCGGCCTGTTTGTGTTGCCTGACCAGACGAACTGACTTGGCAACTGGCCCTGATGAGATCCGCGTATCGGCTACCATTCACGGTGTCGCGCTTAAAAGTACGCTGTGTCCATTACGGTATCGTCCGATCTGCGGTAACACTCCATGTGTGGTTATCTGTCATCATCTCCTTGGCATTTCTGTTGCCCGTATTCTTCCGTGTGAAAAGAGACGGGCGAATCTTTAAACCGTACTTCACTCGTATGTCGGTTGCGCCGGTGGCGACACGACATACAGGAGTCTGGTGGCAGGGAGACAACGGTGACAGATATTCGTCATATAGACTCACGTCGGACCCACGTTTTTGCGCGCAACAACCTCGTCATCGGTCGTTCTACCCCGTAATGGATGGCGACGCCTGCCAAAGCGGGCAAGACTAAGCATAATACGCTCAGAGAGGCGATGGGGAACGCGCCTTTCAGAGGATGCTTGGCTATGATGTTCCCCAAGGGGATGAGAAAGAACTCATGCGTCAGATAGATGGAATACGAGGCATCTCCCAGCACGCTTAGCAACCCTTTCCACACCACGTGAGACTGTTCTTCTAACGACACGGCGGACCATACCAGTACAGCACCTGGGATTCCCCAGAAAATAAGGCGGAACTGTAAGGCAGAAGCTGCCGACATCGCACTCGTTACCATCATTGGGAGGAGCATAGCTGGAACGGCAACCAATATCAGACGGGTCGGCAAAAACCGTCTGGACAGAACCGCAATTCCAATCCACATGCCGAATACAAACTCCATAAGCATCGGGTTAAGCAAAGTGGCAATTGCAAGTCCCTTGTCGCGAAAGAAAAGCCCCATGCCAGAGGCCGCCGCCAAAACCGCACTCAGCCACCAGACCGGACGAACTTGCAGGGCGAGCATGATGGCAAAAAGAAGATAAAAAAACATTTCAAACGACAATGTCCACCCCATAGCTAGCAGCGGAAACATATGATGCATGCTGTTCCACGCGGGTATAAACAAGAAAGAAGCGACCGTATACCAGGTCAGAGATGGGTGGGGCCGTGACGAAAGAAGCAAGAGCCCAGTAATGAGCCAATAAAGTGGGACGATGCGCACGATGCGTCGCCACAGAAAAGGAAGCGACGCTCCTGGCTGTCCCCATTTATCCGCCGTGGTAATGACCATTACAAAGCCACTGATGATAAAAAACACATCTATGCCGGAGTCAAATGCTATAAATGGCTCATATGGCACGCCAGTTCGTGATAAGACTATCTGGCCTGAATGAAGAAGTACGACACTTAATGCCGCGAGTGCACGCAGGCCCTGTATGCTGTAATAGGTTTTCGCGTTCATTTATAAAGCGGTGGGTTGCATGGTTACACCTGTAACGTGCCATGTTGCTTGCGGTCCGTCGATGCATTTCTTAACTGTAATCTTCACAATTATATGTCATAGAATCTTCAGAATTATTTGTCGCTTTTCTTGGGTGCTGGTGGAATCCTCAGAATTATTTGGCTGTAATCTTCAGCAGAAAATGGCGGGAAATCTTTATAGAGAATTTTGGCGGTTGCCTTCAACCCGCCTTTAGCCGCCGCTTCCTCAGCGTCGGACGCTGGAGATTCTTGAAGCGGCCAGGATGTGGCGCACGGTACATAATTATGAACGTTATATGTGTTAATGACCATAAAAATGGTCGTTAGCTACTTGGCACTGAATGGTGGCATTACAGTAATCTTCAGCAAATAGTGGCACTGGTATTTTAGAGGATTGTGGCACTTAGCCGAAAGTGCGTGGCTTCGCAGCATTTTGACCCAGACAGAGAATACGTTTGTTTATCTCGATGTCTGTATGGTGGACCGATAAGAACCGTCACCAGTAGTAAACTGTTGGCTTAACGTTAGGCAACCCCCACACCATGTCCTCGGTATCGGCCCCATGCATAACACTAAGGCACTTCGCCTTGTCGCGTCGCCTCTTGGGGCGGGTGTTGTAGAGGACGTTGAACCAGCCGGGGTTATAGGGAAACCGCCCCCGATTGCGATAATTCTTCGTCCGAGGCTTATGGCGCTTAAAATTCATACGGCCTCCCTGTTTCCTTCAGCGGCAAAGGAATTGAAAGAGGCGATCTGAATGGGGACGTGTGAGATGCTTTTGGTTAGCTCACTTTACCAGGATTTGTACCTCTGGCAAGGCTCAGCAGAGCGCGAAGCAAGGCGATCCGGTTGGAGAGGCGGTCCTCGGGCAACTCTATAAAGAAAAGACAGGTTAGGGACGGCCCGCAATCCACGACTTGCGCAGTATTGGGCAATCGAGAGCACAGGCTCAATTGTCAGTGCTTCGGGCGTGGCAACGCCAACCACAAGCCTACGGAAGGAGAACAGTTCCCGTTCGAGACGCCCGAGGACCGACACTTGTGCGCCGTCGAAATCGCTCCTGACGCCGACCCTATCGAAATATTCGTGAGATTTGTTGCGCTGCGGGACGCCCGCGAGGCCATTCGCTAACGCCGCTGCCTGACGCCCGGCCGCTCATCGTTTAAGAATTCAACCCCGGCCTTTTCAAGCACGGCAACGACCCTCCCCAGCGTATCCGTGCGCGCCGCGACCGGACCATCGAATTCTTCCATACGAGACACGGTTCCCAGGGCCACCTTCGCTTTCTTCGAAAGCACGGTTTGCGTCCAGCCCAAGAGACCCCTCGCGGCTCGTAAGTGCTTGCCTGTTATGACGATCAAAGATGGACGCTAACACGGTCAAACGGGGAATTACAAAATAGTCGAAATTTCAATCGGTTAGTTGAAATTTATCGCTACTTGTGCGATCCTGACGCCCAGTTGCACGCCGTTGTCCCGGATGCGTGCACTGCGGAGGAAAACATGAAGCGCATCGTAATTGTCGGATTTCTGATGGCCCTGACTCCCGCCCTGCTGTGCGCGGGAGCTCTGACAAACAACCTTCTTACAAACCCCGGCGCCGAGACCGGCGATCTCTCCGGCTGGACTGCCGGAGGCCCCGGAATGCCAATGGTCGATAACGGGTCGTTCGACCCCGGTATCAACCCTCACACCGGAAACTACGACTTCGTGGGCTTTAGCGGGGCTTCCGACTCACTGTCTCAGACCTTCAATATCGTCGTGCAGGGCGTCACCACTGGCCTTATCGACAGCGGTTTGCTCACCGCCGAAGTCAGCTTTTGGGAGCAGGGGCTAAACCAAGGCCCACAAAGTGATGATGCATATGTCCAACTCAATTTTCTCAACGGCTCGATGGGCCTGCTGGGCACGGTTGACACCCCCGAGATCGACTCGCACAACGGCCAGTGGGAAAACTACACCAATGGCTATTCCATTCCTTCCGGCACCCGCTACATCACCTACAGCATGGAATTCAAGCGCTATGTCGGGACGGACCTGGATGCCTTTGTTGACGACAACAGTCTGGTTATCGACGGACCCAGCGGTACTACGCCGGAGCCGGCGACGTTTGTGCTTCTTGGCAGCGCCATCAGCCTCGTCGGTGTCGTCCGCCGGAAGCTGATATAGCCGTCGTGCTTCTTTCAGTAAATGTTACTGAATGTATGCCATAACTTAGACTCGAACATGCGGGGCGCACCCTATACGGATGCGCCCTTTTTTGTTGTGCCCGAATTATTGTGGAACGGAAGGCAGTTGAGGCAGTTTCTTGAACAAGTCACCCGCGTTTTGTTTCAGCCAGTTTTTGAGGCTGCCACTTGATGCCTTGGGGGGCTGGCCATTTCCGTTACCCTGAGTTGGTTCGCTCGCCAGGCCCCCTTCCTCAGCTGGCGTATCTGCTCCAGCGGTCGGTTCAGCTCCTCCTGTCGTCATACTCATGGACGTGGCCCACAATCTTCCCTTCACCATGTGCTGGAAATCATCGGGAGTGGTGATCAGGAACTGCTCTACCGTCGCGATCCTCATGGTCGGAATCGTCTGGTTGGCCCAAGCTTAAGCGACACGGGGCTTCGCCTCAGCGAGTCGGCGGGCTGCGATGGCGTGATACTTCCTGTCGAGCTCGATGCCGATGTAAGAGCGGCCAAGCATCTTCGCGGCCACAAGCGAGGAGCCGGAGCCTGCGAATGGGTCCAGCACGATGCCCTGAGGGCAGGAGAATGTCTCCACCAGAGGCGTGAGTGCCGATAAAGGCTTCTGCGTCGGGTGTAATTTGTTGCCGGTGTACTTCCATTCGATAACGTCCGCAATGGGCCTTTCCGGCTGACGCGGATTCCTAAGCAGGAAACTCGAAGGGGGCCTGTCATGGGAGACGGTGCATCACTTCAAATGCGGGCTGAGCAAGATTCTGGGTGCGGCAGAGGAATGGGGCTACATCGCTGAGAATCTCGCGCTGAAAACCAAGCTTCCTCGGCGGCAGTATGGGCCGGGGAAGGTGGTGCTTACCGCAGAGCAAATCCGGGACCTGGCTGATCTGCTGGATGAGCCAACCCGTTCAATCATGTTGCTGCTCGTGCTTACGGGTTTGCGGGTGGGAGAGCTGCTGGCGCTGCGTTGGGGGAATATCGACCTAAAGGCTCAAATGCTCCGGGTTGATTTTGGCATTCTGAAGT
>PLQW01000053.1 GCA_003160215.1 Acidobacteriaceae bacterium
GATGGTTGTCGAATCCAGAGCATACAGGCTCTGCTCGAGATCGACGCCCATGGGCTCTCGGGCATATAGTCCGCGTGCGATGGCAATCAGCCTCTGCGCGAAGTCGGCGAAGATGCGCCAGTCCCGCGATTCGTTCGCATCCGCCAGCGTCGAGCGCGCCACCTTGCCACGGAATCCCAGGTGATACAGCTTGCCCTGNNAAGGCCATCGCCAGATACTGATCCCAGCAGGTGAAGCCCCGCAGACGGAGGTCGCCCTGATAACGTTCGACACAACGACGGAACTCCCGGTCGGGAAGAAAGCTGATCAATTGCGAGAAGACGGTGCGGCCCTGATTCATGAGCCATTGTCTGCTCTCCGCGAATTCAAATCGCGGCAAGCCCGAAATGGCTTCAACTTGTTGCGCAGCTACTACTTGCAGCCAGCACCCTGCAAGTTAACCGGACAGCAGTGGTTGTCGGTAATCACGATGGAGTTGGCAGCTGCTTGCAACGCCGCAGCCTGCAATAGCAGACGTCCGTCCGCCGCCTTACGGTCATCGATGTCTATTGCTATACCGACCATACGTAAAGGCTGGCCTGTCTTGTCATAAAGGGCGCGACCCTTGGCATACCTCCAATGCAGACTACCGTCCGGCCAGAGCACGCGATATTCAATGGCATGGTCCGTGTTGTCACGAACAGCCCTCTCGATGGACTCTTGCATCGCCTTTCGATCATCGGGATATACGGCGTTCATAAATATTGCAAAGCTGGTCGGAGAGTACTCTGGCACTCCCAGTTGTTTACCCTCGAATGCTGACCACACTATCTCGCCCGTCGCGATATTCCAATCCCAGAATCCAACCTTGGCGGCGTCGAAGGCCAGGCGCATTCTTTCTTCGTTTCGCCGAAGCTCGGCCTCCATATCTTCCCCGTGCGCCCGAGACGCTCGCAGTTGGCGTTCATTTTCTTTTTGGTCGGTGATGTCTTCGAGAATGGCCGTGATGCCAGTGATCTCGTTCTGCTCGTTGTGAATAGGCGCGGCCCAGAGTCTCACGTCAAGCCGCCGGCCATCTTTGCGCTGTCGACGTACGTCTTTGCCCCGGATCGTCGAGCCCTCAAGGAGATGGAGCACGTCATCTTCGTACTCAGCGCGGGTTTCAGAGGGAATGACGGGATACGCTCGACCCAGTACCTCGCTTTCCTCCCAGCCGAACATCCGCTCAGCAGCAGGGTTCCACAGCCTGACTTTGCCTTCTGGGCTGAGCTCAACAATAGCGAGGGGAGAAAACTGGACGAGTGCTCTCAGGGAATGTTTGGGCCTGTCAAACATACTGACCACGCTTTCCTGGCACGTCTGAAAATTATTGGATCAGCGCGCAGATCGAGTTGTTGCGTACCTCAACTCCTGATCATCGGGATTGTCGGGCGGATTGCTGGTGAGCTACGCTCACGTAGGGTAGCCCCGGAAAGATTTCTTTGTATTCCACAATCCTGGTGACTCTAACGGAATCCTGAGGTGAATGTGATGGGTATTTACGCCATCCTCGCTTGGCAGAAAATTCGCGCAACTCGGTCAATTGCATTTCCGGGTTTTGTCCCGCGTGGAAATCCTTGTATTGTGTCCAACAAATAACTAGACACGGTGACTGGCTCCCTTTATCCTGAGGCATGGGCAAGGCATGTCAGCTTTCCGCCGTAGAACAGCAAAAAATTGAGCAGTGGATCGCAGCGCACGGCACTCCCCAGCAGGTAGGAGCTGACCGGCAAGAACAGCGAGCCTTCGGAGCTAATCTATTTCAAGGTCTATAAGAGCCAGATCCCAGTCATCGAGCAGGCGGTCGAGACCGCGGCCCTAATGCTTGGGTCCGACAAGTCCCGGGGCTACTGCCTGGAGATGATCTGTGCGGACTTCCTCGCCGGAGCCTCGATGGACGCCGGCAACCGGGAGATCCTGCTGCAATCCATCTCACGCTACTACAAGTTCTTGCCCGGCGAACAGCAGCAGGCGTTCCTCGAAAACCTAGGTGAGAAGGTGTCCTGAGAATGATTCGACCAAAAGCCGCCCGCTTGCGGCTAGATCCCTTGTCCTACGAAAGTCTACGCCAGCAGGTCCTGCATCGCGACGGCTGGAGGTGTCAATCCTGTGGCGCGATGTCAAATCTTGAGGTGCACCACAGGGAATTCCGCGCCCAGTCGGGAGACGACTCCGAAGAAAATTTGATCACGCTTTGCACTGCATGCCACGCCGCCGTGCATTCAGGTAGTGGTGGAATTTGAATTTGATCGCGGGATAGCGGGAGACAAGCAGCGGCAAAATGGCAAGACAAATACAGCCCGTGGGGCTCCACGGGCTGAGACTCGTCAGGAGTGTCTGGCCTTAGAAGAAGATTACTTCTCACCGCTTGTCAGCAAGTACGGTACCCGCCCGCGCGGTAACCCGGTCGGTGACCCAGCGGAAGTCCCCAAACCAGATCGATCCCTCCCCGAGTCTTTGCGAAAGATTCTGCAAACGCTTGTCAATTTCTAGAATACCCACGCTTTTGCGACGGCTAGTCTCAATACTGTGTGGCCTGCAAGGTCGTTGGAGCAAAGCGTTTCTATTGGATTCGCGTGCGCGTCCACACCGGCTTAGGAGATGCCATATGAGCAGTGGGAACGGACAAGGACAGGGCCAGATTCCGACCGGCAGTGGTCCAGCCAGCAGTAAGGTCTGCGTGGTCACGGTGTGCGCAGAGGTCGACACCATTAACTCCATATCGCGAGTGGCAGCCAGGTTATTTACGAATCCGGGCCTGGCAACTATGCGCCAATACCTGCCACAGAATCAGGACTTGGGCATCTTGCAGGAGATGAAGAATGCCGACCTCTGTGTCTGCATCATCGACTTCGACCTTGATCGCGATCTTGCCATCGAAACAGCAACATCCTTCCATCACTTGCTGGGCACAAAGGTGATGTTGATTGCGATATCCAGAAAATCGGGCGCCAGCCTAATTATCGATGCCATGCGAGCGGGCTGTGTGGAGTACCTTGGCAAGCCAGTGGAAACGGAGCAACTCACCCAGGCGCTCATACGGCTGCGGCTGCGCTGGAC
>PLQW01000252.1 GCA_003160215.1 Acidobacteriaceae bacterium
CATGGTTGCGAGAAAATCATGGGTGATGGGCAGCGACGCTGAACCCACTCTATCCTGAGTCATTAATAACCATCGCGCCAATCGCTGCTCAATACCGTGGAGGCGATTACAGGCGGCTGTTTGTGCAACCTGCATACCCCGAATTGCGGCATAACGGCTCAAGATCAATTGCAGGTGCGGAGCGGATTCCAAAGTGTTTTGCAAAGCTCCGACCTCTACCCGAGATCCATCCCCGGTGATTTGTATCACCGCTTGCAGCGTGCTCCTGCTCAGGCCGACAGCGGCCAGTGTTCCTGTAAAGCCCTCATTGCCAACTATGCCAGCTTCGGCCGTTTTTCCATTTTTCATTACGACGACAAGAGAAATCAAACCTCGATTCGGGAAGTATGCAAATTCCAGCTTTCCACCCGCCTCGTGAAGGACTAGATGGTTTGGCAAGCTGACGTATTCAAGATGAGGACGAAGTGAGCTGTAGTCGCTATCGGAGATCGATAGAAGGATTATGTTGCTGATGGGTTTCCCATCGGTATTAGTCCGCTCGCCGGACCGCGCGACTTGGAGGTTTTTGCGTGCCACAAACCAGAACCGAAAACCATCCCAGATGGGAAAGTGAACTAGTCGTGGCATGCGAAACAGGGACCCTGCTTATTCGCTCCACGCTGAAAATTATACAGTGCCCCTCCCCAACGCTTCTGTAGGATGTCCAACAGTGGCTTTACCGCTGGTGCGCGCAAGCATCGCGACGCACGAAACCGACCCACGCTTAAGCGATTCCGCCACTTCAAGAGAAGGCCCCGAAATCGGGTATGCGAACCAACAAGAATCTTCTGCGTATGTAAGATGCCCAACCGACCATCAAAATTGGCATGTGATATTACCAAAACAGGGGGGAAGTAATATGGGTCCCCGTGGTTATCGCCTGGCCGGGTCATCATGGGAATCTCATTCTGTTTCAGCGCCTCCAACCGGTCTGATGTCGAAGTGCCAGCGCTGCCCCCCTTCGGAGGTATGAAATGAGCGCCAGGGGCATTCCAACCCGCAACCAGGGCCGTCCAGCCGAACGGGTTGATTCGCTGCGGTCCGCAAAACTGGCCACCGGCGAAGTTGCAAAGCCTTCTCGGCTTCAAACCCCCAAGCCGCAACCAACCAATGGCGATGCGGTTTTCGATCCCGAGGCCTTTCTCGCGAGAGCGGGGTTGGGCAAGAAAATTGTCAATCTGAAAAAGAATGACACGGCGTACGCTCAAGGCGACCCTACCGACGCGATCTTTTACGTGCAGACGGGTCGGCTGAGAATAACTGTCACCTCCGCAAACGGAAAAGAAGCGACCCTTGCCTTGGTGGGCGCCGGGGAATTCGCGGGGGAGGACTGCATGGTCTCAGCTCATCCTCTTCGACTCGCGACGGCTACCGCGATGACCGAGTGCGCCCTCCTCAGGATAAGCAAGGCGGAAATGGTCCGCGCCCTTCATCAAGAACCCGCATTTTCGAATGTGTTCGTCTCCTTTCTGCTTACCCGCAACGCTCGCATCCAGGCCGATCTGGTCGNNATGCGCATCCAGGCCGATCTGGTCGATCAGCTTTTCAATTCCAGCGAAAAGCGGCTGGCCAGAATTCTGTTACTGCTGGCGCAGTTCGGCAAGGAAAGCAAACCCGAGACGGTGGTTCCTAAGGTCAGCCAGGAAATCCTGGCGGAGATGATTGGGACGACCCGGTCACGAGTGAGTTTTTTTATGAATCGCTTCAGAAAACTGGGCTTCATCGAATATAACGGCGAGATTCGGGTTCACAACTCCCTCCTCAACATCTTTCTGAATGAATAAGGGCGCTGCGATTTGTGTGCGGACCTCCATGTGAAGGACCGCTTTTTTAGGAGCCTCCAGGTTCAGCGGCTGAGAAACGGCTAAAGCGCGTATTCCGGGCCCGCTATCTTCCACTTGGTGCCGCGTAGCCCCTGAAATCCCGGTTTGTTCAAAATTGACCAGACATCCAAACCTATGGCGGAATATCGTCACGATGAATCCCCTTCTTAGGGGATGAATTAAGTGGCACAGAAGCCGTCCGTGACTGAGTTCCGGGTGGCTTCTCTTTTTTGCAGATGCTTACGCCGATGGGCCGGGCGGGCCGCCTCAGTTTTCGGATTGCCGTCGTACGCGCCACACTCGCAGAATCAAAGACCAACGAAACAATTCAATCCTCCACGTAGTATAAAGATCAGCATGAGCTTTGAGGCAAACGTACTGCGAGTGATGATTGCGTCACCCGGAGATGTCGCGGAGGAACGCAGGGTTGTTACCGAAGAGATTCATCGGTGGAACGATGCGAACGCCTTTGCTCGTAGATTAGTCCTCTTACCTGTCAAATGGGAGACCCACAGCACTCCGCAGATGGGGGACGATCCTCAAACGATCATCGACCGTCAGCTTCTGGAAGAAGCCGATATCGTCGTCGGCATCTTTGGTACGCGGATCGGGACACCCACTGAGAAGTACGTCAGTGGCACCGTCGAAGAGATCAAGAAACATGTTGCAGCTGGCAAAACAGCGAAGATCTATTTCTCGGATGTACCTGTGGCTCCGAGCTCACTCGACCCGACTCAGTACGCCTCCTTGAAGCAATTCCGGGAGGAATGTCAGAGCACGGGTCTGTATGCCACTTTCAGCAGTGTTCAACAGTTCAGAACCGACTTCAGTCACCACCTCGACCTGGAACTCAATCAACTGAGATATCGTTGGCTTCAAGTCCAAGTGCAACCAACGTACCAAAGTACTACCGATCTAGATCCAGATGCCCTCCGTCTCATCAAGGCGGCAGCGTCCAGTGACGATGGAATGGTGATTTCTCAAGAGACCATGGGAGGAGATGGTCTTAGGGCTGGGGGCGAGGAGTTCGTGGACGGCACCACCCGATCGGCAGCTAAGTGGCGCGGAATAGTCGGAGACCTCGTAAGGAGAGGTATCCTTGAGAACCTCTCAAAAGGTGTGTACAGACTCAGCGCGGTCGGTTATGAGATTACTGACAAAGCGCAAGCGCTTGAGGAGGCCTCTCAGCCGACGGAAATTACGGTAAGCATCTCCGGCCCACCCGATGGCCAATACCTCAACATTACATCGAGCCGGATTCTTAATCTCAGTCAGCTGGATTTTCTTACGTCAGCTGAAGCATGTGTTTCTACCCAGATACTCTCCGACATGGGTACAAAGATTGAAGCGAAACTGGCGCACGATAAGGTGGTAACCCTTTACAATTCGCCTCGTCCTGACGCCGAACGTTACGACTTATCCGGTCCCGCAAAGTTAAGACTGCTCTTTCGAGTTCATGATCGGCAACAAGAGATCGTTCTGCCTGTACTGTTGAAGCCCCAATTCGTAAACAACACACAGTGGATAACGCTGATTGGATCGCGAAACTTTCATCTACCAGAATGAAGAGCAGCGTGCGCGAGGTGACGCAAAAGGCACATTTTTTCGTACTGGACATTCAAAATTCCCGAGGACCTCATGATCGATAAGAAGACCATTGCCGCGGACGAGCGTTTGCGCCAGGAGTTCAACCAGTGGGCGGAGCAGGGCCGCGGCGAGGAGATGGAGAACCACCACATCAGCATCACCCAGCAAACGCTGGCGCGGATGGAACTGAAGCCGGGCGACCGCGTGCTCGACCTGGGCTGCGGAGCGGGATGGGCGAGCCGCCTGATGGCAGAGGTCGTCGCCAACGGCGACAAGCCCGGACAGGCCATCGGGCTCGACGTGTCCGACGAAATGATTCGGCGCGCGCGTGCCGGCTCGACAGCATATGACAACCTGATGTTCGTAGTGGGCTCCGCCCAGCAAATTCCATGGGAGGAAAACTTCTTCGACAAGGTGCTGTCGGTGGAAAGTTTTTATTACTACGCCGACCAGGACCGCGTCCTCGCCGAACTCTTCCGCGTGCTGGCGCCACGGGGCGAGCTGTTTATCCTGATCAATCTCTACAAGGACAATCGGTACTCGTTGCGCTGGGTGGATGAGTTGAAGATGCCGGTGCAGGTGCGCTCGGAACAAGAGTACGTTGACCTGCTGAAGGCGCATACCTTTGAAGATGTGCGAGCGGCGCGCATCCCCGATCTAACTCCGACA
The DNA here is from genome assembly GCA_003160215.1 of Acidobacteriaceae bacterium. Lineage (GTDB taxonomy): Bacteria > Acidobacteriota > Terriglobia > Terriglobales > Acidobacteriaceae > Bog-257. The sequence continues at coordinate 4,119 of PLQW01000252.1, forward strand.
CCGGAGGAGTACAGCGGAAAGTGGTTCGAGAATGCGGAGGAATTGCGCGAATTCAAGCGCATTGGTGCCTTACTGTTGATGGCGCGCAAACCCGCCTTCCACTCGCCGCCTCCGGGTTACGAGGTGTACTGAGCGGCCGATTTAGCGCGGTTCCAGAATTGGTGTACCCGGCTTGTACGGGTAGTGCGGGCCTTCAGGCCCGCGTCCAAGCGAAAATAAAAATCGCTTCAACCGCTGAGGTCGACGACCTCAGCGGTTGAAGCCAAGAATTGCGCGGGCGTTCTTAACGCGGGCCTGAAGAGGGGGGTGTGTGAGAACTGTGCCGTCCCTCAACCACCCCAACAAGCGCAAAAGCGGCGCTCGTTGGGGACCCCGGTACGGGACTCGGATCTATTTCCCACTTTACCCAGCACTCCGCCTTCGGCTCCGTGCTGGGCTAAACTGAGCCGCGCCTACGGCGCT
>PLQW01000151.1 GCA_003160215.1 Acidobacteriaceae bacterium
CTGAGGCGACAGTAGACGACGTCCATCAGACGCTGAAATTCTTGCGAGGAGTTTACGAATATATACTTATCGACTGCCCGCACGGGCTGGGCAAGCTTAATGTCGCCACTATTGACGATTGCGACAAGTTGTTTCTGGTCGCAACGCCCGATATCCCAGCGCTGCGGGATCTCTCGCGATATGTTGACCAGCTTTCGCAGTATCACTTCCCGCCAGGAAAATTAAATGTTGTCATCAATCGTTTTCGCTCAAAGGGCGAAGTGAAGCTGGAGGAGATTGAAAAAGCTGTCAAGCTGCCGGTGGCCGTGACCATACCAAACAGCTCCATCGAGATCATTGCAGCCATGAATTCGGGCAAGCCGCTTGGTCCGGGAGGTGATTCGGAATTTTCCAGACACATGAGAAAATGGGCCACGAGCCTGACACATCCAGGAAGCCCGATGCGGGCGGATGTCAGACTAAAGGCCAAGCGCACCCTGGCGTTTTGGAGTTGAGCGCGAGCAGAGTTCCTCCGCGCGCTTAGTGTCATAATCTCGTCATACGATAAGCCTCGACAACTGTGTGGCACATCGAAGTTCGTGAAGTCCTTGCGGCTGCCATCGTCACCGTTCGGAGCGCATCTCTTGTGGACATGCGACAGCAAAACAATTAACGGACTTTGTCCATGTATGGAGTCCTCCCTCGCGAGGCTAGTACGTCGAGGAGCGTTTGGGATTCCATAAAATTGCCCTCGCTTCCAGTGCAGAACAAAAAATCATGCAGCCAGAGACTCGCGAACCTTTTCGCGCATTTGTTTGCCGTGCCTTGCGAATCCGATAACCGAAGAGGATCGCAGGCCGACCGCAGTGGCACGGCTGCCGCTGGTGCTCTGGTCTCGGCTCTTCGTGGGGAAAGAAGCGCTCGCCATCATCACCCCTGTAACTTTCGCCCGTGGGCACCGTAAGAGTTTCAAGTTGTATTGGCGTTGGAAGCCGCGGGACGACCCGGCCACAGCGGCCGAAAGAAATTCACCAGCTCATCGCTTGCATGGTGAGGGAGAACACGACTTGGGGAGAAGAGCGGGTGGCCGATGAACTGCTATTAGAGTAAACGCCGCAAGCGCGGGATGGGGATTCACGGTGACGTTTGGCAAGATTCGTAAACTCCACTACGAAAAGGGGATTTCCCCGGTCCTGAGGCCAGTGCTGAAATGGCACGGTTAGCGGTAAGGTGCTTCGCAGCCTTCCGCACTGTGAATATTCGATGAACAGTTAACGAATCCTGCGCTTGGTATACCAATGGGGTGTTCAATCGCGGGCCGCCCCATTACAATTAAAATCTACCCATAGTCCCGACCTTTTATGAGCACATCCGCGAAGGCCGCGCCATCCAAGGCAAAACGAACCGCTGCTCGCGGAACTCCTCGTTCCGGGGTGCATGTTCCTGCACCATCGCCGCGGCAACTCGACGATCCCGAATTGTTCATCAACCGCGAGTTGAGCCTGCTGGACTTCCAGAGGCGGGTTTTGGAAGAGGCGCAGGACGGCAGCAACCCGCTGCTGGAGCGCCTGATGTTCCTGTCTTTCGTGGGATCCAACGTCGACGAATTTTTCATGGTGCGGGTGGCCGGCCTGAAGCGGCAGATCGAAAAGAGCGTAATGGACACCGGTCCCGACGGAATGAGCGCCGCCGAGCAACTGCGCGACATCCGGGCCTCGGTGATCCGCCTGTATCGCGGCGCTCACGAATGCTGGAGCAAGGAACTGGTGCCCGCTCTCGAGGGCTCGGGAATTCGCATTCTTGACTATGCCAATCTCACGGACGAGCAGCGCGCGGTCGCGGACTCGTACTTTCAGGAAGCCGTCTTTCCCACCTTGACTCCTTTGGCCTTCGACCCCGGTCGCCCGTTCCCACACATCTCCAACCTCAGTTTGAACCTGGCGGTGCTCTTGCGAGCTGGCGAAGGTGAGCATTTCGCGCGAGTCAAGATTCCCGATACCCTGCCGCAACTGGTTCCGGTGAGCGCCGCGCCGAAAGCGAAGGGCCGGGCGAAAACGGCCATTAAGGAACAGAACTTCGTCTGGCTTGAACAACTAGTCACGGCGAATCTGGGAGCGCTCTTCCCCGGCATGGAGATCCTTGAGGCGCATCCATTTCATGTCACGCGCGATGCCGACAGCGAGATCCAAAACCTGGAAGCGGGCGATTTGCTGGAGTCGGTGGAGGAAGGGGTGTGGCAGCGCCGCTTCGCGGATGTGGTGCGCGTGGAAATCAATGAGGCGATGCCGGCAACCGTCCTCGACATCCTCGTCGAAAACTTGGAGTTGGAACGCGATGACATTTACAAGCTAAGCGGTCCGCTGGCGCTGGTTCGGGTTCGGCATCTTTGCCGGCTGGACCGTCCCGACTTGAAGTTTCCTCCCTTCGCTCCCGCTCTGCCTGCGCCCTTGGCACAGGAGGCTGAAGAGGAGGATATCTTCGCCACCATCCGGCGCGGAGACATCCTGTTTCACCATCCGTTCGATTCGTTTCAGCCCATCGTTGGTCTTCTGCAGAAAGCGGCGCGTGACCCGAATGTACTTGCGATCAAGATCACGCTCTACCGGATCGGACGAAACGCTCCCGTTGTCGACGCCTTACTGGAAGCCGTGGAGAACGGAAAGCAGGTGGCTGTCCTGCTGGAATTGAAGGCGCGTTTCGACGAGGAAAGTAATATCGGTTGGGCGCGCAAGCTGGAAGAATATGGCGTTCACGTGGTGTACGGTTTGCTTGGACTTAAAGTGCACTGTAAGGCCGCGCTGATCGTGCGCAAGGAGGGCGACGTCATCCGGCGTTACGCCCATCTGTCGACCGGGAACTACAACAGCGTGACTGCGCAACTTTATACCGACATCGCAATGCTGACCTGCGACCCGGCCATCGGCGCCGACTGCACCGACCTGTTCAACTTTCTCACCGGCTATTCCGCGAAGACCGCGTATCGCAAGCTGCTAGTTGCGCCGGTGACGCTCCGGGAGCGTATTCAAATGATGATCGAGCGCGAAATTGAGCACCAACGCAAGGGACGCGGCGGTCACCTCATCATGAAGATGAATGCCCTGGTGGACAGGAAGATGATCCAGTTGCTCTATCAGGCTTCGCAGGCCGGGGTACAGGTTGACCTACTGGTGCGGGGTATCTGTTGCTTGCGGCCGGGACTTCCCGGGGTCAGCGACAACATTCGCGTCATCAGCATTGTTGGACGTTTTCTGGAGCACAGCCGGGTTTTCTATTTCCGGAACGGCGGGCGTGAAGAAGTGTACTTGGGGAGTGCCGACCTGATGCCTCGCAACCTGAATCGCAGGGTTGAAGCTGATTTTCCCGTTCAGGACAAGAAGCTGGTTCGCGTTCTTCGCGACGAGATTCTCGGCACGTACCTCAAGGACAAGGTCAAGGCTCGACATATGAACTCCGATGGCAAGTACGTGCGCGATCCCGATTTCCAGAAGAAGGGTGCACTGAACAGCCAGGAGACGCTCATCGAGCGAGCAACCAAGCGGCAGACGTTAGCTCCGGCGTCACGAACGAAGCCGACTCTGAGTGCGACTGCATCAGACTGAAAATCGCTTTGGAACCGGGCAATGAGGTGTTCGGATGCCGCTGAACTCTCGCGAACTAAGCCGTCGACTGCAGAAGCTGCGCAAGAGTCTCAAGGATTTCTCCCGGGACCCAACCGTCGACGAAGTTCATGACCTGCGCACTCGTGCGCGCCGGGTGGAGTACATTCTGGAAGCGCTGGAACTGGACTCGGCGGGAAATGAAAAAAAGATTCTGGGCCATCTAAAGTCCATTCGGACCCGCGCCGGGGAGGTTCGCGATGGGGACGTTTTCACGTCTTACGTTGTGGGACTTGGGATGGAGGATGAACCCGGCTGCATCATTCGGCTCCTCCATCACCTCGGGGTGGAGCGGCAGCGCCACGCCATCAAGCTCCACTCGCTTGTGCAGCGCGATGCGAAGGAACTGCGCCACCGCTTGAGGCGCTCGCAGCGCAAGGTGGAATCGCTGGTGAAGCGCTTCGCTAACACCAAGGTGGATTTGAAGCACCAGCACAAGCCGCACGCCGAGGATGCTCCCCTCCATGCAGTGAGCGTAGCGCTTCGATTGTCCAAGGAGTTGGCCGCCGTGACCCATCTCGGACCGAACAATCTGCACTCCTATCGCATCGAGGTGAAACGCCTTCGCTCGGTACTGGAAATGGCCGACGAGGAGACCGGCGAACAGCACCAGCTCATCGAAGAATTGAAGCGGGTCCAGGACGCGATCGGAGAATGGCACGATTGGGTGGAGCTGACCGGCATCGCGCATGAAGTGTTGCAGCACGGGAAGAAGTGCGGCGTGGTGAAGAAAATCGAGGAGACCGCGCATAAGAAGTACAAGGAAGCACTGCGCATCACGGAGGAGCTGAGACAACGCTATCTGCGGGTCCCTGGTATACGCCATAAAACCGGCAAGAGTACCAAGCCGAGGCGGGGAACGAAATTCTCCGCTCCGGTGTTGGTCGCGACCTCTGAAATTGTGGCCTGATTACCCAATCCGGAGCGATTCCACGGTGGGTGTGGCCCGGTTGTGCGGGCCTCAACCTGGATCATTCATGACCACCTCAACGCTCTGAAGAGGCACGGCTTCACACGCTGCGGGAAAAGTCGGTTTCAGTCGGTGTTTTGAAGGGGCGCACCTTTAGGTGCGCCGCGAAGCTCTTTTTTGTCATCACGAGCGGGCTTTAGCCTGGCTTCAGCCCGCGAGGGATCTGCTTTTCCGACTTTTCCAGCAGCCTCAGAAGCCGTGCCCCTTCAGGATCTGTCTTGAGCGACCGTGCCGCCTTTTACCAATGCGAGTCATGATGAGGGCCGCCGGGTTTATGATGACGGCATCATAGATCGCTGCACAAGTAATGTCCCATGTGGGTCGTTGGGAATCGACGCTTCTGAAATTGTCATTACGAGCGAAGCGAGGAATCTACTGTTGTTTGCGCCTGAGAAACAGCAGATCCCTCACGGCCTGAAGGCCGTTCGTGATGACAACTCAGAGATAGCGAAAACCGGACATAACTTATGCAGCACTCAATAGCCGATATCCGGTTGAACAATCGACAATCCATCGTGTCTTGTAAACGGCAATCTGTTACGCACTGCTCCGCGAAGCTGAACTTCCGTTGGCCTCCGCTGCTTTGCGGCAAACGGTCAGCGCTCCTGCTTGTTTTCAGTTTGGGAGCTGTCTTGAGCGGAGGTGCGGTGGCGCAGATATCTCCATCGCGATCGACGAAGAGCGATGCCACCTTTGCGCTGAGCGGCTCGGTCGTCAACTCTGTCACCGGCGAGTCCGTTGGCCACGCGCTCGTCCGGATAGACGGCAGTTCGCAGCGCACAGTTTTCGCTGACGGCGAAGGGCATTTCCAGATTGAGGGACTGCCACCGGGGATGGTCACTGTCAGCGCGCAGAAGCCGGGCTACTTCAGCCCGCAGGAGTTGCGAGGTAGAGCCGACAACGGGCTTGTGACCGTCGGCACTACGGACTCGGTGGTGCTGAAGCTTACTCCGCAAAGTGCGATCTCGGGCCGCATCACGGATGCCACGGGCCAGCCAATCGAGCATATGCCGGTTCGATTGACGGCCAAGCCCTTGCGCGAGGGACGTAAACACTGGGAGCCGCGGGGTCAGAAGCAGACGGATGAAGATGGCCGGTACCGGTTCGCCAACCTGATGCCTGGCACGTACTACCTCGCGGCTGGACCCAGTAGCGATGACACGCACCTTCTGGCCGGAACCGAGAGGCCAAAGACCGGCTACGCCAGCATGTACTATCCAGGCGTACCCGATTTGGCGTCAGCGTCGCCGATTCAGCTGGCTGCGGGCCAGCACGCAGAAGCCGATTTCTCGATGAGCGCAGGCCCTGTTTACCACGTCACGGGCACTGTCGCCGGCTATCCTCCGCATCAAGGTGTTGGGGTTATGTTCTTGAGCCAGTCCGGGGACGATTTGTCACTCCCCGCTAGGTTCAACATGGAAACCGGTGGTTTTGACGTGGACAGTGTGCCCCCGGGCGGTTACGTGGTGAAGGCATTTTCCCAGGGCGGGCCGGACCAGCCACTGCGCGGCGAGGCGCACCTGAACGTCGTGGCCAGCGTCGAGAACCTGCACCTGGTTCTTGGGCCGGCCATCTCCATTCCTGTGGTTGTGCGGATGGAGTCGCGAGCGTCTTCGAACCCAGGTACCGGGGCGGCAGCAACTCAGGGTCCGCCGCTCTCGGTGCGTTTGCTTTCCACCGACCCAACCGCCCCCGAATCCTACTCGATCGTACGCAACAACTCGGGAACCTATTCCGCGGTGCTGCAGAACGTGGAGCCAGGCAAGTATTCAGTTGATCTGATCCCGTGGAGTACGTGGTATGTGCAGTCTGCCCAGTATGGACAGACGAATTTGCTTTACGACGACCTCTCAATCGCATCGGCGGGACAAATCTATCCCATGGAAATCGTCTTGCGCGACGACGGCGCAACCTTAACGGGAACGGTGAAGTCCCCCGATGGAACGGGGGCGCAAGCAACCGTGGTGGCGGTCCCAGAACCTGCTTCCAGGGTTTCCGCCAAGGTCGCGTACTCGTCTTTGCAGAACGGTTTCACATTCAATGGGCTTGCTCCCGGCGAGTACCTGATTTACGCGTTCGACTACGCCGACCGGCTTGAGTATTCCAATCCTGACGTCCTGCAAGCTTATGCTTCGCAAGCCGCGCACGTCACCTTGGCGCCAAATCAGAAGACGCAAGTCGTTCTCGATTTGATACGCACCGGGGATGGAGACTGACTGCATGCTTGCGCGCCTGGTCTTCGTCGTGCTCTTCACCTTCGGATTGTCTGCGCAATCGAATAAGGCGGTCCATGCGCCATCGATCCAGCAGGGCTACCGCATTGCCGGAATCCTGGTGAACTGGGTAACCGGACAACCGGTGGCTGGAGCTTCGGTTGCGATTGCTCCAACTGCGCAAGGCACTGACCGGGAGATATCACGGACAGTGATTACCGGCGGCGACGGCCGCTTCGCCTTCGCCGGCTTGAATCGCGGCAAGTATTCGCTGATGGCGGCCGCCCACGGGTTCATGTTGCAGTACTTCGAGCGTCACGGCAATTACGCTACAGCCATTGTGGCCGGTCCGGATCTCGATTCGGAGCACCTGGTTTTCCGGCTGCAACCGGACGCTTCCGTCGAAGGCCAAGTCAACGACGAGAACAATGACCCGGTGCAGAACGCAACGGTTCGCCTCTTCCAACAATCGATGGAAGATGGACGACAGAGAACCATCCCCATGAACCAGGGGCAGGCCGATGATCAAGGCCAGTTCCGCATCGGCCATCTGGCGCCTGGAACGTATTACCTCGCCGTCTCGGCGCGTCCCTGGTATGCACAAAACAATCGTGCGACTCTCCGCCAGAAATCGAACAATCCCGACGCGGATGCGCGATCCGCGCAAGAGGCCGCTGCCCTCGATGTTACCTACCCTCTCACCTTCTACCCTAATTCCCCGGATTCGGCAGGTGCGAGTCCCATCGTGTTACGTCCCGGTGAGCGGGCCCCAGCGGACGTGGTCATGCGCGCCGTGCCCTCGCTGCATCTTCGGATCCGCACCAGCAATTCTGGCAACGCTGGCGGTCCCGGGATGGTGGGGTTTCCGCGAGTGTCCCAGCGCATCTTCGATGGCTACCTGGACTCCGTATTCAACGCTCCCGAATCATCGGTTGAACCGGGCGTGGTCGATATCGCCGGTCTGGCGCCTGGCCACTACGTAATCGAGATGCCGAGTTCGAAGGGTGTCAATGACAAAGGCGCCAATCGAGGCGGGTACCGCGAAGTTGATCTGGCGGGCGATATCGAGTTGAATCCGAATGACAGCTCCGGATTCGCTAGCGTCGGCGGCTCCATATTGTTTGAGGGCGCGCAGCGAGTACCGAAGGGATTGGCCATGCGACTCTTGAATGAAGAGACCGGCGAAAATTTCGGGAGCGAAATCTCTGACAAAGGGCAGTTCGAGTTCGAGGGGGTGAAGCCGGGACGTTACACCGTGGTGCTTCAGAGTGGCGGCGGCTATTTTCTCAGGAAGATGTCGGCGACCGGGGCAAAACTAGCGGGGCGCACGCTGGAGATCGGCAGCAGCAGCAGCAGTGTGCACATTGCCGCAACGGTAGCGCGGGGTCTCGCCCAGGTGGATGGAGTTGCAGTGCGCGGAGGCAAGCCGTTTTCTGGTGCGATGATCGTGCTCGTTCCCCAGGATGCCGCCAACAACTCGCCATTATTCCGCCGGGACCAGAGCGATAGCGATGGCACCTTCACCCTTCCGAATGTTGTGCCAGGCCAGTACACCGTGCTCGCTCTGGCCAATGGCTGGGACCTGGAGTGGGGCAATCCCGCGGTTTTGCAGCCCTATTTGAAAGGCGGAGAAGCGGTCCAAGTTACCGGCGAGGGCAAGCTGCAAATCGAAGTGCGGGTGCAGTGAAGCTTTGATTTGAAGAGGCACGACGACAGCCCGGCCTAACAGGCTGCTGAAAAAGGTCGCTGATGGCAGACCTGAATAAACGGCGGCCACGGTGAAGGGTCGACGTATCGATGTGAAGTCGGATCGAGCGTAGAGTTGACCCGGAACGCATTCCAGCGGCGTGGCCGCTATAATGTAACCTTCATGATTGGCCTCGTATACGCTGCGGTTGCGTACGTCCGCAGCCCGGTTGGGATCTTCGTGGAAGAACTGCGCCGCGAGTTGCATCCAGCGCACACGCATGCCGACGCTCACCTCACCGTGCTGCCTCCGCGGCCCCTGCGGGGTACCGAACAGCAGGCCTTAAGCGTGCTGACGGAGATCTGCCAAACGGTCACAGCCTTCGAAGTCACTATGGGGGACGTGGAGAGCTTTGTCCCTATCACTCCCACCGTCTTCCTGCGCGTGGCGCGCGGCGCCTATCGGATGCGCGAATTGCACGATCTCCTCAACCGGGGCGCGCTGGACTATCAAGAGCCTTGGCCTTATATGCCGCATCTCACCATCGTAAAAGCGGATACGGTGGACGAGGCCCAGAAGGTAGAAGCCATCGCTCGTCAGCGTTGGAGGGCCTACTCTGACACGCGTACGCTCCGGATCGGTTCGCTCACTTTCGTGAAAGGCAATGGAGAACGCTGGGTTGATTTGGCCAAAGTGCCGTTGAGCGGGGTGCCGGTACGCTAATTTCGAGGTCGAGCGAGGCGGATCAGAAAGGAATTTTGGGGTGGGTGGAGGGATTCGAACCCTCGACAGCCGGAGCCACAGTTGGGGTTTCGAACGACAATGATTTTCGCGACACCGGCGTTGAGTGGTACACCACAGCCGAATTGCTGCAAAGGCTCGGAATCCATGGAAATAAGTGAGCACTGCGCCTGTGACTCGAAAACACAGGCGCAAACGGCCTCCACCTACATCTCCACTTCCTGCAGCTCCGCTTTGGGTGGAGGAATGGTGTGCAGCGCCTCAATCACGGCATCGGCGAATTCGCTGGTTCCGGAGGCGCCACCCACATCGCGGGTGACGTGCTTCTTCTCGGTATACACATGCACCAGGGCTGCGTCGATGTGGTTCGCGGCTTGGTGTTCGCCGAGGTGATGGAGCATCAAAATAGCCGAGCGCAACACCGCTGTCGGATTGGCCATATCCTTGCCGGCAATATCGGGCGCCGAACCGTGCACCGCTTCGAAGATGGCGCACTCGTGGCCGAAATTCGCGCCCGGCACCAGTCCCAGGCCGCCCACGAATGCCGAGCATAGATCGGAGATGATGTCACCGTAGAGGTTCTCCAGCAACAGCATGTCGTACTGGTAAGGGTTCATCACCAACTGCATGCAAGTGTTGTCCACGATGTGTTCGCCGTAAGTGATCTCGGGATATTCCTTGGAGATGTTGCGCGAGCAGCGGATGAATAGGCCGTCCGACAGCTTCATGATGTTGGCTTTGTGGATGGCGTGAATCTTCTTGCGCTTGAAGCGGCGCGCGTATTCGAAGGCAAACCTCGCGATGCGAGTCGAGGCCTTCTCGGTAATGATCTTCAGACTCTCGACCACGCCGGGCACAACCTCATGCTCGATGCCCGAGTACAGTCCCTCGGTGTTTTCACGGACCACAATCAGGTCCACCCCGGGGTAGCGCGTGGGCACACCGGGAAGATTGATGATGGGCCGGAAGTTGGCGAACAGCTCAAATTGCTTGCGCAACGCGACGTTGATGCTGGAGAAGCCGCCACCGATGGGCGTCGTCACCGGGCCTTTCAGACCAACATGTGTGCGCTCGATGGACTCCGTGAGTTCTTTGGGGATGTACTCGTGGTACCTTTCGTAGGCTTCGGCGCCGGCGGCGAAACTTTCCCACTCAAACTTGACGCCGGTAGCTTCCAAAATGCGGACGGTCGCGTTCACGACCTCGGGCCCGATGCCATCGCCGGGTATTAACGTGACTTTATGGGACATTCTTTTTCATCTGACTGCCGGAATCAGTCTCCGGTCTTGGCTTTGGCGGATGCGTTGTCCTTGGTGTCGAGCAATTCCTTTAACTCAGCCATGAATTCGCGCACGTCTTTGAAATCCAGATAAACCGAGGCGAACCGCACATAGGCAACCTTATCGATGCGCTTCAGGCGGTTCATGATCAGTTCGCCGACCTCGCTGGTTTTGCGCTCGCGGTCGGGGGAGTCGACCACGAAGCCTTCGGCGTCATTGACGATTTGCTCCAGCTTGCTCATGGAGACAGGCCGCTTCTCGCAGGCCCGCAGCAGTCCATTCAACACTTTTTGGCGCTCGAACTTTTCGCGCCGGCCGTCTTTCTTGACCACCATGTAGGGGATCTCGTCGATCCGCTCATAGGTAGTAAAGCGCCTCTCGCACTTCAGGCACTCGCGGCGGCGGCGAATGGATTCGCCTTCCTTGCTTTCCCGCGAATCCACTACCTTGTCGTTTTCAAAGCTGCAGAACGGGCACTTCATGGGTGAGAGAAGGTGCAGGCAGACGGCCTGCACTTCGATTGTAACAGCGAGAACAGAAACGACCTGGCTAGGGAAGCTCTGATCAAGTCTGATTCTTCGAAGGGGACGGCCTTCAGGCCGTCCGTAAATGGCTGATATAAAGGCTGGGCTTTAGCCCCTGAGGGAATCACATCTGGCTTATCCAGAGCATCTCTAGGTTATCCAGCCCCCGCCTACAACCGCGTCCCCGTCATAGAACACCACTGCCTGACCCGGGGTGATGGCGCGCTGCGGTTCGTCGAACGTCGCCAGCACCTCGTCGTGGCCGGTCTTTTCGAGGACCGCGTCCGCGGCTTCATGGCGGTGACGAATCTTGGCCTGTACGCGCATGGGCTCGCGCAGATCGTCAATCGCGATCCAGTTCACGCGCTGGGCGCGCAACGTCCGCGAGAACAGCTCATCGCCACTGCCCACTACGACTTGGCGGGCGTCTCCGCGAATTTCCAACACGTACAGCGGCGAGCCTGTAGCCACGCCGAGTCCCTTGCGCTGGCCCACGGTGAAGTTGTGAATGCCCTGGTGCGTGCCGACCACCTCGCCAGTCGTTGTGACCAGTTCACCCGCGCTGTCGGGAAGTTCTTCGCCCTGCTCCGCAAGATAGGCGTCGAGGAACTTCTTATAGTCGCCACCCGGGATGAAGCAGATTTCCTGTGAGTCAGGCTTTTCGAAGAGGCGCAATCCAGCCCGCCGGGCCTCCTCGCGTACCTCGGGCTTGCGCATCTCGCCCAACGGAAACAGGGTGCGGCTCAACTGCTCCTGCGTCAGGCCAAAGAGGAAATACGTTTGGTCCTTGGCGCGGTCGGCGGGGCGCTTCAACACCCAGCGCCCAGTGCGCTCGTCGAACTCGTTGCGCGCGTAGTGGCCGGTGGCCAGCAGTTCGGCCCCGATCTGCCGCGCGGTGATCAGTAGCTGATCGAACTTCAGATGGTTATTGCACAGACTGCACGGGATCGGCGTGCGCCCGGAAAGATACTCCGCGACAAACGGGCGCACCACGTCGTGCTCGAAGCGATTCTCCTGATTGACGACGTAATACGGAATGTCGAGGGTCTCAGCCACGCGACGCGCGTCGTAAACGTCATCGATGGAGCAGCAGCGCCCCTGCACCGACTCCGGCATGCCCTCGTGACCGGCCAATCGCCGCTGGTTCCACAACTGAAGCGTGAGCCCGACGACGTTGTAGCCCTGCTCGCACAGCAATGCCGCGACGGCTGAGGAGTCCACTCCTCCCGACATGGCTACGGCTACGGTCTGGTGCTGGTTAGTCAAAATCAAATCCAATGTTCGTCTTCAAAAAGTGCGACAAATCATCTCTCACGACGACACTATCGCAGTCGCTAAAGCTTTCTTCAGCAATACCTTAGAACTAGAAGATTAAAGCTGATTCTAGCTGAGAGCCGATGGCTGAGAGCTGACGGCCTTCCGATAGACCGGGCTGATCTCCCTTAGCCGCGCAACTACTTCGGGCACTAGCGACAGCGCGAACTCCACATCGGCCTCCGTGTTCTGCTTGCCCAGGCTGAAGCGGATGCTGGCGCGGGCACGGTCGGCGGAAAGTCCCATTGCAGTCAAAACATGCGACGGCTCGATTACTCCTGACGAACACGCAGCTCCGGTCGAAACTGACAGCCCCTTGAGATCGAGCGCAATCACCATGGCTTCGCCTTCGATGCAACCGAAGTAAATGTTGGTGGTATTAGGCACGCGTGGCGCGGTGACACTGTTCACGCCAATTTGCTCGACCGTCTCGACGATCTCGCGCTCCAGTCGGTCGCGCAGCCCGGCCATTCGCTCCACGCTGCCGTCCGCAAATCCTTCGCGAGCAATCTCCGCCGCCTTGCCAAGTCCAACAATGCCGGGCAGGTTCTCCGTTCCCGCCCGCCGCGACCGTTCGTGACGCCCCCCATACATCATCGGCTGCAGCAAGGTCCCCCTCCGTACGAACAAAGCCCCCGCGCCTTGCGGACCGTGCATCTTATGGCCCGTGATAGTCAGCAGATCGCAGCCAATCTCCTTGACGTCGAGCGGCACCTTGCCGGCGGCCTGCACTGCGTCGGTGTGGAAGTACACGTCAGCTTCCGTCGCAACCTTGCCAATCTCGCTCACCGGCTGCAGTACACCGGTTTCATTGTTCGCCAGGATGATGCTGATGAGCTTGGTCTGGGGACGCAGCGCTCGCCGCACATCGTCGGGATCGACCAGCGCCCGTCCGTCCACAGGGAGGTAGGTCACAGCGCAACCCATCTCCTCGAGCCGCTTGCACGCGTTTAGTACCGCGTGATGCTCGACGGCTGAGGTGATGATGTGATCGCCCGGCTTCATCAGGCCAAACAGCGCCAGGTTGTCGCCCTCGGTGCCGCCGCTGGTGAAGACGACCTCCGCCGGACGGCAGTTCAGCAACTCGGCAACCTGCTCGCGCGCATGCTCCACCGCAGAGCGCGCCTGCTGTCCCTGCTGATGAATGGACGATGCGTTTCCGAACTTCTCGAAGAAGTAGGGACGCATGGCCTCAAAGACTTCGGGAAGAAGCGGAGTGGTGGCGTTGTTGTCGAGGTAGACTCGATGCATTTCTGGCTCTATTCTAACGTTTTGTTTAGATTCGGGGCGGGGAAGCGGGGATTCGGAGAAGAGGCGGCTGCCCTCAGCGCCTACCGTTCGGCCAAACGGAGCTCGCCATGAAGATCACGTTCTTCCGATCAGCGTCTATTTTTCGAGATTGGTTGGCGTCGAATCACCACAAAATTCAAGAACTTTGGGTTGGGTTCTACAAGAAAAAGTCGGGCAAAGACGGTATCAGCTATCCAGAAGCCGTGGATGAAGCACTCTGTTTCGGTTGGATCGACGGAATAAAAAAGGCCGTGGACGATGTCAGTTACACCCACCGCTTCACCCCACGAAAACCGAAGAGTATTTGGAGCGCGGTGAATATCGAACGCGTCGGCGAGCTGAAGCGGCTTGGTCGCATGATGGCCCCGGGACTCAAGGCGTTTGCAGGGCGCGACGAGCAGAAGGCCATGCAGTATTCGTACGAGAGAAGCGCGTGCAAACTGGAGGGCGCGTATGAGAAACAGTTTCGAGGGATCGCGAAGGCCTGGGAGTTTTTCCAGGCCCAACCTCCCGGATATCGACGAACGGCAACCTGGTGGGTGATTAGCGCCAAGAGGGAAGAAACGCGAGGCAAACGGCTCGCTACACTGATGGAAACCTCAGAGCGGGGGCACAGGCTGGACATGCTGGCGCCCCAAACCAAGAAAAAGTCCGGCTCGGACTAGTCGATGAAAATGACGGCGACCCTATCAATCGTCTTCTTCCGCTGCTCGCTCTTCGCAAAACCTGGCTTGGCAAATGGCGAAAAGCGAATAGCGAAAGGCGAACAGCGACTCCTACCGCTTTTCCATGGGCATGTATTTATTCGGATACGCCGGCCCTTGGTAATCCGCACGCGGCCGAATCAGTCGGTTGTCATTGAGCTGCTCGATCACGTGCGCGGTCCACCCTGCCACACGCGACACGGCAAACACCGGCGTGAACAAATCGATGTCGATGCCCAGGGTGTGATACGTAGAAGCAGAATAGAAGTCGACGTTGGCGTTGAGCTTGCGATCGGCGACGATGAACTCCTCGATCTTGCGCGAGATTTCGAACCACTTGGTGTTGCCGCTGGACTGTCCGAGATCGCGCGACATAGTCCGCAGATGCGTGGCTCGCGGATCCTCCGTGTGATACACGCGATGCCCGAATCCGGGCACCTTCTTTTTCTGCGCCAGCATCCCTTTCACGTAATCGACCGGATCGGCGCCGGACGCGTCCACGGCCTCCAGGATGCGAAACACCGCCTCGTTGGCGCCGCCGTGCAACGGCCCCTTGAGCGCTCCAATGGCCGCGGTGACGGCTGAGTGCATGTCGCTGAGAGTCGCCGCCACCACCCGCGCCGCGAAGGTCGAGGCATTCAGCTCATGGTCGGCATGCAGGATAAGCGCGATGTCGAAGGCACGTTCTGCCGTCGGGCTCGGGATCTCGCCGTTCAGCATGTAAAGAAAGTTGCCCGCATGGGACAGCGAGCGGTCAGGCTCGATCAGCGGCTTGCCTTTGCGGATGCGATCATAAGTGGCGACCACGTATGCGATTTGCGCCGTCAGTCGAACAGCTTTCCGCATGTTCGCTTCGTGGTCGTTCACCTTCTCTTCGGGGTCGTAGTACGACAGGGCCGACACGATGGTGCGCAGCACGTCCATGGGCAACGCGTGTTTGGGAGCTTGCCGCAACAGGCTGATGATGGAGGCATCCAGTTTGCGCTCGCGCGCCAGGCCCAGCTTCAACTCCTGGAGCTCGGCGCGGTTCGGCAGGTGCCCAAACCAGAGCAGATAGCAGACTTCCTCGAAGTTCGAATGGTCGGCCAGTTCGTGGATGTCGATACCGCGATAAGCGAGGACGCCTTGATCGCCATCGATGAAACAAATGCTGGAATTGGCGGCCGTAATGCCTTCCAGACCCTTGCCGCTTTGCGCCGTGGTCGACATGAATACCTCTTGCGGTTTGCACCGCCATGGAAGATACAAAGGTGGATTGCGCGGTTGACAGGGCAGAGAGCCGCGCTGAAGTGCAACTTCCTTTTATACTCCGGAGCTTCCGGACTCGTCCATCGCCCCACCGCATCATCCCTGCCGGAGGGGCCGATCTGTTTCTGTCACATTCGCGTGCGGCCCAGCAGTGGATGGCCGTGTATTCGTCCCTCTACCGCTCACGCCAAAGTGCCGCCTACGTCTAAGGGGCACGTCATATCTGAGGGGCCGAATAGCCATGTCTGCCGGCGCGATTCGCCTTGCAGAATCCGCCATCGAAGGAAAGTTGCCCAAGCCACCGCCGGGACGATTGTCGTTGGCAGCGGCTTGCGATCCGCCCATAGCCCCGCCGCCGCTCGCGTCGCCTCCGCCCGCTGCCTGAGCAGGGTTTAATCAAGCGGCTGCAAGCGAAGCAAGACATCAATCAATGAACCGGGACTGGCGCGCTGTGCCGTTGTCCTTGTCACGCCTCAGCGTGATAGCAGTGGGTCAGATCGAAGCTGGCCCACTCCTGAAGTCCCCCTTCAGGCTCATCTTGCATTGGAAAAGAGGTAGTGGTGCAGTTTGATTTCCACAGGTCTTGAACGGCTGCGCGAACGGCGTAAACTGTCGGCATGAACGCAATAGACTTTGAATGCCCAGTTTGTGGTGCTAAACCAGGAGAAAGGTGTCACACGATCACCGGCAAAACAAACCCGGTATCCCATTCCAAGCGGAAACAGGCGGTTCTCGAAGCAGAGCACGTCCGCGATGATGTGGACCAAGCCACTGCGCAGAAAGGCTGACCATGGCAAAGCGAAAACTTCGGATCGTCCGGCGCACCAATAACATTCCAGTACTGGGAGTCTGCGAGTTCTGCAATATGCAGTTCCCAGCACATCATCCCCTGAGCGGGCAGTCGGAAGCGCAGGCCGCTATCCAACAGCAGTTCAACGCGCACAAATGCGAGCCCGAGGATATGAACCAAGCCGCTGCGAGAACCGTCAGAGAAGCGACCAAAGACTAGTACTTTGCGATGGCGTCAAAATCGAGTTCAAGCACCGCGCCATTAAGCGTGATGAATCCTAATTCGCTCAGCCGCGTCAGCTCTCGAACAAACGTCCGTGGTGTAAATTCCTTATAAGGCTCGGCAACCCTCGCTCTTTCCGCCAGCCAACCTCACCCTAGGCTCTGGAAATGCGTGTCCAGGGCCACCCTCACAGGATTCAATCGTTCCAACTCCAACTGCACCACTACCGGAAAAGAGGTAGTGGTGCAGTTTGATTTCCACAGGGCTTGAACGTCTTGGCGGACAGCGTAAACTTGGGGCATGGCAAAACGAAAACTTCGGATCGTGCGAGACCATCCCCTGCTCGGCATCTGCGAGTACTGTAACGTGCAATTTTCCTCCGGCTTGATGCCGATCGAAGCGGCAAAGGACGATATTCAGGAGCGGTTCAACGTGCACAAGTGCAAACTCACAGACAGCAGTCAGAACGCGCTGCGAATCGTGCGTGAAGCAACGGAAAACAAGTAGCCTAACCCTCATCGCCTATCTGCTCCTGCATTGCCAGAAAATGCTCGTAGAAGAAAGCCTAATGCGCGAATTGATAATCAGAAACATAGCGACAATGGCCAAAGCTGCCAAAGAATGACGCGGGCCTGATGGGAGCGGATTTGTTCAATGGATGAATCGGCGCTTCGCACCTTACTCAATAACCTTGACGCATCCCGCTCGTCTTGGCACGGATTGCTGCATGTCTTTACATTCCTGGTTATTGTCGGGCTTGGGTTTGACCTCTTCGTAATCATCAAAGAATTTTGGGATGACCTCAAAGAGTTTCGGTACGGGCAAGTACACCCACATGAAATCCATCTCCCTAAACGACCAAGTGCGTCGTTGCTGGTTCTCGGACTCATTGGAACGGCACTTATAGTGATTGGAGTATGGGGAGAGTTGTATGTGGACGTGAAGGTCGCAAAAGTGGAAACCGATATTAGGGCGGCCAACGATGCGCTCCTCGGTATCATTATCCAAGAAGCTGGCGATGCGAAAACGTCCGCTGAGCGGGCTAAGGCGGGAGCGGACTCTGTGGCAGCCACGGCAAGAGAATTGGCGTCAGAGCTTGCGAGATTCAGGGCTGAGGCGGGTGCAAGAAGGCTGTCACCCAAGCAGAAGGAATTGCTTCGCAAAGCGCTAGAGAAAACGACGGGGGGAGTGCTTGGGGTGGGATTCAACCCATACGACCAAGAAGCAGAGGTATTCGCCAACGATTTTATTGAGACCCTGAAGTCTGCGCATTGGCATCCGGTTACGCAATGGTTCACGGCATGGAAGCCGGGGTTATTTATTGCCTTTACAGGGAAAGAAGCGCTCGACGCTCCACGATTCAGGGAACTTCGAGACGCCTTGAAAGGGATAGGAACGCCAGCTGAGAATTGGCAGATTGAGGTTGGAGACAAAAGCCTAAGCCCACCCGTAAAGGCGGGCGACTTATACCTGCTGATAGGTTCGCATCCTCCGGTGAGTGCGAATGCCAAGATCGTCACCAAAGGCCACAGTGACCAGAGATGACCCTGTGGACGCGAAACGGCACCAGCCGGAAAAGACCCCTGATTGTTTCCCGCCTCCTCCCGAGTTATAGTTAAGAGTTTGCTAATCCCATCCGGAGTTCCTCGTACCGGACAATACCTCACGCGGGTCTCGCGTTCGGAGTAATCATGATTAAACGTTTCGTTCTGCTGTTGTGCCTACTTACGCTCGGCTTGGGCAGTTTCGCCCGCGCCGACGAAGGCATGTGGTTGTTTAACGCTTTCCCTAAAGACAAAGTCCAGGCCAAATATGGCTTTGCCCCCGATCGGGCTTGGCTCGATCACGTTCGGCTTTCCTCCGCTCGTGCTCCCAACGGCTCGTCTTCTTTCGTATCTCCTGACGGACTGATCTTCACCAATCATCACATCGCACAGGAGTGCATCCACGATCTTTCCACTAACGGCAAGGACTACATGAAGAATGGGTTCTACTCCCCGACCAGGGCGGAGGAGCCGAAGTGTCCCGGGGTGGAATTCGTTGTACTGGAAGACATTGACGACGTTACCACCAAGGTGAATGCCGCGGTCAAGCCCGGCATGTCGACCGCCGATGCCGGCAAGGCCCAGCGCGAAGAAATGTCGTCGCTGGAAAAGGAGTGCTCAATCAATGGCATGCGGTGCGATGTCGTCACCTTGTATTCGGGAGCCATGTACAACCTCTACAAATACAAGAAGTACGACGACATTCGGCTGGTCTTCGCACCTGAATTCGATATGGCGTTCTTCGGTGGCGACCCCGACAACTTTGAATATCCTCGTTACGATCTCGATATTTCGTTCTTCCGCGCGTACGAGAACGGCGAGGCGGCCAAAATCCACGATTACCTGAAGTGGTCGCCGGTGGGCGTAAAGGAAGGGGACCTGGTCTTTGTCTCCGGGCACCCTGGCCGTACTGGCCGTTTGCTTACGGTGGACCAACTCAGCTTCCTGCGCGATTACCAATATCCCATACAGCTCAAGTCCTACTCGCGTCGCATCGCCATGTTGCAAAAGTTCAGTGCAGCGTCGGAAGAGAATGCGCGCGAAGCCGAAAGCGACGTGTTCGGGCTGCAGAACGCTTTTAAGGCCGTCACCGGCTATCAGGACGGATTGCTCGACAAGGACCTGATGGCCACGAAAGCGGCCGACGAGAAGGCGTTGCACAACTTTGTCAATTCCGATGCCAAGCTCAAGGCTGAATTCGGCGACCCCTGGGCTGAAATTGCCAAGGCGGTCGATGTTCAGAAACAGATATACAAGCCGCTGGGCTACTTGGATAACCTGGGTGGCTTTCGTGGCGATCTCGCCCGTGATGCCCGCGACATCGTGCGCGCCGCCGAAGAAAAGCAGAAGCCAAGCAACCAGCGCATCCGTGGTTTCCAGGACTCCGCTCTACCTACGCTGGAGCAGCGGTTGTTTTCCACGGCGCCTATTTACAAATCGCTGGAGCAGGCTCTGCTCGCCGAGAGTCTGGCCGAAATGCAGGATGTCCTCGGCGCGGACAATGCAGACGTGAAGAAGGCGTTGGCAGGTAAGACTCCAGACGAGCGCGCTAAGGAGCTTATTAGCGGAACTAAGCTCGACGACGTGGCCGTCCGCAAGCAACTCTACGAAGGCGGTGAGGCGGCCGTGAAAGCCAGCAACGATCCCTTGATCGTGCTGATGCGCCAAATCGATCCCGACGCCCGTGCCATCCGCCAGCGCAATGAGGATGAAGTGGAGTCGGTGTTGCGCCGCGATGGCGGGTACATCGGCAAGGCCCTTTTCGCCAAGGAAGGACTCAAAGTTCCTCCTGACGCGACCTTCACCTTGCGTCTAAGTTACGGCGCCGTGGAAGGCTACAAGCTGAACGGCAAGAACGTGCCGTGGTTTACCACCATGGGCGGAGCTTACAAGCATGCCGCCGAGCACGGCAGCAAGCCTCCATACCAGCTTCCCGAGAGCTGGTTGAAGGCCAAGTCATCGATTGATCTCAACACACCGTTCGATACGGTTTCCACACCCGACATTATCGGCGGTAACTCCGGCAGTCCGGTCATCAACAAGAACGCCGAAGTGGTGGGGATCGTCTTCGACGGAAACATCGAGTCGCTGCCGTGGAACTTCGAGTACAGCGACAAGGTGGCGCGCTCGGTCGAGGTGGACTCGCGGGCGATCATCGAGTCGTTGCGCAAGATCTACCACGCCGATGCTTTGGCCAACGAGCTTACCGGTACCGAAGGCGGGGCCATGAAGCCAAATCCACAGAACAAGATGCGGAAGCCAGTCAACAAGCAGCAATAAACTAGCGCATCATGAGCAGGAAGGGCGCGGCCAACGTCGCGCCTTTCCTTGCTGTGGCACCCATCTCCTCTTCTGCCGCATGTCCCACTTTCAATCCTGCGACCATGGCTTCTGCAGGGCATCCAATGTGTTAGCCTTCTACGTGGGTGGAGTGCGCGTGATGGGCGTTTTCAGGCCCATCGAATCAAATTCCAAGCAGGTCCCTGTCAAGGAACACAGCATTGATCAACAAGTTTATCGCCAAGATTTTTGGCACTAGCAACGAACGGGAAATCAAGCGGATTGTGCCGCTGATGGAGCGCGTCAATGTGATCGAGCCCGAGACCAAGCAGCTCAGCGACGAGCAGCTCCGGGCCAAAACAGACGAATTCCGGCAGCGCATCCGCGAGCGCCTGGATGCAGTCGAGGACCCCGACGAGAAGGAACGTGAGCTGAAGCAAGCGCTGGACGAGGTTCTTCCCGAGGCCTTCGCGGTGGCACGCGAGGCGAGTTGGCGCGTGCTGAAGATGCGGCACTTCGATGTGCAACTGGTCGGCGGAGTTGTGCTGCACCAGGGCAAGATCGCCGAGATGAAAACCGGCGAAGGTAAAACGCTGGTTGCGACCTTGCCGGTTTACCTCAATGCGCTTTCCGGACGTGGAGTCCACGTTGTCACGGTCAACGACTACCTGGCCAAGCGCGACTCGGAGTGGATGGGCAAGCTCTACACCTTCCTCGGTTTAACTGTTGGCGTTATCGTGCACGATCTCGACGATCGCGAGCGGCGCGAAGCGTATGCCGCCGATGTCACCTACGGCACCAACAACGAGTTCGGCTTCGACTACCTGCGCGACAACATGAAGTTTGATCTCACCGACTGCGTGCAGCGCGGGCACAACTATTCCATCGTGGACGAAGTGGACTCGATTCTGATCGACGAAGCGCGTACCCCGCTCATCATCAGCGGTCAGAGCGAGGAGTCCACCGACAAGTATTACCGCGTGAACCGCATCATTTCTCAACTGGAGCAGGGTGAAGAGATCGAAAAGGGCCTCGGAGAAGACAAAGTCCTTACCGGCGATTTCGTGGTTGACGAAAAGCACCGCACCATCACCGTTACCGACGTGGGCTGGGAAAAGGTGGAGCGCCTTCTGGGTATCGGTAACGTCGCCGATCCCGAGAACTGGGACCTGAAGCACCACGTGGATACCGCAATTAAGGCGCATGCGCTCTATCGCCGCGACGTTGAGTATGTGGTGAAGGACGGGGAAGTGCTCATCGTGGATGAGTTTACCGGACGCCTGATGCCAGGCCGCCGCTGGTCCGATGGATTGCATCAGGCGGTGGAAGCCAAGGAAGGGGTGAAGATTGAGCGGGAAAATCAGACGCTCGCCACCGTTACCTTCCAGAATTACTTCCGCATGTACAAGAAACTGGCCGGCATGACCGGCACGGCGGAGACGGAAGCGGCCGAGTTCGACAAGATCTACAGACTCGAAGTTGTTGTCATTCCCACGAACAAGGTTTTGCTGCGCGTTGAGAACTCCGACGTCGTCTACCGCACCGAAAAGGAAAAGTTCTTCGCCTCATCCGACGAGATCCAGAAGATCGCCGAAAAAGGGCAGCCCATTCTGGTGGGCACGACTTCGGTGGAAAAGTCAGAGCGTCTGTCGGACCTGCTGAAGAAGAAGGGCATCAAGCACGTGGTGTTGAATGCCAAGTACCACGAGAAGGAAGCCGAGATCGTTGCCCAGGCAGGCCGCAAAGGTGCAATTACTATTTCCACCAACATGGCCGGCCG
>PLQW01000059.1:0-8602 GCA_003160215.1 Acidobacteriaceae bacterium
CCACTGAACTACTCCCGCCCTTTAGAATCAATCATTTACAAGATTGATTCGCACTTACTGTCACTTTTACTGTCATCTGAGCTACAATTTCCTCAATACTTCCGGCGAGTTTCGGCGCTCGAAAAACACGCCGCAAAGCAGTTCGAGGAAAAAAGTACGTGGATGAATTTGAAAGTACGATTGACAACAACGCAACCAGAAAAGCTCGCCTGACACAGTATCGCAAGAACGCCGGACGCTGGCAATTCTATGCAGTAGCTCACCCTACATTATCCGGTCCTTATAGACGGTACAGAATCTGCTGGGCACTCGATGACACCTCAAGGTCTGCAACAAAAAGGGCCACACACCGTCGATTCCATGGTGTGTGGCCTGGCCGTTTGCCTTGGTTTTGTTATGTGCCAACTGCTGGATTTGAGCTTGTAAGTGGACCCGAAACCTATGTTGGCGGCATGGCGCCTGAGGGCGAGGAAATATGAGACAAAAGAATGCGTTTGCGCCGAATGAGACGGCAGTGAACCGATGTCGTATCGTTAATAAGCATTCTTGCCACTGAACCCACCCCATATGGTCATCAGAATGATCCTCATGTCGAACAACAAGCTCCAGTGGTGCAGATAGTAAAGGTCATAGCGAATTCGCTTCGGAATGGACGTATCTCCTCGCAGGCCATTCACCTGCGCCCAGCCCGTGATCCCGACATTCAGATGATGCCGGGTCTGATAGAGAGCAATGTTCTTGCGAAACTTCCCTACGAAATGCGGGCGCTCCGGCCGCGGACCCACAACGCTCATCTCACCGTTTAGAACATTGAAGAATTGCGGGAGTTCATCCAGGCTCGATTTTCGAAGGAACGCCCCAAGGAGCGTGCGCCGTGGGTCGTCTTTGGCGGTCCAGCCTGTGTCTCCTTCGTTGGCGGACGTCATCCGCATGGTCCGGAATTTATACATCGTGAAAACCTTGCCGTTTCGGCCTACTCGCTGCTGCCTGAACAGAATCGGTCCACGAGACGTCAGCTTAATCGCCAAAGCAATAACCAGCATCGGTATTGCCATTACCAGGAGTACTCCGCTTGAAAAGACAACATCGAACACGCGCTTAAACAGAAAATAGCCGATAGAAGGCATCGGGCTGGGGTCAAGATCCAACATCTGGAGGCGGCCGAGTTGGATGACCCGATCCCGCACCTTCATTGCATTGCCCCAATTCACGATGATGCGAATCGGCTTGCCAAGGCCATTGAGTTTTGAAATGCACCGGCGAAGACCGCTGAATAGATCCGTTGACACCGCGATGAGAATACTGTCAACATTCAGGCTTTCGATGGCATCCAGTTCGTCCTGCTGGAATATGGAAACGTTAGCCACACGAATCTCTTCTCCCGGCAACTGAATGTGACCCACGACGACGGAACGAACGAATTCATTGCGCTGAATTCGCATGGCCGCCTGCGCCGCGAAACGTCCGACTCCTACGATGAGTACTCTGACTGCCGGCCGATGGCCGCCAACTTGTATTAGCAGAACCCGCACCAGCGTACGTACCGAAACGGTCAGAAGCAGAAGGAATACTGCGCTGAGGATAATGAACGCTCGTGAATAGAAGAGNNGCGGCAAACGATGCGCGGATTCCTGTGTTTTCAGCGCTGACCTTCGTTATGCTGCCGACTTCCTGGCGTTCCGCCACGATCGACCAGACCATGGTGGTGAACAACGCCAGATACAGATACTCAGCCGATGAGAAGCCCGGCTTGACTCCCCTCCAATAAACACTGACAAACCCCGCCAAAACAAATGATACGAGAGGAAGTACGAAAATCGCGCCTCGCAGCACGAGTCCGTACCGACGTAGTTCTGCAATCATGATGTGCCCCCGAACTGACGAAGGAATTTCGCAGATCCGGAACGGCGTCCGCTATCAGCTTTGCAGCAGACCTGACCTGCCCCCGATTTCTCAACCATTGATAACTGGAGNNTTTTCCGGGGGCAGGTCAGACCCATCCCCGGGAAACACTTGACCCTGGGTTCAAAGTCCCACAGGATTTAGTGCTTTTTGACTTTGGCTTGTGTTGAACAAATGGCTTGAGCCTTTGACCACAGCTCAGAGATTTACTACTTCGGCTCGCTTTCTCAAGTGTGGGCCTTCCGCATTTTGACAGAACCGGCAAGAATGCCGAGCAGTTGCGAGCACGAGCGTGCCGCGAGAACCATAGGTGAAATGGCCCCAACCGCAGGATCCCGCNNGAAACGGAATCGTCGAAATCAGAAATGCGCCGGCCGCGATCACCGAGATGGGTATTGCAGGCTTGAAATAAACATCGAGCCCAAGGCCCGCAATAACCGCCGGCCCGAAAAGCAGCTGGAATTTCATCAGTTGCGGGGTATGGCTGTCCTTGACTGCCTTGCGTGGGTTCTTTCGTACTGCGAGCACGCGCCAAAATGCAAACTTGAACTTCTTCTTCAAGTAACGGACAAGCGAATCGGGATGCTGATGATAGACGATAGCTTTGGGAACGAACCTCATCTTCCAGCCTCTCGCGGACATTCGGTAAGAAAGCTCGATGTCCTCTGCGCACGCAACGGGAAACTCCGTGTCGTATCCACCCATCTCCAGAAACCGCATGCGCCTGAACGCAGCCGAATATGTATCGATAAAATCGATGTCGGCGATGAGTGCCATGAGGCGGTAGCGGTCCTCATACTCAGCCTGAACAAATCGTGCGATCAGCGGCTTTTGCTTCGTCCGGTATGCGCCCTTCGCCCCCACAACCTCCGGGTCTGCGAATGGTTCCAGCATCGCATCGAGCCATCCCGGCGCCGGCTCGCAATCATCGTCGGTAAATAGAATCACATCGCCGGCTGCCTCGCGTGCTCCGTGGTTTCGCGCAGCTGCTGGTCCGGCATTCGCCTGTGAAATAAGACGGACCCCAGGGAAACGCTCCACCACTTCGGCGATTTTGTCGTTCGAGCCGTCATCCACAACAAGGATCTCGGCGCTGCAGCCGGCTGTTTGCTCGCACAACGACTCGAGACAGCGCGAGATTCGCATCGCGCCGTTGAACGTGGGAACGATGATCGATACGGACACTTGCCTAGTCAAATGTTCCATTCTGTGTGTTCACCAAATCGCCGCATTCTTCCGCCGACGCATGTAGAGACTCGATTCGTCCGGCACTTGCAATCTGATGAAGGCGGACGCGTTGTTCGCTGTGCCGTTGTGTTGTGCTGGGAGCTGCCAGGTTGTCTCTGTCGTGGCGGGTCCCGAAGAGCAAATATCTTGATAGTGTGAAGAAGCCTTTGAGATTGCGTTGCAGCTCCCGCCGATCCTTGAGCGACTGGACGATCTTGTAGGTCAGATAAGCCGGACTTAAATAGAATCTTCGTCGCGCGCGATCGCAGAAGCTCACGAGCTCCTCATGAGTGATGTGCGGCAGCGTCACGACGCTGTTATGCAGTCCCTCTTTCGTAAGCCATGCGCCCCAATCCTCATTCTGGATGTACCCGCGCTGTTTTGCCTCACGATATGCCGCTGTGCCCGGATAAACCATGATGGGGAAAAACTGCGCCGTATCTGGCCGTAGTTTTTTGGCAAACTTCAGTGTTTTTTCCATGCTCGCTGGCGTTTCATTCAGATTGCCCACCATGAAGCATCCGTGCACCATGATTCCCGACTCGCGACAACGTTGCACAAAACGCAAGGCTTCATCGTGATACTTGGCGTCCCGCCGGTCGTCGTTGTTCTTCTGCATGCCGTGAATCACTTCCACGTCTCCACTTTCAAAACCCACGCAGAACAAGCGTGCGCCGGCAGCATGCAAAGTCGATAGCAGCTCTTTTTCCGCGCCGATGTCTGCACGGCAGTTGGCGTCGAAAGGCAGCTTGTTCCCGCGGCGGATCAACTCGCGAGCCAACTCCAGCGTCCGCGGCTTATTCACAATGAAAGTGTCGTCCTCGAGCATGACTGTCTTGATCTCAGGCATCTCGCGCGCAACAAAGTCGAACTCGTCAGCCACATGCGAAACCGACCGGTAACGCATCGTGTGTCCGCTAAACGTCTGCGGATACACGCAAAACGCGCAGTGGTAAGGACAGCCCCGGCTGGTGTCGAAAACGACAAGCGGCCATAGCGAGTGCCCGTAGAAATAGTTCCGGAGAGTCAGAAAGCGCTTGTAGATTTCGGTCACAAAAGGCAGCTCGTCGAGATTCCCGATAGGTTCCCGCTCCCGATTCACAGCAATCTCACCACCAGAGGAGCACCGATACGCGAGGCCGTCGACGCCCGAAAGGTCCGCACCGCACGCCTTCGCTTCGAGCCAGTCGCGCACCGTATATTCGTATTCGCGCATGGCCACCGCTTCAAGCTTCGGCGACATGGCTAGCGTTTCTCTCGGCAATGAGGAGACATGTCGGCCCACCAGCAGCACATGCAGGCGCGGTCTTGCGGCTATAAGGGCCTCCACAACCTTCACGTCGTTCACGATGNNATTCGGTCGATGACAGGTTGAACGGAATAGCAGTCCGCCGGTGCGTCCAACAGGTCTACATCGTGCCCATTCTTGATGGCCACACCTGCGGCCGTCGCCAGCCACTTTGGGTAGTACAGCGTCCCGCTCTTGGTCACAGCCGGACTACGCTGCTCACGCGAAAACTTCGGGTGAAACGGCGGATTCAAAAACAATACGCGCATTGGCAGCCAACTCCGTTCGTAAACAACGAATTCTGAATCATGAAAAGTAGAAACGTTCCACGGGCGCTACCGCGAACTCGATCGCAGTCTGGTGAATCGGTATGACACGATTACGGTTGCGGGCACTTACGGGCACACCACACGAATCGCCGATCATGGCCTTCCTGGCCGACGAGTATTTCGAATTTCAACTCGGGGAGATTCAAGAATGACGGAAGATCGGATCCGATATCCCAAAACACCAGGATGCCCCGTGGATTAAGAGGATCGGAATGCATTTCCGGCTCGTCCAGGTAACGTATGGCGCCATCTGACTCGAGGCTCGCCCTCTGTCTCGTCACATCCCGCGTCGGAACCGTGAAAATGTGTACGCCATTTTCCTTTAGCACTCTGGCCGTCTCTTTGAATGCGGCGCGGATATCGGGAACATGTTCCAGGACTTCGCTTGTGATCATTACGTCCACGCTATGGTCAGGAAATGTGAGTGCTGTGATGTCCTCACATATTGCGCCATCCGGCCGAACGAAACCGGCACTCTGTCTGGAGGAATAGAAGGTGCGCGTGTAATGGCAATACTGCGCAAATCCTCTCCGCAGGGCTGAGTTTGGGTCGAACTCGACGAGGACCGTTGCGTCGGGATCAAGTGCCAGCTTGCGAACAGCCTCTGAGAGCAACTCGTATCGTAGATTGGCGCGGCAACGAATACATTTCTNNTTCTTGCGCTCGTCGCCGCGCCCAAAGCTGATAATCAACGATGGCCGGCGGCAACATCGGCAGACGCGAAAACGGCTTTGCACAACCCATGGAATTCCCTTAGTCAGCACCACGACGATCTTCCGAACATATAAAAGGAAAGTAAGCAGTTTGGAGGAGGCCGAGGGATTGTCATTCCCAACTCCACGTTGCAGATCATAACTCGTACTCATCAGCGTCCCAATTTCCGCACTATGCGATGCGGCGTATGATTTCGCCGTAAAGATTGATTTGCTGTGAATAGAACCCCGAGTGCCCGGAAAGAACAAAGGCGTCCTTCGGACAAACTGAGCAGCAGTACAAACTGCCGATGCACCGATCTCCCCCGCCGTCTAAAATGGCCGCACGCTCAATGCCAAGTGGGCAATACTCCTCGCACTTCGCGCATGTCCCGCAATCGACGTCTTTGGCCCTGAAGCTTAGCGATGCCTCGTCGTTCTGAATCCATTCCTGGCTGATTCCGAGCTTATAAAACATACTCTTGACCAGGTCGCTCGAACATATTTGGCTGATCACTGGGGCGTATCTTATCTTGATAAGATGTTTCTGAAATCTCGGATTGATGACGAAGGCGACAAGGGGAGACACTTTGGGCTTCTTGAATGTGCACTGGTAAGCGGCAATTGGTATTGCATCCCACGAGCGGGCCTCTTCAGGCGTAATATGCCCCAGCTTGATCGCAGCCGCGACCGGCTTAACCTCACCTGGCGGAAAACCGACCAGTCGCGCGCAGAGATAGTCAACCTGGTAGGGATTCGTGCCGATGATGATTTTACCGAAATTCACAGGAGTACCGCGACTCGGACCGTTCCCTTCCATCGCGAAGAGTCCGTCGACAATGTGTAAATTGGGCTTGATGACCTGATTCAGATGAACAATGTTGTACCCCAGGTTTCCGTGAATTTTCTTCTTGTTCTCCCGGCCCCTGCAAGTCCCCATCAGGTTTTTCATGCAAACCGACATCCCGACCTCATAATGCGTCTTCAGTTTGGGCATATTGATGATGAAGTCGCTCGTCACCAGGAGATCGGCAACCTCTACGACAGCGCCCCCTTCAAGGGCAACCTTCACTGTTTCCGGCCAGGTGTTGAGGTCAACGATTTTGACACCGTATGCTGCCGCGAGCCGGTCCGCTCGAAGTCGATGAATGACCGAAATCCCCTCGCGGACGAAGCCGCTGTTTGTGCCCTCGCCGATCGTGATGTCGGAATAGCCCTTAGCTTGAAGAAACTCTATGACTCCAGCAAGAAGCCGGAGATCGGTGGTATTGCCCGTAAGTGCATTGAAGTTGCTGTTGAAATTCGGCTTCAACAGAATGCGCGCGGCGCGCTTTTCGGGAAAGATCGCATTCCACGACTCCAGGGCTTCCAGAAGTCTGCCCTTTACCACAGCCGCGGTTTCTACATTCGTGATTGAGAAGTTAGATTGCATTTAGGCAGATTCTCCTCAAGGTTAGGCTGGCGATCACACTTTGGTCGCGGAGTCTGTGTCAACGTGAGATTGGCATTGACGAAAGCTAACTAGTCTGACGCCGGAGCAGCCAACGGGACAGGTGGTTGACGCAGTACGTTGCCCATCTGGCAAACAAGTATTACAAGGAGGGTTGCCAATAGCAGGCTCGGAACCCGCTCGTAAACATAGCCGAGATTGCCGCGCGGCGCAAGAAAGGCTCGTGAAAGACACTCCGCCCAGATGCCCGCATAGAGAGTCGGGTGGCCGATCCAGTCAATGAACCGCCTGCAGGGGTAGGCAAAGATCAGGGTCCCGACGATAATCGCGATGATACCGCCTGTCAGATACAGCTCCAACAAGTAGTTCCCGCCCGTCCCAGTTAGCAGATCGTTACTATATTCATGAGTGAGCAGGGTGTCTAGGACGGCAGGCAGGCCCGACACATCGCCAACGTCAATCGTGCAGATACCGAGAGCATGATAAGGAACCACTTTTGCTGTTAAAGAAACCAGAAGTGGTGGGCAACGCCAGTATAAGTCCCGATTGTTTTCTAAAAAACTCAGTGTGTCTCCTGCTTTCAAAAAGCTAAGGATTGCGGATCGACCAGACTCGTCGACTCCCAGCACGTCAGTGCCGCGGGTCAATGCAGGCACAAAAAGAATGAACACTGCCGCAATGCCTAATTGCAACGTGCGTCTTCCGGTGATGCTGATCCATCCCCGCGCGAGAGCAATCAGAATGATTGGAAGCACGCCTTGCGCTAGGAAGAACCGTCCCCAGTGCAATGAAATGAACAGTCGCGGAAGAATTATGACCACCGCGGCGATTGCAATCTGCCGCCGGTGCCGGTTCGAGTCGGCTGCGCCTATAAAAAGGGTGCCCAGGAATAAATGGATATAGAGCACAGCTTGATGCAAAAGAGGAATGCGATCGCCGCTCCCGTATGGCTGATTCCAGCGGAGCAGCCCGAAGTGCAAGGCAAACGCAAACGCCGGGAATGCCCATAGAATTGTCGCCTTGTAAGCGAACTCCCGACAGAGCTCTAGAGTGTGGGTTGAAGTGGAAATGATATGTGCCGATGGCGCCGGTAATGAGAAGCCGATGATAAAGATCATCAAAGCCGACACGCTGACGACAATTGTCCACCTGCTGATCCCAATGTCATACCCCAGGGCGCTGTATAGGATATTAGGAAGCCAACAGAACCAAAAACACGCAAATACGTAGGTGCCAAGGAAAATCCTGGATGTGGATTTGATTGCTTTCGCGTCATTTGCGCAGGCGAACACGAGATTCCTCAAATCTCTGCTTCGGGTTGCTTGTGCGCCCAGTGGCCCGGTACAGCTCGCTGCGAATCCAAATCGAGGTAGGCGTGCGCCACCGCTCGCGCGCTGTATGCGTTCATCTGGAGTGGCACGCTTTCGACCGTGAGCGCGCGCCGGAGCGCGGCAACGATTTCATTTAGTTTCAGGGAAATAGGCAAGAGCTGCACCTGTTTGCCGATCTGTTCCGGCGCAATCTCAAGACCTCCTCCGCC
The DNA here is from genome assembly GCA_003160215.1 of Acidobacteriaceae bacterium. Lineage (GTDB taxonomy): Bacteria > Acidobacteriota > Terriglobia > Terriglobales > Acidobacteriaceae > Bog-257. Next base: position 8,429 of record PLQW01000059.1, read on the forward strand.
GGCAGGCATTGCAACAACGCATCCCTGCGTCATCGCCTCCACATAGGTAATGCCAAAAGGCTCCACGGGATTGCCCGACACGAAGACCCGCGTACGACGAAGCCAGTCGCGCACGGCTTGGCTTCCGAGCGCGCCGGTAAGCAGAATGCGCGGGTTCGCGCGCGCTGCCTCTTT
>PLQW01000059.1:8607-9969 GCA_003160215.1 Acidobacteriaceae bacterium
CAACATCGGTAATACAGGGTTGCGAATGACTCCGTCGATCCTGACATTAAAGGTCGTTCGAACCTGAGCTGCTGTGTAATCGGAGACTGCCACCAATTGAGTGCCAGGAATGAAATTTGCTAGCTTGTAGCCTGCATTGATTGCAATCACTCTCAACCAACCCATCGCGTCGGCGCGCGGAACGCCGTGTACGATACAGATTGCCCGGCGAGCAAGAGGGGCCGCAAAAAGCGCGATTGTGCCAAGTATTTTGAGCACTCGCCAATCTCGCAACTCGCGCCAGTGCGAGAGGAGGCGTTTCGGCGCGACTACTTCGGCAGGGATTCCCAACTCTGCAAAGCCGGCGGCTAGGCCAGCGGCAAAGCTTTCGACTCCGCCTACCTCGTGTCCGCCGGTGATTAGTACCTTCCGAGGTGCTTGCGGATTCATAACTATGCTTCACTAACGGCAGCCACAACACCTGCTGCTCGGCGCTGCGCCGTCCGCCACTTCTGAAAGACCGCTGTTGCCGCAACTAACCCGATTACTCCGCTACAGATAAAATACGTAACGGTGCTTCCGACCACGCCCCATCGCGGCACTAACACGGCAACACCCAAAAGCGTGAGTATGGCTACGACCAGAGACTGGATGAGGAACGGTTCCCGTTTGTGTGCACGTAAATACACGGCCTCACTTTGAACCACAAGAGTGCACAGCGCGGTGAGGAGCAGCAGAACAAAGAGGGATGGGGGGACCATACGGGCCGCGAATCTGGGCACAAATTGATGTACCGCCAAGACTCCGGACATGCAAATCAGAACGAGTACCCCCATTACTGCGACTGCCTGCCAAAGGGTACGGAAGAACGAACGATCCAAGTTATCGAATTCGCCGCGTGCGATCATCTGCCCGAATGGCGTGGCTTTGGTTGACATCCAGGCCAGAACTACCGTCCACAAATAGGCTGCGATATTGATCGACAAACCCATTCGCCCGGCCTCGGTCGGCCCGCAGAGGAGAAACAGTGCAGGGGCGAAAATCTGAATTGTGAAATAGGAGCACAGAGAGCTAACGCCAATCTTCCACTGGAACGACCAAACCTCACCGCGCCACGTGACGGCCGCGGTTTCTGCCCGATAGCGGAGAAGTCCGCGCAGCAAGCGCCGCCGCTTCCAGAGAAATGCCAGCGCAACAATGATATAGGCGCACATCACCATTGCAGGCGCGTAAAGTCCCCGATGCGCGATCAGTGCGCCCCACGCCGCCACAATGGAGCCCAGGGCTTGCCGGAACCGCATGCTCGCAACCTGCCGCACCTCACCGCACCCCTCGATAAACGAACTCAGCGGATTCAGAAAGAAAAGCACCACGCATAAGAGG
>PLQW01000123.1:0-7206 GCA_003160215.1 Acidobacteriaceae bacterium
CACAAGAAGGACCTGATGCGCGAAACCCCCAATTTCGCTAAACAAAAGTTTCTGTACCGTCTTTCCCGCTCCAATTATGAGAAGGAGTGGGGCAAGGATTACGTGAAACCCGGATTGGGCACGCGAATCCTGTCAACCCTCTTGCGATTCATGCCGAGAATTGGTCCCTTCAAAGGGCTGGGGTTCAAGAGCCCGACTCCGCAAACAGAGGACCTGTACATCAAGAGCATCAATACTACAATCGATCAATACCGAGCTTTCCTCCAAGAAGTGGGCGCTGACTCGCTCGTGCTGCCCAACTATGACCTAGACAGCGGCAATCCGACCAAGGAAGGCGAATACTCCCTCACGGACGAGACTTACGCAAAGTTGCTGGGCCAATTGGCCAAAAGCAAGTTCGGCCATACGACGCCCGAGCTGCGCGACAACATCTTGCAGTTCTACTCCGATGTCTCGGCATCGATCCCGACGAAGGACGACAAGGTTCAATCGACCAGTGTGCTGGCATTGCTTGATCAGTTAAGAGCCGCGACTCCGGTTCCGGTCGCAGAAGCCGTGGCCGCCCGTTGATCTCCAGGGCTTACGAGGTGTAGCAAGAGCACGGCGCAGAAGTCAACTAGGAATTGACATAACACGGGTTGCCGTTATGGTCTAACCAGTCCAGCAGCGAACGCAAACTTGCTTGGGCCAGCGCTATACAGGAATCGCCTGCACCATAGTAGATGTTGATGGTATCTCCATCGGGACTCATCGTGTTTCCGCACGGGAACACCACGTCGTGCACGTCGCCGCCGCGCTCATAGTCGGTTTCTGGTCCGAAGATCCAGGAATCGCCCCGCAACAAACAGGTGTCTGGCTTTTGAAGGTCGAAAAGAGCGAGACCGACCCGGTATAACGAGCCGGAGGCTGTCTGCCTCACTCCGTGATACAGCACGAGCCAACCTCTCTCCGTTTCGATTGGGGGCGAGGACAAGCCAATCTTATTTGCGTCCCACCATGCGCCCTTGCGCGCCACCATCATCACTCGATGGCCGCCCCAATGACGCAGATCGGGAGAGTAAGAAATCCAGATGTGAGCTCCTAGAGCAGTCATGGGTCGATGGATGAGTGCCCACAGTCCGCCGATCCTGTGGGGCAAAAGAGCGGCATCCTTGTCGTCCGGCGACATGAGGAACCCGTATCGCTCAAACGTCCGGAAATCCTTAGTTAGAGCGAGAGAAACTCCGGGACCGCCTTTCGAGTATGACGTGTAGGCCACGGCATATTGCTGCAGCTCCGGAACGTAAGTGATACGCGGATCTTCGATACCCCAAATCTCTTCTGGGTATTCATTTGGATCGGGCATTAGGGTTGGCGTTGGATCGATGTCCCATCCGTTCACACCGTTCACGGAACGCGCGGCGCACAGATGGGAGAGACCGCGGCGATCCTCCACCCGGCAAAGCAGCAGCGTGGAGCCATCCGCAAGCAGTGTCGCTCCGGCATTAAATACGCTATTAATGCGATAAGGCCAGTCTTTGCTGGACAAAATTGGATTAGCGGGATGCCGATGAAGGAGAGATTCGGTAGCGTCGATAGACTCAACAGCGTCGATGGCCAAGGTCATAAGTCATTCTACAGGAATAGGAAACTGAACGTTGGAGCGCAAAAAGCACTCGACCCCGCCGGCAACCAGATCGAGCGCGATCTCCTTCGCTTAAACATCCTGGAGCTGCCGCATCTCCAGAAGGGCCATCAAGAACGACAGCGTTGACTCCGCTCCCTGGTTCTCGTTGGCGCGGTCAGGATGAAGACCATCTCGACAGCCGCCGGTGCTGGCGTCGTACAAGGCGGCCTTCAGGTCGTTATCTCCCAGGAACCAATTGAATGCAGTCCAAGCTTGCGCGCGCCAATGCTCATCGCCGGTGGCGCGATACGCTTCCAGACAAGCAGAAACGGTGGCACCTGCCTCAACCGGCTGCTGATCGAAACGAGCCTTTTCACCCGCCTTGCAGTAGAAACCCTGCGAGCCGATAGGGACGAAGTGGCCATTCACGTTGCAACATTGTTGCGTCGCAAGCCACCCCAGCGACTCGAGGCCAGCCGTAAGCAACTCTTTGTCCGAAGTGCGCGAGCCGGCCAACAATAACGCCTCGGACAAACGTGCATTGGAATAGGCCAAACTATCTTCAAACCAGTTCCAACCCGGCGTGCTGGTGATGCGATAGATGTTCAACAGCTTGTCAGCGAGTGCATCTCTCTGCCTTTGTGCAGAGCGGTCTCCCGGGAAGCGATCAAGATACGCCTGAATTCCGAACAAAGAGAACGCCCAAGCTCGGGGACTGGTAAAAGCCAGCACCGCCGGAACTGCAAGTTCAAATAAACGCCCAGCGAGGCCCCTTAGACCTTCATCGACGGTCTGATTGACCGCAGTTCCCAAGGCCCACAAAGCGCGGCCGTGACTGTCTTCCGACCCCTGTGGCTCCTGCCACTGACGCCCATAGCTGAGAAAGTTGCGGAACCTTCCATTGGCCGAATTAAAAGCCAGCCAGAGAAAAGCCAGGTATCGCGAAGCCAATTTCTTCGCCTCAGCGTTTCCGGGCGCCGCAAGTTGCTGCACGCGAATCGATACGATCAGGGCGCGGGCATTATCGTCGGTGGCGTAGCCCTCGTGATGATTGGGAACGGCGAATACGGCGTGTTGCAACATTCCCGTATCGTCCGTCATGCGATTGAGATGATTGAGCTTCACGGCCGGCAAACTGTGGATGCGATTGGCCCCGACTGGGTTTGGGCTGACCAGGCGAGGGTTCCACATGCGCTCCGCCCGGGCCCGCTGGAAGCTGCGCATGTAGTCCTGGGCCACGCTTTTCCAAACCATGTTGCGCGAGTACAAGTACGCCCGTTTGCGCATAGCGTGCCGTTCGGCTTCATTCTCGAGGAGCTGAATGGTCTGTTCCGCAATTGCGTTCTGGTCGTTGAATGGGACCAGTATTCCGCGGCCCTGATCGAGTAGCTCAAGCGCGTGCCAGTAGGGAGTCGAGATGACCGCCTTCCCCGCACCCAGGGCGTAGGCCAGGGTTCCAGAAACGACCTGTGCCTCATTTTTGTAGGGTGTGATGTAGATATCGGCTGCACCGATGAATTCCATCATCTCCTCAGGACTAACGAATCGGTTATGAAATATGACGTGCTCCCCAACTCCCAGATCCTCAGCGAGCAACTGCAGCGATTCCCGGTATTTATCTCCCTCGCGCCGCCGGATGTGAGGATGAGTTGCGCCCGCAACGATATACGTAACATTGTTGTTCTGAGACAGAATGCGCGGTAGGGCCTGTATGACGGTTTCGACACCCTTATTTGGCGAGAGCAAGCCGAAGGTCAGCAATACCGATTGGCCCCCAACTCCGAAGCGGTCCTTGTAAAAATTCGGATCGACAAACGCCAGGTTGGGAACTCCATGCGGGATGACGTCAATCTTTGCCGCAGGAACCTGGAAGATCTCCTGGAGAAATTGCGCAGAGTGCTGGCTCATCACGACAAGGCGGTCGGAGAGCTCTGCGATTTCGACCATCACGCGATGCTGGTCGGGGTTGGGTTCGCGCAGCACCGTATGAAGGGTGGTCACGATGGGCATGTGAAGTTTTCGCAGCAGCTCCAGGATGTGGCTCCCGGCCGGCCCGCCAAAGATTCCGTACTCGTGCTGCACGGACACCAGATCGACATTGGTGAAATTGAGGAACTCGGCCGCCCGCTCATACGACGGCAGCTCCTCTTCGGTCAGCTCGAATCGCACGCGCTCGGGATAGCTGTATTCGGAATCCGGATCGTTCACGGGCAGTGCGAATAACCGTTCGGTTCCGTACTCGGTCGAAACCGCGTTGCACAAGTCGGTGGTGAAGGTGGCAATACCGCACTGCCGGGGAAGATAGTTCCCGATGACAGCGATTCGACTGGGAAGAGAGAGATTGACTGCGGTGTCGAAAGGCTTCGCGGACTTGATCTCAGCCACATACGGTAGTGAGCCTGCGAGTCCCAACGGTCTCCTGAATGGCAGCGTCTTCGGCAATGACATAAGGTTCCTATCTGCTCACCATCCCGGAGGTTGGTGAAACAATCGCGGCGCTGTTCAGTTCGGTTCTCCCCTGAGAACACCTCGCCTGATGGCGCCGCGAACTTTCGGTTATCGGTGTGCCGCAATTCGGCAGGCACACGGGCAAACCTCGACTATTTAGTTTCGGCAGCTTCGTGCTGGTTCGCCTTCTGGACGGCAGTCTTTACCGCCGCGAGAAACGAGGCGGTGCTCGTGGGGGCGTGCACGTCGCCTGATAGCGTTTTACGGAAGGAAACATCCTTGCCATAAATAGCGACCGTGGAGTCGTTGTCCTGTTGGATCTTGGCGCCATCCACTGCAACTCCAGCAAACAGGCCTTTGGAGCGCGAGTAGCTCAAGGCCTCGGTGTCCATCTTCCAGTCGGTGCCTGCCGACGCATGCCGTCCAACCGGACCGGCGGCAGCCGATGCTTCGCCGCTGAGTTCAAACTTACTCGAGAGCAGCCCTTGCACACTTTTATCATTCATGAACAACATGACGAGATCGACCGACTGAGCGCCAGCCTGGAAGCCAAAATTGCCACCACCGATGGAAATGAATGCTGGCGCACTCCAGCCATGGGCAGTCCGGCAGGTCACCACACCGCGTCCATGCTCTCCGCCAACGATGAATGCACCCTTCGCCATGTTTGGCACCACGGCAATACACTTAGCGCTATTGAGCACTTCTTCAGGAATGCCCTTGTCAGGCGTGGCCATGATCTCCTGGAGGACGCCGCCAGCCGCCTGCAGGCGCGCTGTGGTATCTTCCACTCCCGAACCGGCGAACCCAAAGGCCGCTAGCGACAACACGCATAATGCGATTCCGTATTTCTTCATCAAACACTTCCTTTTCATTCCACGCGGTTTTGTGGACGAACTGTGAGGGGCGCTATTCGCCGTAAAGATCAGGCTGTTCTGCGGCCACTGACCAAATTGATGATCAGGACCACGACGGCGATGACCAACAAAAGGTGGATCAGACTGCCAGCTATGTGGAAACTGAAGCCAAGAAGCCACAGAATCAAAAGAATGACAAAAATGGTCCAGAGCATATGTTCCTCCTATGCGGGTTGTCAGAGTCCAATCGTGCGATTACTCGGTAACGGAGCGGCGCCGTTACTTGTAGCGAAGTTCACTCATGACTCCGCTGCTTCGCTGTCAGCAACGGGGCTTGGGCGTCGTCCAGGTTCACCTGCAACGTTCAACTAGATCCGGCCAAGCAGCAGCAAAATGACCACGATGATGAGGATCAAACCCAAGCCGCCGCTCGGGAAGTAACCCCAGGAACGGCTGTGATTCCACGTCGGGAGAGCACCCACCAGAAACAACACCAGCAGAACAATCAAGATAGTTCCAAGCATACTTTCCTCCTCATCTGAGAATCCAAGCGTGGCCGAGCGCCACTGTCATTAAGCATTGCCGCGGGCCGGGTTGGTTGCGATCAAGCTCGCGATCGTTGTCAACAGATTGTGGGGGTGCTGTCCTTTAGGATAGAAACTGTCAGCCATGACGCCGGCAAGTACGGCATTCCCCTGGAAGTCTCCGCTCATCGCGACAATCGAAATCGACGGGTACCGGCTACGTACATGCGAGATCAACTCTAGACCCGACATCTGCGGCATGTTGAGATCGGTGACGATCAGATCGGGGACCGTTGTATTCAATTGCGACAAAGCGCTGACGCCGTTTTCTGCTTCAGCCACGTCATATCCGGCCGCCACCAGCAACATTCCCAGACATTCCCGAATACTGGGTTCGTCGTCCACAACTAAAATCTGAAGTTTGGAGCCGTTCGGCATATGCCCTCCTGATGGTGGCAGACAGATACAGAAACTCACTTCACTACGATGTCACGCCCGCGCTTCCCAGTCTGGTCAAAACAGAACACTTCATCTGTGCATGATGGACTGGTGATTCCGTCAGGAAGACTTCGGAAGTCCACATGAACAAGGTGAGACATTTTGGACAGACGGTCACCCTCGGGCGCGGATATGGTCAAGAGGATTGCCAGTTAGGGGACAGCAAAACTCATTGTGAGAACACACGACCTTCACCTGTCCGCATCTACCTGTGGCGAATGCAAAGAAAAACCGGAGCTTAACGCTCCGGCTATTAAGGCCTTGGGGGGCGAGTGAAGTTAGAGGCTGAGCTTGCGGCGCAACAGGCCTGCGAGGCCCAAAACCCCGGAGCCGAAGAGCACGATGCTGCCGGGTTCCGGAGTTGTCTCGGAGAATTGGTTCGTCACAAGCGAAAGGCGGGCGGTTCCGTCCGTCCCGGCGTTGATCTCAATGTCCTTTTCTACATCGACAAAGCTCACTCCTGCGAAACTGAGTTCGTCAAACAGCTTGGTTCCGCCACTATAGTCGTAGACGCTCAGCTGCTCGAATTGCCCGCCGGTGCAGGATGGCAGCATAGCCCCCAAACAAATGGTTTCGTCAACGAATACGGAGCCGGTTCCGGAGAAGCCTACGCCGCCAATGCCAAGACTGACATCGTTGATGAGCGCACCACCCGGGTTGACAGTGACGTCGTATCCAATGAGGGAATCCACTGCCAGTATGCCGGAAGCGTTTGACGCCATCCAGCCCGCGCTAAACCTAAACCCTGGATTCCCCACCGTGGTAATGGGTTGGACACTTACGCTGCCCGCTGGGACCGAAAACCCGGGTGGATTTGACGTAGACTGGTATGAGAAGTTGGCAAAGGTCTTGTCGTCGATTCCGCAGGAGAATCCCGAGCCAAGATAGTTGTCATAGGTTGTACTTGGACAGGGACCGGCGAATCCAATCCCCGCCAACAGGAGGACACATCCAAACAAAAGCAAAAGTCGGCAGCATGTGCTCTTCATAGTATTACAACTCCTAGTTCAAGTGACGTGGCGACGAGCGCCACAGAGCCAATACAAGACCCAGTGACACCCTTTGTGGATAACGTATGCAATTCTAGCTCCAAATTTTCGACATATAACCTACTGATAAATATCAGGCGAAGTTTTTAGACCGTGCCCCGCAATGCAAGTCTTTGCACTATAAAGAGAGAGCAGTTCTTCTTTTTTAACCGGAGCTGCCGCTTTGCCTTCGACAGCCCACGGCATCGTGAAAGACTAGTCTGGATTATTCATGAACTTGAGGA
>PLQW01000123.1:7234-12296 GCA_003160215.1 Acidobacteriaceae bacterium
CTAGGTGTCGGAAATAATCGCCTCGAAGCCCACTTTGCCTGGGCATTTTTGTAACTAAAGTTATGTAGTGAGATAACTAAGGTCGTCATGTAACGAGATAACTAAGGTGACTACCCACTTTGCGGCTACTCTTTGGCGATGGTTTTCCGCATGGTTACTGAAAATCCCAACTTCGCCGGCCCCGGCCTTCTCCTCAGATTTCATGGAAAAGTCTTGGCCTCAAAGTTCTGCTGCTTATGCTGCTCCTGTAGCGCCATCCCGAGGCACTTCTCCGAATTCGTATAGTCACCCATGGCCTTGTAAGCAACGTACATACGTGCAAATGTGTCGGCCCTCAGACTCGCCAGCAGCCCCGTATCGTTTTGCGTTAGTTCAATGACTCTCTTGAACTGCTCGATGGCTGCGTGCAGATTTCCATGCTGTTGCTCGTAAATACCAATGTGGTAGTAGGGATTCGGAAGGAACGGATCCATCGCCGCTGCGGCGCGGAAGTGGACCATGGCGTCTTCCGAATCTCCTTCCCTCTGCAGTATTTCACCAAGCACATTCTCAGCCCCCGAGTTGTTCTTTGTGACCTGTACAGTATGCGACCAGAGGGTTAGATCATCAGACCAATAGCTGAGTTGACGATGAGTGGAGAACGTCAATAACAACAGTGTCGCGACACTGGCGCCAGCCACCCACACCTCAGAAACGTGCCATTGCTCTGCCCAGTCTGCCACGCCCCAGCAGACGGCGATGAACAGTCCTACAAACGGGAGATACGCATAGCGATCGGCCATGGCCTGGCCCCCGACCTGGAGCAGCCCGATCATCGGTACCAACGTGCCCAGGAACCAAAGCCACCCCACGGCGAGATAGCGGCGACTTTGGCTGACGACGGCCAACACAGTGGTCGCCAGCAAGAGAAGAGATACCTGCCACACTTGCTGGTGCTGAAAGCCGCTGGGATGAGGATAGAAGAACGCCAGGTGCGTTGGCCAGATGGCGTTCGTCAGGTATCGCATGTAGGAGACAATGGCGTTCTCCATACGCACGGCAAACGAATACGATCTCAAGGCGCCCCCCATAGCGCCGCCCGCTTGCTGCGCTTTCACGGTGATGAAGGCGCTAGCGGCGGAGAACGCTAGCAGCGGCAGCTTCTCCAAGACAAGCCAGGAGAAGCTTCTTGCCGGGATGATCGCTTCTCGTGTGATCTGGGAAGAAGACCGTTCCCCAACAGCAAACATCCGCCCCAGAGGCCAGTAGTCCCACAACAGAAAGATGAAGGGCAGCGTGATGACCTGGGGTTTGGACATCAGCCCGAGCGCAAACAACATTGCAACGACAAGGTAGCAGCCTATGCGCGGCTTACGCGCGTACCACCGGTAAGCGCCCAATGCCAGCAGGAGAAAAAACATGCTGAGCAGGTTTTTGCGTTCGGCAACCCAGGCGACGGACTCGACGTTAATGGGATGCAACGCAAACAGCGCAGCCACCATGAAGCTGCGCCCAACGCTGGCGGTCGCCCGCCACAGGATCCAGAACAGCAATACGGCATTCAGCACATGCAACAGGAGGTTTGAGTCGTGGTGCCGGCCGGAGTTGAGGGAGAACAATTGGCAGTCCAAAGCATGCGACAGCCAAGTCAGGGGATGCCAGTTGGCTGCATAGAAAGTCGTAAATGACCAATGAACCATCTCCCAGTCCATCGGTCCATTGATGTGGAAGTTGCGGGTTACGTACTCGCCGTCATTAAGCGAGATGAACGGGAGCCGATTGACCGGGTAGTACGCCGCAAGGGTTAAAGCTACCAGAACCAGGGCGAGACCCAGAAGAACGCTCCGCCTCACGGGCCAGCCAAACAGGCCCGCGCTGTGCCGGGACTGAACCTCACGTTCAGGTACCAACGGAGTTAGCGCCGATATCATAAGTCTGCCCGGGCTAATGGATTTGGCGGGGATTATATAGCAGAGGCTGTGGGACGTCTGTGATCTCCAACCAGGGAGCGGTAATCCTCGCCGGTCGTCTCACGCGACCTTTTCCCGGAGCGCTGAAGCACTCCTTCCCCCNNTGAACCGGTTTCGCAAGCTGGGCCTCATCGATTACACCGGCGCCTTGCGGTTGCACAAAGCACTGCTCACCTTCCTTCTCCACAAACGAGCGCCCATCCCGAGGTCGCGCATTCCCAACTCCAGTTTCCCTACTCCACCAAAGTGATGGGTGTTCCACTTTGGCCGCTTCTCCAGGGGCAAGAGCTGGGCCGCTAAGCTGGGAAATCAGTTGGAACTTTGGTGCAAGAATGTGCACTCACAAAACGGAAATCGGCTGCTCTTAAGGCGTTTAGAGTGGAAATAGAATTGCAAGCAAGGAGATGTCGGGTAGTTGAAGCTCTGTCACCATTGTGCCACTCCTTCCAGTGGCAGAGACCGGGTCCTTGCAGATTGGAACGAGGCGGAGCCACTTCATGAAACTCCTACGCCTTTGTTGCCTTGTTCTCCCTCTCCTTGCACTTAGCGCTCACGCCGACATCCTCGGAACCGCCGACGCTTTCGGCGTTCTAGGGGCCTCGGCCGTAACCAACACCGGCCCAAGCGTGGTGTTTCAAGATCTAGGTGTCGCGCCCGGAACTTCCATCACTGGATTTCCTCCAGGAATCGTGCTCGGAACGATCCATAACGACGATGCGGTTGCGATGCAGGCGCAGGCTGATGCGCTGGCTGGGTACAACTTTCTCGCAGGCTTGGCGCCTACGGGGACTCTGACGGGCCAGAATCTTGGAGGTCTCCAGCTTGACCCCGGGGTCTACTTCTTCGCGTCGTCAGCACAGATGACCGGGCAACTCACCCTGAACTTCCAAGGCATGAACAATGCAATGATCGTCTTCCAGATTGGGAGCACGCTCACCACGGCAAGTGCTTCGTCGGTGCTCGTCATCAATCCGGGGAGTAATGACCAGGTTTTCTGGCAGGTGGGCAGTTCTGCAACGTTGGGGACAACCACTGACTTTTATGGGAGTGTGATCGCGGACGCGAGCGTTACGCTGAATACCGGCGCCGACATTACTTGTGGTAGAGCAATAGCCCTGAATGGCGCGGTCACCATGGACACCAATAACATCGACACCGGCAATTGCGCTTCTGTTGGTGGGGGGACCACACCCGAGCCCGGAACTTTATCTCTGCTGGGCACGGGACTCATCGCTGCGGGTGCGGCAGCCCCGTCCTCAACTTTTTCCGGTCTGGGGTTGGCGGGAGCACTGGCTGCGATTCGTCGAAGAATGCGGCGCTAATCGCCCAGCACTTGCTGTTTTTGGTGGCGGCTGCAGCTCGACTTGGTCGAGGGTACTCTCCGTGTGCCTCACCGCCATGAGTTTGGGACAGCCGTCCATCTTTGAAATGTCGGTAGGTACCGTCGTTTGTGGCACACAATACACCGCCCCGGGCATAGGAAGAGTCGAGGCAGCACGACTCGTTCAACCCAACTCTCAGGAGGCGCGATCCTGAACTGGTTCCCCTTGCATACACGGCAGTGAGCGGATAACAAATGCATTCTTGAAGCGTAACACTGTTCTCAGTACCGAACAGCGGGCTAGTCTTCGTGGTTGCGTTTGCCGATGGACGGCGTAGACCGCCCGGCATCTTCATTCCGATGCAATGAAGCCTCTAGCTCTCATCGCCAAGTCGTATTTTTGCCGGTGACGATCGTCGTACTTCGTACGGGTCTTTTCTCATGTCAAAAATGCGGTCCTGAACAAACAACTCGCCTCGTGCCACTCAGGTGTGGCGCCTATTCATGGAGAAGGAAGCTGAGCAGTTCCTTGTGCACCCGCACGCTGCCGTTGTAATCGATGAGGCCCATCTTGCGAAACCGGTTCATAAAGNNCGCTGGAATTGAAGAGTTGGTCGAGGAGGTCGTCTTGAATTCGGGCAACGCGAGAAAGTAGGTGCGCGATAAATAGCCTTGCAAACATAGGGTCTTCGTGGATGATGCGAACGATGATCGGCTTTTCCACTCGCGCAATTGTGGCCGGGTGTACCGCGGTCGCGGTGGACATCCGCAAAGAAGGCGCTCCTAAACAGCCTTCACCGAAGAAGTCGCCTTGCCGAAAAATGGCGATGACGGCCTTCTTGCCACGTTTCGATAGGACCGTCAGCTTCACATTGCCAGCCTCGACATAGAACATCGCATCGGCAGCGTCGCCCTGGGAAAAAATCGGCTGTTTGTTCCGGTACTCCCGACTGCTCCTCCGGCTGCCGATCCTCTTGAGAAACATCCCGGGACTAAAAGTAAGCGCGCGTTTGCTTGGCATTAACGTCTCCCAAAGGGTTGATCTTCTCTGTTGCACGGGTCGAAGCGTCCGCTTAGCGGTACATCAATCGGTCGATCGGGGGAGTGACATCGCCCAATATCGATGAACTTCGCGAGGGTGCTGCGTCCGGTCAGGTCTCGCATGTACCCGCGCCTTCAAAATTCCCTCACAAAGTTGAGCCTACCGCTTGGGAACTGAGGGGGCTGTGCAAAATCGCTCAAACGGCGAAATTAACAACTGGTAACCTGTACAATATTGAACAGTAAGTGCATAATCTCCGCCTCTTGAAGAGGGGGTATAATAGGGAAGTGCAAGCGCTGCCCCCGAGGAGGTATGAAATGAGCACTAGGGGCATTCCAACCCGCAGCCAAGGCCCACTAGCCAAACGGGGTCCATCGGTCGGGCCTGCGCGATCCGCAAGATCCTCCACAGGCGAAATTGCAAAGTCTTCCCAGCTTCAAACGCCCAAGCCGCAACCAAAAAATGGCAATACGGTCTTCGATGCTGAGCCCTTTCTCACCAGAACTGGGTTGGGCAAGAAAAGTCTTAGTCTTAAGAAGAATGAGGTAGCCTACGCGCAAGGCGATCCCGCCGACACGATTTTTTACGTGCAAAGGGGCCAACTCAGAGTAACTGTCACCTCCGCGAACGGAAAAGAAGCGACCATTGCCTTGGTGAGTGCCGGAGAATTCCTGGGGGAGAACTGCATGGTCTCGCCTCATCCTATTCGACTCGCTACTGCTACCGCTATGACCGAGTGTGCGCTGCTCA
>PLQW01000290.1:0-6520 GCA_003160215.1 Acidobacteriaceae bacterium
CTTCGCTCAGGATGACAGCAGGATTTTCAAGCTCTTGCGTGGGTGCCCCCCCCTGGTCGCCCGCAGTTGGCGGCAGGGTGGGATGCCAATCGATAATCTTCTTGACCACGCGCGCGGTTGATTCAGCGGAGTCCACAATCTGCATGTGCTCGGGGGCGAGGCGACGCAGCAGGGGTGCGATGAGCGGATAGTGGGTGCAGGCGAGCACCAGAACATCTGCCCGCTCCGATGCTTGCAGCAGAGCCTCGCCTAGATAGATCCTGGCGACCTGCTCGGTCACGGGATGCTCGATCCATCCTTCTTCAACCAACGGCACGAAAAGCGGGCAGGCTTTTTCGTAAGCTGTCAGGCCATGTCGCTGCAGCGCATCTCGGTAAGCGTGGCTGCTCACGGTGGCTTCGGTGGCGATCACGATTACCGCGCGGCTCTTGCTCGCTTCGGCTGCCATGGCCGCGCCGGGTTCGACCACTCCCACGACGGGAACGTGTGCGGCTTCCTGGATGAGCGGAAATGCGAGCGCGGTCGCGGTGTTGCAGGCAATGACCAGCAGATCGATATTCTGCGCTTCGAGGAAGCGGGTGGCTCCGATTGCATAACGCGCAACGGTTTCCGCCGACTTGGTGCCATAAGGCAGGCGAGCCGTGTCGCCGAAGTACAGGTAATGCGCGGGCAACTGCTCGGCCATGGCCTTCAGCACGGTGAGGCCGCCGACCCCCGAATCGAAAACGCCAATGCGCGGCAGGGTCACTGCAAATCCTTTACGACCTGGCCAATATTGCTGGCTTCATAAAATCGACGCAAGTCGGCGTGTCCGGCGAGAGTCTCTCGCTCCTGCCCGTTGACCAGGATCTTCACGCGTTGAATTTTGGTGTCGTTCGCGTTGAGCGTGACCACGATGGAGGCGACGGTCAGCGCTTCCGCGAGCACGCCTGAAGGATGCGCGTCGGCGAAGGCGGCATTCGCGTCTACTATGGCGGTGTCGTCTCCCAGCAAATAAACGTCGCGGACGTCCGCGCCAGCGCCGATAGGATGTGGCGACGAGGATTGCAAATACTGTCCGAAGAGAGCACGCAGTACGGCGCGGTCGCGTTCGGTGCGCTCCGGGGGCAAGGTCACATTCACCTGCGTCCGGCGCAGTGTGCCATCGCTGTCGGAAGCGACGTAAAGCGTGACCGAAGTGGGCGGGCCATTCGCGGGTGGAGCGAGCGCCAGTTGTTGCTGCGCGGCGACCTGTTCATCGCGGGCCACCTTTCTCTTCAGGTGCAGGGCGTAGAACGCGAGGCCGAGAGCGATTATCGCCAACACCGCGAACATCACCAGGACGCGCCGGGTCATGGACGCACCTCCGGCAGCTTGGCGCGGACGGCGGCAATGCCGGCGGCAATCGATTGTGCCACCTGATCCTGGTATGCCGCGTTCGCGATTTCGTCTACGGTGCCAGCAGGAGGTGCAATTTCAACCGCAATGGCAGGAGCGGCAATGTTGTTCATCGGACGAAGCGGCGCCAGCAGCCTGGTATTGGGCAGTTTGCGAGACTCGAGTTCCGCCGCTACCGAGCCTGCGACCGAGCCACTTAACTCCAGGTACGCGGCTTGCGCGGTGTCCCATGGCAGAAATCCCTGCGGCGACAAGTTGGCCGCAGGTAGCAGCGCGGTGAACACGTGGACGCCCTGTCCGGTATTGGCGGCGTGCAGCGCGATGTAGAGCGCGGGACGCGCTGCATTGGCCGATGTTGCGCGCTGGTCGAGAGTAATCGCAACGTCAGAATTACGCAGCAGGCTGGCGGCGATGCCGCGATTTGCGAGTTCATGCTGCACCCGCCGCGCCAGCGCCAGCACAACATCTTTCTCCGGGAGCGAAGGAGTGATGGCCGCTCCGATGTCGCTGCCGCCGTGCGCTGGATCGATCAGCACCAGGAAGCGTGGCGTGGCGGGCTGCCGCGGCTGTGGCGTGGGGTTTTGCGTATTGGCCGGGGCTGGCGGTAGTGGCGCTGGCGCTGCCTGGGCCACAGGTGCGGGAGCAGGAGCACCGGTAACGATGATGGTCCTGCCTCCGTCGGCGAAGTTTGCCATCATCGGAGCCGTTCCCGTCACGTCGAGTTCAGCCAGGCCATCGTGCTCCGAAAAGCTCACTCCCGTGATCAACGGATCGCTGTAAGGAACGTTTTCGCCAACGCTGGAAACGATGGGTTCGCGGCGAAAGGTGAGGCGCACGCGTCCGGGTTCGGTAGCGATGGATGGATTGACCGGGGAAGAGAAGCCCAACAGCAACCGCGAGGGGTTGTCCTTGTGCAGTTCCAGGGTGTAGCGCACCTGAACATTGCCGATGAACAGACGTCGCGGCGCCGCGTGTAATTCGGTATCGGTCGCCAGTAGCTTTGCAATTAGAGCGCTGGTAACGGACAGCGGAACATAGCCCCGGCCATTCTGAACGACGAAGTTTGCCGGCAGTTTATAGCCGTTTCCGCGAACTTTGCCTTTGTTCTTGCCTTCTGTGAATTGCAACTCCAGAGGGCGACCCCCCGGAGGCGTAAAGTGCAACTTGTATTTCTTCCCGTCGGCGCGGGCGTCCACCGAACCCAGCGGCTCAAGTAACTCGACCAACCCCGCATAAGGCTGGCCGTTCGCGTCCAGCAAAGGAACGGAATAAGAGGTTTGGGGAGAGTAGACGGTGAGCTGATTTTGTGCGGCCGATTGCGCGTGAACGATGGCGTGGCGACCCCAAAGAGCCGCGAAGAGCAGAGCGGAGCCGGCGACGATCGCCAGGGCGAGCCGCGATCTGCGGCCGGAAAGCGGCAAGCTAGTGCCCTCCTGGCGCCGACCCTTGCGCGGCCTCCCTCAGCGAATAGATGGTCAGACCGCTCAGCATCTTGGGATAGAAATCCGTGGACTTTTGAGGCAAAACTTCGCCGGCGAACGCGACGTCGCGCATCTGCTCCATGCGGACCGGGTTCATAATGAACGCGACGTCGGCGCCGTTTCGTACTTCGTCAATCGCTTCGTGAGCGTCGCGCACATATTTCAGGTGCTTCTGATCGCGAATGTCATCCTCTGACATCCCGAGTGCGTCTTCCAGCACCAGCTTATGCAGTTGCACAACATCCAATGCGCGCTGGCGTTCTGACAGACCCGCGAGACCGTTCGAGTGCTGCTCGGCGCGCGAACGCAACAGAAAGCTGCCATGCGACGTGACGGCAAGCAGAGCGGTGCTGTCCTTGCCGGCCTGGTGCAGCCGCTCCAGTGCGGCGGCAGCGTTTGTCAGCGGTCCCAAGTCCTCGACCTCGAAATTCTCCTGAAGCTTCGCTGCCATGTCAAAGATCGAAAAACTCTCCATCCCGAACACCACGCGATGGGTGGGCAGANNNNTCTCGTAGCGATGGTGGCCGTCAGCGATGATCAGCTTCTTATCGGCCATCTTCGCCTGCACCGTTCGAATGACGGCGGGGTCGGAGATTTTCCACATCCGGTGCAACACATCGTATTGGTCGCGCACCTCGACGGCCGGAGGACCACTCTGCCTCAGAGCATTGTCAATCTCTCCCGCTGGATCGGTATACAGCATGAAGATCTGACCGCAATGCGCCTGCGTGGCTCGCAACAAGTTGAGCCGATCCGCCTTAGGCTTGCTGAGCGTCTGCTCGTGACGGAAGACGACCTTATGGTCGTAGTCCTCCACCTGACCAAGGGCGATGAGCCCGCGCCGCTCGGCGATCGCACCGGAAGCGTCGCCGGGAACCTTGAAAGTCTGAGTGTAGAGATAAAGGCTGGGTTCCGGGTCGGGTACCAGAACGCCCTCTGCTCGCCATTGCTGCAACGAAGCTGCAGCTCGGGTGTAGACGTTTTGCTGGTCATTATCACCAGCCTGTGACTTGCCAAGAATCACACGCACCAGGTTGTACGGACTGGCTGCGTAATACTGGTCCTGCATTGCCGGGGTGATCTTGTCGTACGGCTGGGTTACAACTTCGGCGGGTGACACTTTGGAAGGGTCATACCGCAGGGCTTGGAAAGGGAAGATATTTGCCATAAGAGATCGGCCTCCCTGAGTGCAATTCGACACCAGAAAGACTTCTTCGGGAGGCAGCACGATTGTAGCAGTTCAACAAAAGGAAACCAGAACCGCCGCACCGATCAGCTCCGTTGCTGCTACTCCTGCAAGCAGCGAGTTCCCAGATTCAAGGAACGCACAATCTGAAAAGAGCATCGCGCGAACGCTGTCATTGAGACTATGCCGATGCACACCGGCGTCTATAGCATTTTCACTCAACGTATATAGTTAATTCCGTAATGACGGAACCAGCGAACGCGACACGGAAGCCAACCGGCAGCGGGGCCAAGCCATCCAGCAAACCATCGGCGGCATCGCGCCGCCCTGGGCCCAACTGAAACAGTTCTTACGCTCAGGGCGAGAACCGCCGAGGGGCTGAGCAGGCGTTTGCCCAGGCTCTTCCCTGCATCACTCCAGACAACGCTCGATCCTGGTTCCGTCACCGCGGAATTAACTACATACTAATGAGTAAAAATGCTATAGGTCTGCGGTTGTAACTTCAGGTAGAAGCGCCTCATTGGGGGCCTCGAACTGATCGGCCAGTTTGAAAAGGTGACCGCGGAGTTCTTCCAAACTCACACGAGCACAGTCCCATCGCGGAACTGTGCTCGTTGGTCGCTTCGCTCGAGTCCTACAACTTTCCTAGAACGCGTTCACTGGCAGCTCTCGCTCACCATCTTCACGCTGCTGACCTTCATGTCCACGTAGGTACTGCCGCCGGCCTCCGCCTTCTCGCTCGCCTCTTTCTTCTGTTCTTGCGCGTGCGAGAGCGTGACCTGCTGGCCGGTCACCGTTACCGTGTGATTGACATGGGCAGCCAGACCAGGGCCCATGAGTTCGTACATCTTGCCGTCCTGTGCCATCAAGTAATATCCGCCAGCGTCGCTGCCTTGCTTCAAGCAACCGGTGACGGACATAGCCTGCTTGCCGCCGCCCATGCCCATATTGTCCTGCGCATTCAGGAGAATAGGAAACAGACTGAGGAACACGAGGGGAGCCAAAAATAGCGATACTTTTTTCACCTGTGACATCATTCATCTTCCTTTCAACTACCTAACATTCTGGGAGAGGTTGGTTGGGCACATGAGATGGGTACTTCGTATTGGGGAAAAGGAGCTTCTGTCTGTCAGATCTATACTACTACCGGCGATAGTAGATAAGCAAAAGGTGTCTCCAGGGGCTCGAACCAGTTCACCTGGCCGATACCCCTTCGGTGCTCCAGCAGGCCGATTTCTTGGGGGTTACGCCGCGCTCCGAAGGTGACTATAATGAGGTCGGGAGGGTCGTTTTGACCAGCCGCCTGAACAAGCCGAATGCCTTCGCCAGCGACTTCAACCTGGTTCGGGGCCTGGGTGTACGTGCTACCTGGTCACGAGCGTTCCCCCACCCCACCAAGTCCAAAGGCGGGACTTGTCGGGAACCCCGGATCTCCTCCCGTGCAGATTCCAAACTGGCGCCCAGTATGGCCCGTCCCAACCTCTTCTCCGGCGACTAGCTAGCTTCCTGTTCCCGTCGGCCTCCCGCGCCGTCTCAGTCCAACCCGGCTGTCCCCGCGGGCTGACAGAAGCTCCGGCACACAACTGGTGCCGCAAGCCTTTCGCAGGAGAAACATCATGACCACCAATACTCTGATTCAAGTTGCGGGTCCAAACATCAAGACCGCTCTGCCCGGCCCCAATGCCCGGCGCATTCTCGAAGGCGATCAGCGCTACGTTTCGCCGTCCTACACTCGGTCCTATCCCATGGTCGCCAAACGCGGACGCGGCGTCATCGTTGAGGATGTTGACGGCAACGAGTTTCTTGATTTCTCGGCCGGCATCGCCGTGACCTCCACCGGGCACTGCCATCCGGAAGTCGTCGCCGCCATTCAGAAGCAGGCTGCCGAACTGATTCACATGTCGGGCACCGACTTCTACTACGAGAGCATGGTCACCCTCGGCGAGCGTCTGTCGCAGGTCGCTCCCATGAAAGGGCCGCACAAGGTTTACTACGGCAACTCAGGCGCGGAGGCAGTCGAAGCCGCGCTTAAACTGGCGCGCTACCACACCAAGCGGCAAAACATCATTGCGTTCTACGGCGCCTTTCACGGACGCACCATGGGCGCTCTGTCGCTGACGGCGTCGAAGCCGCAACAGAAGCGCCGCTTCTCGCCGATGGTTCCCGGCGTGACCCACGTGCGCTATCCCGATGTGTATCGGGGATGCGTGGGCGGAAGCCAGGAAGCGGACGCCTTTGCGCTGGGCTGCGCCCGCTTCATCGAAGAAAAATTGTTCAAGACGACCCTGGCCCCCGAGGAAGTGGCCGCAATTTTTGTCGAGCCGATTCAAGGTGAGGGNNGGTATTCATGCAGGAACTCCGCCGGATCTGCGACCGACATGGCATTTTGTTGGTTGCCGATGAAGTGCAGTCGGGCGCTGGTCGCACTGGAAAGTGGTGGGCCATCCAGCATACCGGGGTTGAGCCCGACATTCTC
>PLQW01000290.1:6555-6722 GCA_003160215.1 Acidobacteriaceae bacterium
TCGATCGCGGCTGCGCTGGCGACCATGGATGTGCTGGAGCGTGAAGGTATCAAGAACGCCGAGGTGGTGGGCAAGCACATCATGGAACGCATTGCCGATTGGCCGCAGCGGCTTGACCTGGTCGGCGACGTTCGCGGACGCGGCTTGATGATCGGCATCGAGATCGT
>PLQW01000064.1 GCA_003160215.1 Acidobacteriaceae bacterium
TTTACTCCGCCCTTGACACTTTTGTTGGCCACACCGCCTTCGATCTTCATCCGGGCATCCCCGAAGGGAAGGAAGTCTTTGTCTTTCGGATCATCGACCAAGATGTTGCGATCCGCCAAAAACAGAATGCGGGGCTTCCCGTGACGGCCATCTCGGTTCCAGCCGGATGACCAGAGCTTCCAGCAAATCTGGAATGCCACCGTCGTCTTGCCCGTCCCTGTCGCCATCGTTAACAGATTCCGGCGTTGCCCCTTCAGGATGGACCCAACAACCCGGTTGATGGCGATTTCCTGATAGTAGCGGGGCGTCTTCCCGGCATAGGTGTTCGACGGGGAGAGAAGGCGTTTCCCCTGTTCCGGCGAAAAGCTCTCACCAGCGGTCAGGCGGTTCCACAGTTCATCCGGCGTCGGGAATTGTTTCAGTTCACGTTCTTTACCTGTGATGAAGTCGAACTCCACGATACCGGGACCGTTAGTGGAGTAGCCGAATTTCAGGCCAAGAATCTCAGCATAATCCTTGGCTTGCTGGAGACCGTCTCCGGGAAGCGCATCTTCAGCCTTGGCCTCCACCACTGCGATGGTGAAATCCGGCGTGTACCTGAGAAGATAGTCAGTCCGTTTTGCCTCTCGCCGCTTCGCTTTGGTCCCAGCCACCACGATTCGGCCAGCGGTGAATGTTCGTTGTTCTGCCAGTGAATGAGGCTCCGTATCCCAGCCAGCAGCTTGGAGGTTCGGAGTGACATATTTCCGGCAGGCATCCGCTTCAGATGGCTTACTGACGATCTTCTGATCTGGCGGTTGGGGCATGGCGGTGACGGTTCGGGAACCGTTCATTGTACGGGGAATCAGGATTCAAACCTAGCGAGACACCAATTGCATGACCCGAGAGGGCAGGAACGGATTCATTTGCGACTTCTCCGCAACTGATCCTATTTCCGCTTCCAAATCACGCTGCCCGTCTTTATCAATGCACTGGGGGTCGGGCCAATTCAAATTGTCAGTCTTTGGCCGCCAGCTTCGTTTCGTTGATCGTCACTCGGTTCTTGGAAAGATGGACTGCAATGTTTAGGGCCGTGCGTTTTCCGACGGTTGTGCTCCGCTTATACGAATTGAGCTTGCGGATGCATTCCCCTACTGCCAAATGGAGCTTCAACGCCTCCTCGAAGCCAATTTCAATGTTAAGAACCTGAGTGTTGGGCGATAGGGCTCCAACGGCTGGACTCGTGCGGCTGAAGTCGCAACCGCCGAAGGAGAAAGTCTTGAGTGCTGGTGACGCCGATTCTGCCATCTGAATTCTCCTTTTGGTTTCTGAATGGGACTCCCTTCCGTACTCTACATCTTTGGGGTTTGTGTCGCTATGCTCTCCGCCGATGCGTGCCGTCCGGGCACCTCGTATCTTCAGGACGTATCGGATTGGCTTCAGCTTCAGTTACTCAATTTGTCAAGAAACTCTGCAATTGAGTGCAACAGACATCCGGCTCATGGCCTTGGATGTCGTCCGCATAGCCCGGCGTCAGGCCAAATTGACAGGGCTGGCGATGCCCTGGGCCGCCGCCCATGCGGAACGAGAATTAGTGACTAGCACGCTGGAGCATCGCCGCAACAACAGCGTCAGACACGCCGTTCTGTTTGAGCAATGACAGCGCCTCAATGCCTAAATCGAAGTCTGCCTGGGAGGCATTAATTTTGGCCACAATGACAGTTTCGGAAAGTCCTACGCGCGACATATCCACAATGTCTTTGTTGGTCAGTTTGGGAGTGCTGTCTGTTTTCCTTCTCTCGACCAGAGCAACGAAATACTTGGCTTCATGGCGAGAATTTCCATTTTGCTTGTAGTTTTTTCTTTGCTCGCCAGTGCAGGGCCACGGGCAGGTGCCGTTCATTGGGTCGGGTGTCCAGAATTGGCCCTTGGAGTCAATTCTGTACTGTATCTCTTGGCCGAGAGCCATGGACTTGAAAGGGTCCCAAATGTCCGGTTGGACCGTGTAGTCAAAGCCGTCCTCTGTCACGACGTGGTAAACACGCACGCCGGGGTTGCTACAGTGTGCAGATGCGCCAAGCAGTAACGTTGGGTGCGATGAACAACTTACGGACCCGGTGTGAACTTCCCAATGGTCGAGGGTTCCCTTTTTGTACTCCTTGGGTTCTCCAGCGAACACCGCCACCGCGAAGAGCGAGAGAGCAATTAACAGGCATCGTCCATGCATGGAATCCACCCTTGTAAGGATGGAACATTGAGGGGCGATCTGGTATTCCAGAAACTTGATGTCGTTGCCACAATCTTGCAAATCCAATGCCCGTCAGCAGGGGCGGCGGCCCTCCCAGCGGCTGTTCTTTCTCTGCGACTCCCCTTGCAATCAATTGCAAAATCTTTCTTCTACATCACGCTACATCGCTGGCCCCGGCAAATACATGCCACGCCCCGCACAATATCCACGGCTTTTGCCCTGTTTCAGATACATGGAGACCGATATTCGCCCCAATCGCGTAGGTCAACGGAGGCAGGTTCTACACAGAAAGGCGCCCTTTCTACACCCCCACTGCATGGCTCACATCGGGTCAGGGACGGCATTCGGCGTGGATTGAACTCCTGAACTCGCATCGTGCCGGGCACCCGGCGCATAAGACTCTCCGCTGTATCAATGAAGGCAGATGTCTTTCCACTACTGCTGCATCAGGCCCGCCAGCGTTTGTGGTGGTGTACCGATACGCACAGGAGCCAATTCTAGGGGCTTCTACCGTCCAGTGAAGGGACACCCCCCTCACCGGGAGTCCCGGCGCGCCCTGTGGGCGTCTAAGCGTCCTGTGGGCCGTCCATAGACCTTCGTACAATTACCGTGATGATGGAGACAGAGGGCTGGATGTTGGGCTTTACGGGGCTTCCCGACTTGTACGCGATGGTAATGTTCGCATAGTCTCCGCCAACGGAACTGGGATTCCAGCTTGGGGTGAACGTTCCCACTGTCCCAGTGTTTTGCGATTCCACTCCGCTTGAATATCCTCCGGTTGTGGTGATTACCCCAAGCCAAGGGCTTTGGGCCGCCCAATTTGTCGAAGAGCTGTTATCAATGCAGAAATTCAAAACGAGATCATTCGCGTTTGTTGTGATGACTGCGCTGTTGCACGAGCCTCCGCTCCAAGTGTTACCGGCCTGATTCTTGACATCCACGGGCGACGCATCTAGTCCTGCGACCTCTAGAATCGTGAGGGTTCTTACGGCCCCCGTCGATGTCGTACTCACCGTGGTGGTGCCGCTGGTGATTGTGCTTGCTCGGTACAGAGTCAGCCACGTCCCGTTGGCTCCGAAATTGGCCCCGGCCCTGTCGTCCTGAACATAGGGGTTAGAGAAGTTGTCGGTTGGGGTGAAGTTAGAACCATTGCCAGCCGTGGCCCCGGCAACCAGAATCGCATTGCCGCTCGTGGTCGGGGAGTTAAACGTGCAGGTAGTCGCATTGCAGCCCTTGGCCTGAACGATTACAACCGATGCGCTCACCCACGTTGCCCACAAAAGCACGGTTGAAAGTAGGATGAAGAATTTAGACTTGCGTGACATTGAGTACCTTTCTTCTTCTCTTGCCTTTCCGGTCAATACCCCGCTTCCTTTTAGCTGCTTCCTAACCGCACACATCGGGAGGCGTTGGAAGCCTTGCGACCTACATCTCGTGCAATCATCTCCTCACTTCTTTTGCACCCCCACACTGGCAATCAGCTCGTCTAACTCTTCATGACTCGGCTTGAACGCCACTCCCCTGTCCCACTTCGCAGACTTACACTTTGCACACCGTTTGGGGCTGGGGTTATCAGTCAGCCATTCATGGCCGCAACGGTTGCACTGTGGAATCTTCCTCGTTACCCAAGCCATTGCCTTACCCCCACTGTCCCATTGGGACATTTTCGGAAATCAGCTGCAATTGTCCCTCGCTTGGCTCCGGCTACTGCTTGCCTTCAAAAGATTCCTAAACCCCAACTTCAGACCTGTGTTTCTTGTCCATCTCGTTGATGTAAGGGTAGCTTCTGCGCTTGATGCAACGCTTCGGGCTGCAAAGTCGAGTGCTGTGCTGGAGCAACGGCGTTTTCATCTACTATCGCGATAAACACACGCTGTATGTCGGTAAGCGTTTTGGCCGCCTCAATCTGAGCCAGTCGCTCAGGGTTGCCATCAGCGAGCACTGATACCAAGGTTCTCATCTGCGCATGACGCAGTTGGTCAAGCCTGCTAACAAAATCGGCTCCGGTACTTGAGTTGCTTAGCCGTGAGCGCATAACGCGCAATCCGATAGGGTAGTGTGCGAGGAGAAAACCAATGTGCGGATAGGGCGGAACTTGATGCAGTCCCGACTCCACTCGAACTTGCTGGCAGAAGTGCCACCAATTGACGGAGTCTAACATCCACTCAACTACGTCGGGAGTCAGATCACCCAGAGCTTTTCTCAAGAGCTTCAGTTGTCCCATTTCTTTGACTGTCAACTGCGTTCTTGTAATCCCGAAGTTTACAGACATTCGCTCCTGCCATAGACCTGCAAGGAATCGTACCGGATGTTGCTTAGGGTCTCGCTTCAATCTCCAATCTATGTTCATACCGCTATCCCCTCACTCAAAACATCTCACCTCTCGGGTTCGCTTCGCTCACAATGGGTTGCAATTGGATTGCAAAGCGAGATTGCCCGGTCAAGACTAAGCTGAAGTTCAGACCCCATCGGATTGAATTGGCTGAAGTGCAGTTCTCTAGCCTCGTGCCGCCGCAAGTGCCTTCGGAGTCGTTT
Source organism: Acidobacteriaceae bacterium (assembly GCA_003160215.1). Taxonomy (GTDB): domain Bacteria; phylum Acidobacteriota; class Terriglobia; order Terriglobales; family Acidobacteriaceae; genus Bog-257. Next base: position 4,763 of record PLQW01000064.1, read on the forward strand.
GGTGGGCGTCTGTAGGCTCCTCACCTCAGGATGGAACAAATTCAACCTGCCGAATGTCCAGTTGCCATCTGCTTTTGACAACCTGACTT
>PLQW01000005.1 GCA_003160215.1 Acidobacteriaceae bacterium
AAGTCAGGTTGTCAAAAGCAGAATAGAATCATTGACAAAATCTTCATCATTTTGCGCTCCATGAGATCAAGTTTTGCGCCGGAGTTGCTGTAGCTAACGTCCTGTGTAGTTGCGACAGCACTGGAGCCGCGAAACATTAAGGAAGAAAGCTGCTTTGCCCTTGTGTGAAGGGCTCAAGCGTACCACAGATCATGGTGAGCGCGGCCTTAATTACAAAGGAGGAACCGCCGAGTCGTACAAGACAGCTTTCTTGCTTGGCAGAAGAATGGTCAATTGTAGCCAAACGAACGCCCCCTGCCCAGATGACCCAAACGGCTAACGGCGAACAAAAAGCGAATATCGCTGTATAATCTCGCCCATGCCCCTCGTCCTCTGCGCCGTCTCCTTCACCGACTCCGATGGAATCGTCCATACCGCCCATGTTCAGGCTGAGTCGCCATACGAAGCCGTGGCGCTTGCCGTCGCGGAGTTCAGGCAGGACCCGCTCGTGCCGGCACCGGCTTCGATGACCGAGTTCAGCATTGCGATTGAGCGGCCTCCGGTTGAGCACCGCGTGCGATTGAACCAGGTTCAGAAATGGACGGAGGAAACGACCCGAGAGGGACCAGCCGGAATCACCAAGCGGCAGAGGGTGAAAGCGTTGCTTGGCAGCCGCGCCTAAAATCACGGCCTCGCGTGATCCCTGCGCCCCCTCCCCCTCCACGTTACGGCGCGGGCCGGTTCATCCCTGCTCGACAGTGTTCTTTGACCACGGACCTCCCGGTGGCCAGGTCCTAACTCGCTGGCCTTCCTCTTGCGTGGGCGCAATGAGCGGCATGACGAAGCGCTCGATATCCGCCACCGCTTCCTGCAACGATATCGCCGGCACGTAAAGCCTGTTCTTGTTAATGAACGCGTTCCACTGGTTTTTCTTTGCTTCGTCATCGAAGAACTCAGAGGTGAATACGGTTGGCGACGCGGTTACAGGAAGAGCCGTTTTCCGGCGTTCAAACGTCCTCCGGATGGCCTCGGAAAGAAGTTCTCCTTCAAACGCGAAGAGCTGCGCGAGCGCCCGAAGGTCATGGAAATCCTTCATCCGGCTATTGGCGATGCCCAGTTTCACCATGGCCTCGAACTTTTCCGCGATCACGGTTTCCTTAGGGTACGTGAGGAGCACGGGCGGCGGGCTATCCAGAATTACCGGAAACGCGATCTTGGAAGCTTCAGGCGTAACTGCGTCACCGAAACCGATATCGATCTGCATCGGTATGCGCGCCTTTTCAAGAAACCCCATGAAATTGACGCGTACTCCCTCGTAATCCGCATTTTCCTTGATGCGTTCCGCAGTGACCGTTTCCGGGTCAAATACCAGGCCATCATCGGGGACGGAGATGGTGCAGAGTTCCTTGAAAATTTGCGCAAACCGCGCCGGGTCGTTTTCACCTTCGGCGAGGAAATCCGCATCTCGCGTCGGACGGTACCTCTGGTCCGTCCAGAGTTCAAAGAGCAATGCGCCTTTGAGCACGAAGATTGCTTGATATTCTGATTGGCTGATCCGGTAGAGCATGCGCTCAAGCGCATATTTCGTAAGCAGCAGCCCGAAATCCTCATTGCGCGTGCGCGCCAGGTTCAAGAGCCGCTGCCTGACCGATGCGGCGACATTGGTAACGGGCTTGCTCACGACAGCGATTCCATATAAGGCCGCATGACGTTTGCCACCCGGCACACCTTCGCAGCGGTCCAAAGCTCGTCCATAGTCGCTTTCTTCTGGCGAAAGGATTCCCGAAGGGCCTGGACTGCGAGTTCCGTCCCGACTTTGGACTTGAACTTGAAGCAGTCGGCGACGGTCTTCGCCGGGGTATATGCGCGGATCTTGCCGCCTTCGACGGGGTATTCCGCAATGCCGAAGTCGAAAGATTGGCCGGAATAGCGCACCACGCGAATCGGAGGATATCCCGTCCGGGGAGTCCAGGTTCCGCGTTTAAGGGCAATCCAGACCTCAAACGGGTTTTCCGTGGTCAGTTCGTGAAAGCGCAGCGCGGATGAAAGACACACCACCGCACGAGGTATTTTCTTGCACACTTCGAGCAGTGTGCGGTTTTCCGTGGCCGCAGAATCGGGAGAACTGTAGAGGCCCCTGCCCACCTTTTCGAGCTTGCCGGCGCGGGTCAGCCGGCCGAGATAATTGCGCGGGATGCCGAGCCTATCGAGGTCCTTAGGGCGGATAACCGTCTGGTTTTTCGCAAGTTGCAGCACACGCTCCATGGGGGTCTTCATGAGGTCACTGTACCAAAACATCTACACTTGTCAATATCTGTATAGGTTTTGGTACAGCGCAGGCCGACGACACCTTACGAATGCAGGAGAGTATAAGGGCGCGGTCGATTGCTTTGTGTCCCCTCCCCTTCAACGCGTAATTCCCAAACCAGTGCGGGGCGGTACCAGCTTACGCGTATCCGCGTATCAGGGATTTGGCCTGCGCTGATAGCGAGACTTGCAAAAAGCGACGAAGGCCTTGCCGGGAAAGCCCAGTTCCGGCATCCCGCTCTCGACCCACCAGTCCCGCCACTCCTGCTCAAGGTAGTACACGTCGTAGTTCGGAGCCACCAACCGGGCGTCATGATACGCCTCCGGCTCAAGGACCGGATAGCGAACCTGCGCCTTCGATGGCTGCGTGCTCATTCGGTTCTTGAAAATCACCATGTCGTCTTCGAGCGAGACCTGGTAATCAGGCAGGTGATCATGCTGCACCAGCTCGCGGATCATCGACTTGAATTCGCGGGAATGGCTGCTTGCGCCGGTCTTCTTGTGCAGGAGTTCCAGGCCTATCTTCCATTCATCCTGCTCGCCGCAATGCTTGCGCGCCAGCTCATAGACCCGCCTGTCGATGGGCTTTCTCAACCGGAAGTAATCACGGCTTAAGGTAAGCACCTCTGAGCCCTGAATAATCCTGTAGACCCAGTCCGACAGCCGCACCTTCAGCTCACTCATGCGCCCCGACCGTGTTTCCCGCACCACCCTCCAACTTTCGATCAAGCCGAAGCCTTCGGTGATTTGCTCGCCATTGGCCTTGATGTTGGTCGTGATGCGCGTTCCGCCCAAGCGTTCCAGCGCCTCTTTCAGGCGCCGGTAGCCGTCCCCGCTTGTCTCACGATTCGTCCAGACCAAGAGCTCATGGGCATTCAAGTGGAGCGTCTGGGCGAGCGGCTCGCCCGCGTTCTTCTTGGCCATGACCTGGGAGATGCAGTAAATGAGAATGTCCTTGTCATAGATGGTCGCCAAACCTTTTACGCTAGGCGCGATTTCGACAACAACGTTCCTGTGCTCATAACGCAACACTCTTGTGTCCGCCTTCGTGGCCAGCGAAAAGATTGGATGCTCCATACTCGCCATGTCGTCCTTGGGAATGGCGTCGAGTACATCGCAGATGAACAGGTCGTGATTCGGGTGACGTTGCGGCAGTAAGG
>PLQW01000131.1:0-159 GCA_003160215.1 Acidobacteriaceae bacterium
GGAGCAGGATCATGTCGTCGATTTCGCTGAGCAGGCGGTTGCCTTTGTGGCGGTTGCACTCGTGGCAGCAGGCGACGAGATTTTCCCAGGTGGAGTTGCCGCCGCGCGAGCGCGGGATAACGTGGTCGAGGGTGAGCTCGCTGGGCGGCATGGCTTCGC
>PLQW01000131.1:186-2732 GCA_003160215.1 Acidobacteriaceae bacterium
GCGTGCAGCGAGAGGCCGTGCTCCTCTTCAGTGCGGGCGATGCCTTTGAGAACAAGCACGAGCGCACGGCGGGCACCGCAGATGTTGATGGGCTCGTAAGATGCGTTGAGCACCAGAACCGGCATCTGCAGAATGTGCGCGTGGGCGTGCGGCGCGGCACCGTGGTCCGCNNGCTTTTCCCAACGACATCTCTTTCCCCCCGGGCTAAAAAGATGGCTGTTTCCATTCGTTCGATGAGTTCGGACCCGAGCTTGTTGTGTTGGTGGCCGCGGCGGTGAGGATTTCGCCGTCTTCTTCGTTTTCTTCGTCGCGGGCTGTGTTCATGGGACGCCCAAAACCGGTTGAGCGCTGCGCGCGCGCCAACGTAGCTACCCAGACGGAAGCAGCCCCGGCTTTGAGTAAGGTTTGCGCAGCAGCTCGCGCCGTGGCTCCGGTGGTGAGAATGTCATCCACCAGCAAAATGTGCTGCGCCGTTACTTTTGACGGATCGGAGACTGAAAATGCGCCGCGGACGTTGATGCGCCTCTGGCGCGGGGCGAGGCCAGCCTGGCTCTCGGTAGCGCGCAGGCGCATGAGCGTGCTGGGAGCGAGCGTAAGCCGCCATTGCGGGTGGCTCGCGCGCAGGAATTCGAGCGCCGCGGCGGCGAGCGAGCGCGACTGATTGAATCCGCGCTGCGCGTACTTGGAGCGATGGAGCGGCACGGGCACAACGAGCATTTCGGCGGGTGCTTCGGCTGCGAGTTGAGCGATTGCGCCGGCCAGCATGCGGCCCAGTTCGCGCGCCGCCGAGTGCAGGCGGTCGTATTTGAGCGCGTGAATGGCCTCGCGCATGCGGCCCTCATATACACCGTGCGATACGGCGCGGATAAAGGGCGGCGATGCCAGGCGGCAGGTGCGGCAAAGCGTTGAAACGGTGGGGCCTGCGGTCGTGCTGAGGGCGTCGCCACAGCGGGCGCAGACGGGTCGGCTCTCGACGGGGAACTCCGACCAGCAAACCGGGCAAATTGGAACAGGAGAGAGCTGCGGCAGGGGGGAACCGCAAAGGGCGCAGGGCAAGGGAAGAAGGGCGCAACTTAAACTATCGATTGGACTTCGGAGCACGCGAACCACGGCGCGCCAACGCGTTGTCTGCTCTAGTGGAACGTCGGTCGTGCGAATGGCGGAGTCTAGGTGGAAGACGCACCTCGCTTCGGGGCGAAAACCGAACCGATGCAGCCCGATGCGGCAAGTATAGCGCAATCGCTGAAATTCTGGCTCACGGGGGGGGCCGACGAGACGGGGCAATCGGACGCGGCTCGATCGAGGCGGACGCGATGCGGGACGTCGAGGAAGAAGACGATGGGGAAGACGACGCGGGCAGGAAACTGAAAGAAGCGGCTTCGATTGCGCTTCATCCCTTCGCCTGCCCGCGAGGTTTTAGGTTTCAGGTTGATGGATCGAGTCGCATCGATTCGCCAGTGACAGCTTTGGCCACCGGCAACCGATGGAGCTCAGTGTTAGCCATGGTGCGCATGCTCGCGCTCGCTTTCGCGCTGATGCTCACGTTCCTGCTCTCTTCCCTTCTCCTGTTCGTGCTCGCGGTCGACGTTCGCGGCAACATCGCGGGCCGCGTCCTTCACGTTGCCGACGACCTTCTGGGCTTTGCCCTTGATCTGCTGCGCGGCTCCTTCCACCTGGGCATCGGAGTTACCGGTCCACTCGCCAACCTGGCGTTTCGCCCGGCCTGCTGCATCGTTGATTGCGCCTTTTACCCGATCCTTATCCATGATTCCACCTCCGTGGGTTTCTGCTTCGGTTTATTTAGAGGACCCTGTTGATGCCCTTCTTGGCCGCTCGGGCGAGACAGACGCCCAAAAGAATTCTGCCCCTGAATGGGTTCACGCCTAAACGGTCCTGCGTCCTGTGATGAGCTGGATCAAAAGCACTACCAGCGCGATCACGAGAAGGATGTGAATGAATCCGCCGAGGGTGTATGACGAAACAACGCCAAGCAACCACAGCACGAGAAGGATTACAAAGATAGTCCAGAGCATCGCTCACCTCCCGATGATTCGTCCTCAACCACTGAGGCTTTGACGCCGGGGTGTGTGTAGAGGTTGTTCGCTGCGCTCGGCATTGCAAGGGGCAACGCGAAACGCCGGCGCGATGCAACCACGGCAGGGTTCGAGGCATCGCCCACGAGATTGCAAGGTCGGATGGGAGGAGTGAATCTCTTTTCCGGCGAAGCAGCCACGAGTGTGGGATTCGGCATCACAGCAAAGGGTTTGTGTGAACGCATTTCGCACGCAACGTAACGGAGGGAGAGCAAAATGCTATTGCTGATCATTTTGATTTTGCTGATCTTTGGATTTGGATATGGCGGCTATCGGGTTGGCCCGGGGTGGGGATACTACGGAGGTGGCGGAATCAGCCTGATCCTTACCATTGTGCTGATTCTGCTGTTGCTGAAGGTGATCTAGAGCGGCGGCCGGCAACGCTAAACACGAAGTGACACTCGCCGCGGCGAGTGTGACCGTTGGGCCGCGCGGAAGCGGAACGAAACTAAA
>PLQW01000038.1 GCA_003160215.1 Acidobacteriaceae bacterium
ACTTCAGAATGCCAAAATCACCGGCCGCGCTTGGCAGCAGTTTCCTGTTCTTCGAACCATTTAGAAATCCGCAGTGCTGACCGTTTGGCGTACTGCTCAATAGCATCGTGTTGCTCTTGAAGCGAAACACCATGCTGACCTTGCTTCGTTGTCGAAACACGGATGTAGGCGAAATAATTACTCGTATGCGTTGAGGGGAGATTAAGAGTGCGACCTTTTAGTTGATCTTACCTTGCCTATGGACTGTCGTCAAAGTGGGTTTCGTCTAAGTGCTGCGTGCGATGAAGTCGGCCATAAATCCGGAGAGCAAATTCAAAATACCAGTCCAGGCTTTCCTTCAGATGAAGAAGTTCGTGCTCATTTAAGCGCGGATGTGCGCGTCGCAAAAGCAAACTGGATGACAGGTTGTCGAATTCATTATGGTCCTCCTTAGATTCGTGCGACTGTTTCATCAGGTGATGATAGACCGACTACTTGAACTCCGGCAGGAGGGAAAATGTCGCTGTCGCCTGACAGATGGATCGGTTCTTGTTGAAAACACAACTGTTGTTCCTGTGCCATCCTGATATTCACAAGAAAATGGCTATTTGTCTTACAAGTGAGACTTTTTCCCCTCTTCCCGGCCAATTTCGGAGTTGCTATTGTGAAATCAGAAAGGAGGAATTCTCAGTGATGCATACAAAAACTAAGCATCGAAACAGCCTCGTGCACTACCGCAGACGCATGGGGCTGACCCAAGAGCGGGTGGCACAACTGCTCGGGTACAAGTCACGAAATGTCCTGTCGAGAATGGAGATGGGCTACTCGCTGCCACGCCTCTATACGGCGTTGCAGCTGGCAGCAGTCTATCGTGTCCCGGTCGATTTTCTCTTTCACGAGACGTATATCGCTCTTCGGAACGAGATCCGTGAACGGGAAGGAGCGAGATTAGCGCCACATCAGGGCGAACTCGCCTTTGCCTCCTCATGAGTATTCTCGACAAGTTCGTCTCCCCGACTGCATTTGTGCCCAGCAGTGTGGGCGAGTATTTTGCGCTTCAGCTTGCCCAAAAGCTGGACGCGGTAGACGATTTGCACTTCTATTTGCAAATATGCGAGCGCTTTGGCCAGGACCATGTCCTGAACGTTTACCGTCAGCTTGCGGTCACGTCGGGCCCCGGCGCAAGCGAGCTCTTTCGCTCCCATTTCATCAACTAAGTTTCGCTAATTTCCTTTCATGCCGAACATGACACTGGCAGCTGTTGCCGTCCAGCGCCGCTCAATAGCCATTGCACTTTTTCGCCGAACTCACTTGGAAGAGGTACTGGTTCGTCAGCTTCCAACTGAAGCCATTAAAGCCGGAAACAGCCTCGTAGGTTTTCTTCGTCAAGTGCTCGAAAGACATCCTATCGAGGTTGCCGCTTTCGAGGTCGCAGACGACGAGGGCACTCGCATCCATCAGTACCTTCAACAGGTCGAAGACATCCTTCGACCAGCAGGAGTGCCACTCTTTAAAANNGTGTCACCGCTACGCCGCAAGGACCCTCTCCGCAGAATCGTGCGCTCGATTTGGCCAATTCTGAACAGCCAAGAGTTCGGCCACGCTGCACTGGACGCCGCCGCACTGGGTCTTCACGTTCAAACCGAACGGCTTTTCACCATTAAACTCCCACAACAATGATCGGTCCATTCCCCTACATCGGCGGGAAGAACCGACTTGCTCGACTGATCATTGCGCAGATCCCGCCGCACAAAACCTACGTCGAGCCATTTGCCGGAGGTGCCCAGGTGTTCTTCCATAAGACCCCCTCTGAAGTCGAAGTTCTGAATGATCTCAACGGCGAGATCGTGAACTTCTTTCGTGTCTGCCAAAGTCATTCTCCGGAACTCCTGAGGTATATCCAGTACATGATTGCTGCGCGCAGCTGGTTCGACTTACTGCAAAAGACCGACCCCGGAATCATGACCGACGTCCAGCGAGCCGCTCGATTCTTTTATCTGCAAAAAGTGGATTATGGCGGTCTGATAGCACATCGCAACTTTGTCCTGCAAATCGTGCAGTCGACACATTGGAAACCGGATCGCCTGCCGCAGCTTATTGAAAACACAGCTCGTCGACTTCAGAATGCCCAAATTGAATCGTTACCGTACGAACAGGTCGTTCGCAAGTGCGACCGACCAAACACCTTTTTTTACTTCGACCCGCCATATTTCGGCAGGAAGCTATACCAGTTCAATTTTCAGACGGAGGACTTTCAGCGACTCGCCGATCTCCTGCTTGGATTGAGTGGCAAGTTCATTCTGTCCCTCAATGATGTACCCGAGGTCCGCCAGATGTTCCGGGAGTTCAAACTGCAACCGATTGAATTGGCGTACAGCGCCCAGAAGAATTCCGGGAACCGTTACAGGGAGTTGCTCATCAAGAATTACTGAGGGCCCGGATGCGGCGGCGCATATTCAATCCCGAAAAGCGCGATCTGAGCGGCGTGATCAGGTGGCTTCGCGATCATGGGTTGTCCCCTGCAGAGACTGCGGGTGTCCTAGGAACGACTATTGATTACGTTAATGTGAATTTTCACCGGAGCCAGGAACGCGGACAACCGGCGCGAATAGTACCGCTCCTGCGAAGCCTCGATAACCGCGCTGCAGGGGTCAACGAAGAATTATTCAAGCCACAGGCAGCGGACGATTCGCAGAGATCACCAAAAAACATTCGCAACATCGAAAGCAAAGTGCACGAGTACGAGCGGCACGTCTGGCGAGGCGTTCGGTACCTTACGGGAACGTCTGAGCTGGGTGGCCTGTTACAGAGTTTCAGTCGGCCAGCAGCAGACAATATTCCACGGTTGCGGCTGCTTGCCCGCGCGTATCAGATGGAGTCGCAGACTTACTCTCATGGTGGCTATGTTCGGTCCGGGCTTACGTTCGGCTTGGAAGCATATGCCACTTCAGAATACGTCTATCGCCTCACGCGCAACCGTTCCGATCTTGAACACCTTGCTAAAACGGTGCTGGTGATCTCAAACAGTTTTATCTCCCGCCGAGATTTCGCTCGGGCTGACCATTGGCTCAAAATCGCAAGACAAGCATTCGTTGGAGTCGGGCGTCATCCCGATCCGGAATACTTACGTCAGTTGGCAAGCATCCAGCGGAATCAAGGTGACTTCTGCGAAGCACGAAAGAATCTTTCCAAAGCTGCAGAAATTCTTCCCCACTATCAACCAGGCATTAGTGAAGTAGCGGTCAGGGACATGGGTGATCGTGTTCTATTCGCAATCGCCCAGACTCCGAAATGGGATGATTCTCAAGAGCTGCTACAGCTCGCATTACAACAATGGCCAGACTATGACCATCACCGTGGAAGTAACGTGATCTGGACTGTGGCATGCGGCCTTCTGACCGACTCCCCCTCTGTTCAGCAAGAGGCGCTTCAGTTGCTTGAGAAGCACCAAAACGTCACGGAAGGATTCGCGCTTCAGTCGACGGGAGCATACCTACTGAGTTTGACTCCACGTATTCCAGAAGAGCTTCGCCGCGACTGGGTTCTTTTCGCTCTCTCATATAACGCCTACCGCAACGAGTAGCTCCGCTTCCAAATTACAAAATCGACGGCAGGTCGTACAGACCGCACCTCACTGTTCCCACGACAATGTGAATGGAACTGAAAAGTTCATCGCCAATCCACATTAGCAGCCACGGCGATGCCATTGAAATGAACCAAAAAACTCCACCAACGATGCCAAGCCTGTTCGAAATCATTTTTGCAAACGCCTGGAACATTGCGGCAATTCCTGGGCGGCGAAAGTTCAAAGGCGGATTCGCCATCGGCTATCTCATTGTTGATGGCAAACCAACCAAGCACCTTTTCTATATTCCCAACCTCAAGCGCGCCGAGCACATCGTCATCATCGGCAAGACCGGCTCAGGCAAGTCCTACCTCCTACGCTACTTCTGCTTGCAGGACATTCTCGCAAGCCGAGGCTTCATCTACATCGACCATCACGGTGACACTATCCCTTTTCTCCTCAGCGCCATGGCCGAAGAACAAGCCCGCACGGGCGTGGACTTCGCCAGCAGGGTCATTGTCGTAAGTCCCGGCGATCCGCACCATGCTGTCGGGCTGAACGTCCTGGAGGCCGAAGGTGAGCACGAGACGTTTGTTCAAGCCGGAGCGCTTACGGCAATTCTCAAGGAACGCTGGGGCATGGAACACTTCGGCGCTCGCACTGAATAGCTGCTCCGCAATTCACTATTTGTTCTGATTGCCAATCATCTCACGTTGCTAGAGCTTGCTCCGCTTCTTACCCACGAAGCGTTTCGCAGCAAGCTTCTGAAAGCCGTCAAGAACCGCGATGTCCGGGAATACTTCGAAAATCGCTTTGAGCCACTAAGCGACGCGATGAAGGCGGTCATGCGTGACCCAATCCTAAACAAGACTTCAGAATTCACGTCAGATCCCCACTACAAGTTGATTCTCGGACAAGTGACCTCGACTTTTTCGTTCCTAGACGTTCTGAACGACAACAAGATAGTTCTCATAGACCTCAACCGAGGGAAGCTCGGCAAGCACGCTTCAACGCTCGGAAGCCTGATCCTCGCCCTGCTTAGGCCTGCGATTTTTCGCAGAACCAGCCGCACGGTCTTCACCGTGTATGCAGATGAAGTCCAGAACCTCCTGACCTCGGACACTGATTTCGATGTTTACTTTGCGGAAGCGCGTAAGTTTGGCGTCTCGATTTGCACAGCGAACCAGTTCTTGGATCAATTTCCGAAACGCATGCGCGCCGCGATCCAAGCAATTGGCACGCACATTTTCTTTCAACTCTCTGCCTCCGACTCCCAAGAGATCGCGCAAATGCTCGGAGGAGGTCATCCAGTTGCGGAGCACCTGAAAAACCTCGGCAAACGGGAATTGATCGTCAAGAGCGGCAATTACCGCTGGCAGCATCTGCTCGTTCCCGATGTACGCACACCAAAAACGCAGTTTGGCGATTTGCTGAAGCGTTCCCAAGCACTCTACGCAAGACCTTGTACGGAAGTCTCTGCAGAAATTGAAAGACGCAGACCAGATGCAGGCACCCCTGGGGAGGTTCTGGATGACTGGCAATAAGTACAACGGGATCATCCTGATGCCGCGCGACTTTAGGCTTCTGAAAGCCATTGCTGTTGGCCGAGTTGTTGACTCCGAGAAGGTTCAAGTAATCGCCGGATTCGGCTCAACAAGAAGAGCAAATGACCGACTCTCACGGCTAACTCGCGCCGGTCTGCTCAGGAGATTCTTTGTGGGAACTCAGGCGGGCGGGCGCAAGGCACTCTACGGACTTTCTAGCAAAGGCGCTGGCGCAGCCGGTGAACATGGTTACAGACCTATCCAGCGTCAAAAAGACGAGTTGGTGGTTGGAGACAGGTTTGTTGAGCACCAGCTTGCACTGAACTCTATTTGGATCAAAGTTCAATTTCAATCGCTTCCAGAAGGCTACCGTTTGGTGCGTTGGATTTCGTTCAGAGTTCCACTCTGCGCGTCCGTTCCCTTGGTGCCCGACGGCTACTTCGAGGTGAATGGTCCTTACGGAATGCTCCCAATGTTCTGCGAAGTCGACCGCGGAAGCGAGCCCCTAAAGACGTGGAAGAAGAAGACCGAGCTTTATCTCAAGCTCGCAATCAGCGGTGAATTTGAAAAGCTTTTCGGGCAGAGCCGCTTTCGCGTTCTCGTGATCACTTTCTCGGAGCGACGCTTGCGAAACATTCGGCGCACCGTCGCAAAGCAAACCGACAAAATCTTTTGGTTTTCAACGTTCGACAACATTAATCGCGAGGGACTTTGGAGTTCCATTTGGCTGCGCCCAAGTGGAGATTCTGAGCTCTCGCTCGTGTGAGGTTTTATGCGCTTTTGCAATAAGTGCAAGCACCTTAATGCCGGCAAAAACCCTTACTGTCAGCATTGCGGCTCCACGTTCAACGTGAAGCTGTGCCCGCGCATGCACCCTAGTCCCAGGGCCGCACAGTATTGCGCAGAGTGTGGTTCAAGTGAGCTTTCTACACCACAACCAAAAGTACCCATCTTGGGTAGACCCTTTGTGTTTTTGCTGGAACTTGGTCCAGGGATTCTGCTCCTTCTGATGCTGTGTTCCTACCTTATGTACTTCGTATACCGCCTGATAGAGGAGCCGAACGGACTACTGCAGCCGATGGTCATAGGACTCTTGCTGGGCCTTCTGCTCTTCGGATGGATGAATTTGCACAGCCGAGTCAGGAAGTGGAGGTCGGGATTTGGAGGAGGAAACAAATTTAGACGGAGGTAGGTTGTCGGAATCGCAACGATTGCAGATGGGCTGGATTTTATTGAGGTTCTTGAAGGTCTTCCTAGGCCAAAACGGGCCTAGGCAGAGGACGAGGTGAATTCTGGGTATGAACGAGATGAATTTGGGCGAGCCGCTAGACATACGTGCGCTGTCAGTGATGCTTGGCTGCTCGGCGTGGACCGTAAGACACAAGCTTGTCCCTGCAGGCTTGCCAGTCTTCCGGTTCTCCCCGAGCGGCAAACTGACCTTCTTTCGCGATCAGGTCGTCGCTTGGGTTCTAGAAAGACAAAAACAACAGAAAGGAGGAATACAGCGGTGAGCCTCGTGAACCGGAACGGCGTCTACGAGTCGCATGTGTGCGTGGATGGCGTTCGCCATCGCAAATCCACAGGCACAAAGAATCGAAGGCTGGCCGAACAGATCGACCGCAAATTCAAGGATGAACTGATTGCGCAGAGAAACCAGATCTCGAACTTCAATCCTGAGATGATCTTTGGCGAACTCGCAGCCCAATTTATCGCTAGCGGCGAGGTTAAGGCTTGGCATCTGGGTCGGCTCAAGATGCTGCTTCCGTACTACGCCGATAAAGCTATTGGACAAATCGGTCGGAGTAACGCCCGCCAGTACCGCTTGGAGCGGCATCGCCAGAAAAAGCTGACCGAGACCACCATCAACCGTGATCTTGAGTGTCTGCGTCACATTTTCTTCTGGGCTGTGGATGAAGGCATTCTGGCAGGTAATCCACTGGCGCGGCTCCCGCTGGAGCGGGAACGCAAGCGGAAGCGCCCTGTTCTAAGCGTTGAAGAGGAAGGACGGCTTCTACCAGCGGCCGCTCCCCACTTACAGCCGATCATTATCACCGGACTCGATACCGGCATGCGCCGCGGCGAAATCTTAAGTCAGGATTGGCAAGACATTGATTTCCCCAGGCGGCTGCTCTTTGTAACTCACTCAAAAACACCCGAGGGCGAGTCCCGCGAGATTCCCTTGAGCGATCGTTTGTTTGAACTGCTGTCGAGCAAGCGCAAGCAGTCCGGACTCGTTTTCACTTTCAAAGACAAGCCGCTACACAGGATTAAGACCGCATGGAAGGCAGCGATCAGACGGTCTCAGATTCGTCCGCTGCGTTTTCACGATCTTCGCCACAGCTTTAACTGTCGGCTAATTGAAGCGGGCGTCATGCAGGAAGTTCGCAAGGCCCTCATGGGCCACTCAAGTGGAGAGGACGTTCACTCGACTTACGTGCACATAGAACTTCCCGCCAAGCGTGAAGCCATTCGCAAACTCGAAGCGTGGCTGGCTTCCCAGACACAAACAGACACAAATACAACTTTCGAAAAGGAGGAAAAGACCTATGAATCAGGAGAGTCCCGATCCGGTGGCACAGATGATTCTTTCGAACGCACTGGAAGGGATTCAGGAAGCAAAGCTCAGGTGTGAAGAAGCAATCGAGCACCTTAGCCGTAGCGAAGCACTTGCTGCAATAGGCGCACTCACCGGTGTTAAGGAGCGAGTGCGATACACCGTCAACATCTTGCAGGTGCTGTTCCAATGGCAGGCCACACGGAACAAAACCTAGAAGGAGGAAATGATGACAGCTGAGAAAAAGTCAGAGACAGCGCCCAAGGGCGCGGCCACGACTTCGGAAAAAACCCGAAAGGCATGGACACCCAAATCCCCGGTCGAGGTTGTACTCGAACAGATTGGGAAACAGGAACGCAAAGTCGCCGAGCTACAACAGGAGCTCGACGCCGAGAAGACCACACTCAACAAACTTCTCCAGGCCAAGAAGGTCTTAGAAGCCTAAACCAAAGGGTGCTTGCTTAATGCAGGCTCCCTTTTTCTTTCGGTAAAGGAGAGTTGTGATGCTTCATGGACTTCTCATGATATTGGCCTTGGCCTCTGTGGTGGTGGCAGTGCTGGTGATGGTGCAAGTGGTCTCAGTGAAAGACCTGCTCAGTCTTACCAAGCGCGGCTTGGTGGCTTTGGTGGTCCTGCTGGTTGGGGGCTGCTTGCTTAAGCAGTTATTTACGTCCTTCATCATGCCGGCTTTGCTACCGATCGCAAAAGTCTCGCTTCTTTGGTCCTTGGGCGCCTTGCTTGCAATTGTTGCCCTCTTTTTTCTCATCAGGCTGCTGCTGGTTGCCAGCGACAGCCGCCACAACACATAGCGGAAAAAGGAAGGATTCCATGTTCTCGAAATTGTTTTCAGAAATTCTCACTCGTCGAAAACGTGACATCAGGCACCTAGAAGCCGAGGCCTTCTACCAGGGTGCTCACGCAGTCGAGATCAAGCCTGGCCTCAATGAAGTACAGGCCAGATTCGACAAGCAAGAAGCGCGGTTGAACCAACAGTCTATTCAGCGGCAGAAACAGTTCGAGACTGTCCTCGACCACGTCAATGAGCTTTGGGCGCCTGTCGAAAAGCTCTGCCGTGCAGTTCATGAGCGCATTGGCGACCACATCCCGCCGTTCCTCCTGCCTATGCTGATCGCCTTGTCATCTGTCTTTATTGGCATCGCTGAGGTCATCCTTTTGGCCCCTGCCTTGGACATGATCTACATCGCACAATACTCACAGCAGGTATTTAGCGCTATCGGCTTGGTTCTGGTGGGTGGCCTCGCTTATCACTTGGCTTGGGAAAGTCTCTTGTCCGAGAAGTTCAACAGGCTCTGGCGCTTAGCCATTCGGTTGTTCGCGGTCGTGGTCACCGCCATCCTCATTTGCTGGGGAATCCTACGCGGGATGCAGGTCGCCTTCGCCGCGAAGGTTATGCAGAATCCTCTCGGCGATTTCCTTTCTGAACACTCAGTGCTATCGGCTGTGTTCTTTGTTTTCCTGTCACTCGCCATACCCGTTGTGATCGCGGCTGCGACCCACTATTCCTTTCATCACCTCCGTGATTGGTGGGAATGGAAGACGGCAAACTCTCAGATGAACCGCCTTATTCGCCTCCGAGTGTCGGCACAGAAGGGACTTGAGTCGGAGAAAGAACGGTTGATCCACGGTCTTAAGGAAATTGCTCATGAGTGCAGCGAATGGAAGGCAGCCTACCGCTTAAACCATGAGCGCGGCGGAAAGCACGGTGCCATTCAGGAACCATACTGGATGGTTCCACTCAAGGCGACGCTCACGATGCTCGCCGCCCTGGCGTTCTTATGGTGGGTACCACTACCGCTCTTGGGAATCATCGACTGGGCTGTTTGGATCGCGGCCTTCTTGTACTTCCGCAGACAGTGGCATAGCCCGAGTCCCGAGGAATTCTTTGAGCTGGAACACGTTTCATTTGCCGTTCCTGCCAAAGACCAAGGCAACCACAATCCACTACTGGCTCCGTTCAGGAACCCGAAGGAGCTCTCCCGATGAAGCTCGCGGCCTGTTTCTTGTTGTCGCTACTGTTGGTGTTGGCGCTCACGTCCTGCGCGGGAGGTAACTATCCCCCAGCGCAATCTGTACACCGTGTTTACCTGATCGACTGCAGTGCCAGTATCACGCCGAGAGCGCTTGATGATGCTTTCCATCAGGTTGAGTTACAGGCCGACAGAATGCAGCGCGGGGACCGCATCAGCGTTATCCCAATCACCAGCGACTCCGACACCAACGCTCAAGGAAACATCCTGAGAATGACGGTGCCACTCAATCGCCAGCCCTATGACCAGGATTTGCAAACGTTCAGGAAGAATTTCCGACAGGCCTTGCGCTTGCTCCACGACCGCGCCAAGGCGCACCTGTTCGACAAGACCGACATCATCGGCAGCGTTGATCTGGCTGCCCAAGAGTTTGCAGCCGATGATGGAAACATCCGGAAAATGCTGATTATCCTTTCCGACTTTATTGAGGAGGACGACACTCTCGATTTCAGAACCGTTCCGGCGCTTGCTGGAGAGAACACCGCGCGGCAGCTTGCCGCACGGCTCGCAAAGAATATCGCTCAGATTTCCACGGCGAGCGTTTTCCTTGGAAGCATGCAGAGCAATGAACTAGACCGGCTGTCGAAGGCGAGGCGGCAGGCGATCCGTGAGTTCTGGCTGGAGTATTTCAAGAATGAACAAAACCATCCGGTGTTCGCCACGGATGGGCCTGGGATGAGCGCAATTTTCGCAACTGACAGTCGCAGATGATTGGCGGCTAGACAACCACCCAACAACACCACTACGGGGAGGCTAATAGTGGCAAAGAAGGACAACTACTCAGGCAGAGCAAAGACGTTAGTGAAAGACGCTGCAAAGGGGGTCGGTAAGGAAATGAAAGAGATATCAAAAGGAGTTCTGAGCGAGCTTTGGAAGATCGCGATGTTGGATAAGAAATAACACGCACGAATCTTGACTTCACGTGGGGTTCTTACGGATGACCGAGGAACCCCATACACCGCTTCACCTCAGCCGGTCCTCCGGATACTGGCAGCGCGGCCAACTATTTGACAGCAGCCCACACACAGAAATAATATCCCTCTAAACCGCCCGTATCTTTCGGGCACAGCGTCGTGACAGCTGTCACACTCCCGGAACAGTACACTTTGGTTGTGTTCGCGGATGCTCTTGTTTGATCCCGGACAACAAAGTTCGCAGTCGCAATCGGCAGCTGCCGAACGCGGAATCCTGACCGACCGGATCGGCTTCTTCAAGTTTCGCAGTTCTTGCGGAGAATCCGTTTCGGCGGTATTGTGCTCTTGCTGGGATTTGAAGCCCGGCGACGACCGATAAGCGCTCATACAGGTCCTCCTGGTGGGACGTGTGTGGGCGCCTGCACAAGTTGTAGGCGAGACCGGACTGCTGGAACAGTCCGGTCTTTTCTTGCGCGGAACGCCCGTTGTTCTTACCCGGCACTTGTTCTCGGGTCAACACAATTCTGAGGTGACAGGCACCGGAGCCATAAATCTCAGAGCCTAGCAATGTGACACCCTTTCCCGATCTGGTCACTCTCGTGTACAACTTTCCAGTTCATAGTATACCAAAAATAAATAATCGGAAATAAAAATGTATTCTTTTATAGCGATATTTTACGGATTTATACTACTTAAATGTTTTGTTTTCTTATAGATATATCAATATAAATATATTTTCAGCGCCACGCTAAAAATGTCGGCAATGATATTTTTTCGACTGAAATGAAATTTTACCGTGCGAATCCTTGCTTTACTTGCTCCAATGGCGCTAAACTCGCTCCTTCACCCCGCTGAACGCGAGGAAATCATCCATCCGAATGGAAAACACGTCTCCAGCCGAAATCAACGCGCGAGTTAAAATCACACCCGCATCCGCAGTCGGCCTCCTCTTGGGTTTGTACAGACGGCGTAAAGGATTATCCCAAGCTAAGCTCGCCTCAAAAGTCTCGACGACGGCGGGTTCAATCGCGACATTTGAATCTGGGCAGCGTCTCCCTCAGGAGGAACTCCTTGAGAAACTCGGACGGGCATTGGAACTAAGTCCTTTCGCGCTTCATCAACTCGACATCCTTGCGAAGAGTGCTTCGCATAGCATTTACCCGGCAGACGACTGGGTTCTCCCTCAGGATGTGTTCTCGGGCACTCCTGTATTTCTTCGAGATTTGGAGAGCGAATCGCGAGTCCAAGCGGACGCGCAAATCGATGAAATGTGGATCGTGACAGCTCGACCGCTCGCGCTTGCTGGAGATATGAACCGGATGTTACGAGATAGGATTGCCGGTACAAAAACTACCTTCGTCTACTTTATCGATTCGAGTGGCGGTGAGTCGGCGTTCCGGGCGCTCTGGGATGTGCTATCCAATGACAGCGTTCTTTTAGAAGCTGAAATAACGAGAGAAGTCATTCTGCAACGACTCACATGCGTTTTATCACCGTCTACGTTATGTCTCCAGCATTTTGCGATATGCAATCCGGGGCAATTCAACCGAGAATTCGGTCGAATCATAGTGTATTCGGATGGCAAGCCTATTGGTTATACGTTCATGGACAAGCAGCATGTCACGCGAGCTTACAATCTGCTCCAGGAAGCGTTTGAGCGGTGCAAGAGCAACCGCGGCCGCGCAGTAGATACGGAGAACGGCAGGTTTAAATTGGTCGACCCGTTAAGTTCTGAGTGAACCATTGCAAGGAAGCCGCTCGTAAAGCAGCTTTACGCCGGGGCGCTCCAGGAAATACCGACGTTGCGCCGTAGACGCGAGAACGTACTTCGGAAGGCGCTACTCCCTCCACGTCTCGTGCGCCAACGGCAAGACACTGAGCTCTGCTCGCAGTGACCTCCAACGAGGCAGGTGCTTGTCCATGATGGCGACAAAGTGGTCGTCATGACGCCTGACGAGGAGATGAACAAGTTCATGCACCACCACGTATTCGAGGCAGTCCGAGGATTTCTTAGCCAGTTCTAGGTTTATCCAAACTCGCCGTGCATCCGGATTGCAGGTGCCCCATTTGGTCTTCATCCTCCGAATACCACAAGCAGTCGCCTCAACACCAAGTTGCTTTTGCCATTTGTTCAGCAGCGGTGGAAGCGCCTTAACGAGATGTTGGCGATACCAGTTAACCATTACCCGTTGACGTGCTTGAACACTCGCTCCTGGCCGAACCTGCAGTTCGATAATCGAGCGATTCCTAATTTCTACCCGCGCGGGCCCTTCTGCAAACTCGACACGAAGACGATAACGCTTCCCCGAAAAATAGTGGCTCTCCCCGCTGACTATTTCTCGCACTGTCTGTCGCGGCTGCCGTTCAAACTTGGCCTGTTGCCGCTTGATCCAACCCAGCTTGCCGATGACAGCCAAGCGCACCGCTTCGTTGCTGACCCTGAGCGGAGCGGCAACTCGAACACGCCCACTAGGGGGGTACACCCCCAAGTGGAGATTCTTTATGTCTTTCCTCACAATCTCGACCCGTAGGCCCGAGACCAGGATTTTGTGTTGCTCAGTATTCATCTTGATTCTTAATCAGTTCCAAAGTCTTGGCTGTTAAATCTTCATCGTTATTGAGCATTTTCTTGACGGCAAGCCGAACTTTCTTGACCTTAAAGAGATTATTTCTCCAGTCATCCTGCCTGCTGGAACGAACGGCTTGATCAACAGAAAGCGCAAGCGCATGGTCCTTGCCGAGATTGTCGTACAGTGCCCGCTTGCCGGGGGTGTCAAGATCCTTTGGGTACGATTCGCCGGAGGCAGGATTCGCGACCTTCTTTGCCAGATCAATGATCCGCTCCAAATATTTCTGATAGTTAAGCGCTTCCTTCTTGCGCTGCGCAATGAGGGCATCCAGCAGCTCCGACATCTTGTCGTAGTACTTTGGATTCAACGGCTGCTCGTCGATGATGAGCCTGCGAACGTTATTTTCAATCGTCTCTGCGGCTGCGTCTCGGTTGTCTCGAATCCCTTTGGGAAGTGCGGCCACTGCATCCGCACCGCGTTCCACGATGAGCTGGACCAGTGGGATGTCATCAAATGAAGCAATCTTCTTGCTATCTTCGGCGCGGATGTAGGTGTCGATCAGATGGCGCATGGCGGGCTCGTACATCTTCAAGTCGATGTAATCGCCGCTTGCCAGCTTGACCTCTTCGCGGACCTTCTCAAACCGCCCGACTTCGGCCTTGAGCGCCTCAATTTCGGTAGCAGTGAAACCCGCTTCCGGGAGTTCATTAGCGAGGTCGGCAAAAGCCCGCACCAGTTCGGCTACGTGCTTATACAAAGACAACCGCTTCGGCTCGTTTTCTTTTAGCTGGTCGGCGTTACCCGACTCCTGGGCGCAGAAATAACGAAGGTGCTTTGCGGAATCTTTCGGTGGCTCTACGGGTTCACACAGGGCGCGGACGGCCTCTTGTGCTTCCTTGAGTCTCTCCCGAGCCTTCTCTAGTCGGTTCTCCAGCAGGCCTGCGACATCTTCTTTGTCGTAGCCATCAAGCGCGCCAGAAGTGTAATCGTGCACTGCTCCTTCCAAGCTCCTGAACAGGTCCTTGTAGTCGATGATGTATCCGTAATCCTTGTCATCACCATCAAGTCGATTAACGCGGCAGATGGCCTGAAAAAGTCCGTGATCGTGCATCTGCTTGTCGATATAGAGGTAGGTCGCCGGAGGCGCATCAAATCCGGTCAGGAGCTTGTCCACCACGATCAACAGCTTCATCTGCCCCGGCTCGTTGATGAACTTCTCCTTTACTTCTTTCTCGAACGTTTCTATTTTGTTCACTGCGGCCTCAGCAGGTTCGTTGAACCAGTCGGCCAGCATTCTGCGGTAGGTGTCGAACTGGCGTAGTCTTTCGGTGAGTCCCTCGCCCGCCTCTTCGCCCTTGATCTCTGCGGCGACCGGCTTATACGAGGTCACGATAGCGCACTTGCCTTTTAGGTCGGTCTTCTCGAAAAGCTCGTAAAACTTGCACGCTTGATAAATGCTTCCTGAAACCAAGAGCGCATTCCCTTTGCCGCTTTTCAACCGGTCGCGAGTTTCCATGTCCATCAAGACATCAGCGACGATCTTCTCCAAACGGTCCTGGCAACTAAGAACCTTCTTCATGGTTCCCCAGCGCTTCTTGAGCTCCGCCTTCGCCAGATCCTTCAAGCCTTTGGTCTTGGCCTCGAACCACTGATCGATCTTCGCTTGAGACGTGATGTTCTGGTCGATATCGCGCGCCTCGTAGCGCAGGTCGAGCACGACGCCATCCTTTACGGCTTCATCGAACTTGTATGTGTGAATGTACCGGCCAAAGATCTCAATGCTCTTCTGCTTGTCCGCTTTCAGCAGCGGCGTTCCCGTAAAGCCGATAAACATGGCATTGGGGAGAATCGACTTCATGGCCTTGTGAAGTTCGCCGGATTGAGTCCGATGGCACTCGTCCACGAATACGTAAAGATCGCCTTTAGCCTTGAAGCCTGGCGGAAGTGCCTGTTTCAGTTCTTGAACAAAAGCCTCAACGTCGCCTTCCGACTCGCCATCCCCCTTGCCACCAAATTTATGAACAAGTGAGCAGATTAGCCACGGTGTGGAGGCGTTCAGTGTCGAGATAAGATCGGCACCGCTCTTCGTTCGGTAGATGTTCTCGTTGACGCCCTTAAACACCTTCTCAATTTGCTCGTCGAGTTCCGTGCGGTCTGTGATGATAAGTACGCGGGATTTCTTCACGTTCTCCCATATCCACTTGGCGAGCCACACCATCGTCAGGCTCTTTCCGGAGCCTTGCGTGTGCCAAACGATGCCGCCTTCCCGGCGGCGCACGTGGTCTTGAGCGGCCTTCACGCCGAAATATTGATTGTGGCGGCAGAGCTTCTTGGTTCCGGCATCGAAGACGATGAAGTCGTGCACCATTTCGAGGAACCGCTTCTTTTCACAGAGCTGTAGCAACGCACGGTCGAGCGGGTTCTCGACGGAGCTCTCTTCCTTCCAAGTTAGGTAATATTTTTCCGGAGTCTGGATCGTGGCGTAGCGTAAACCTTCAGTATCGTTCCCGGCCATCACCAGTTGCATTGTTGAAAAGAAGTGCTCGATGAAGATTTTCTTTTGATTGTCGAGATTTTGGCGAATACCCTCAGCCACCGAGACGATAGAACGCTTGAGTTCCAATACGCCAAGTGCGATGCCGTTGACGTAGATCACGATGTCGGGGCGCTTCGTGTTCGCGCCTGCGTGCGCCGCAGAGACCGTCACCTCCTCGGCGATCGCAAAATGATTCTTCTCCGGGTTCTTCCAGTCGATCAGCCAAACGGTCTGCGTATTTTCGCCCACCTCCGGCTTCACCTTTACGCCATACCGCAGCAATTCATACACCGCTCGATTCCGGTAGTAAAGGCTCTTGCTCGTGTCTCCTGCTTCCCGCTCAACAAGAAATATCGCCCGGTCAATGATGTTGTGATCGTGGTTCTGTTCTTTGAGGAAAGTGCGCAACAACTCCGCGTCGATATTCCGATTGCCAACACGCTCTTCCCAGTTGCCCAGGTAAGCGTAGTTCAACTTTTCCTTGTCGCGGAATAGTGACACGACGCGATTCTGGGTCAGGCGCTCCCGTTGTCCAATGTTGTTGCTCATATGAGTCTTGTATTGCCTGTTAGTAACTCTTGCATCATTCCCTGCTTGAGGGCACGAGCCTTATCACGCCGCTGCTCCAACGCCGCCAACTCCCCGTCAATGTCCGAGAGCACCGACCCAATTGCGGCTTGCTCCTCTTTGGTTGGAGGAAACCGAACGGAAAGCTGGCGAAACTTCCCTTGCGTAATCACGTAGCGGACGCCACTGCCTTCGCAGGCTCTTGCTGCTTGATTCAAGAACTCTTGCGACTTGAAGGCGTAGGCTCGGAACAACAAATCCCAGCATTCATCCAGTCGCAACCTGACGACATGGTAACTGTATGCGGCATCTGGAATGTCTTCCATCGCAACCGCAGACACCGCGATATCAAAGGGCATTTCGGATGACGGTGTGAAGAACACATCCCCCCGCTTTACGGCACAGCGGGCTGCGTGCTCTGGCCGTGCGCTCACAAAGTGGTCAAGGTCTTTTGAATAGATGAAGTTGTGTCGGTAAACGTCCATGTAGTTGACGAGCCTGACTGGCGGTTCGTCAGGATGTATCTTCTTGTCGACGCCAGCGCCCGAAATCTGACCCAACTTACCAAGCGTCTTCACCTCCCACTCGCCGGCGAAGCCGAGTAGGCGTCGCTTGCCGGTGAGAAGCTGCTGCATGGTGGCCTGTTTGAGGTCGCGCTTCTTGCTGATGAGCCTATCCAGCCAAGCAATCAGGCCGTCCACATCACTCAGTGTGATTGCAATGATGCGTTGCTCGGGCAGTGGCGGCAACGGAATTGGAATCGAGTTGCAGTTATTCTTATTGAGATACGGTACTGCGGTCTTAGTTGCGAGACTAGCGATATGTCGTTTTTGGTGTGCAAGAGCGTATAGCAGAAATTTGCCATCAATGCGCCCAGTCGGGATGAAGACATGAAGTTGCTGATTTACGACGATTTCATTCTTGGTCAGTGCAACAATTCCCAATTCGCCTGCACATGACATGAGCACTGAGCCGGGGGGAACGATCTTCGAACCGACGGCCTTAGCCTCATCACGAGAGATACAGAGACTAATCCTAGAGCGGGTAACAGTTTTGCCGTCTTCTAGATCCGGCGTAGTGATCCACGGAATATCTCCGTCGAAGCGCTTTGGTTTGTTCCTACCAGGAACAATCCAACCGCAAACAGCACCCACCTTCGGACTCTCCCACTCATCCGGGATCACCCCGACTACGCTTTGTTTGTAACCCGGCCTTGTTGTTTGTTGTTTGGCCATTACTCCCATACGAATCCCATTTTCTTAAGATGAGCGTCGACTCTTCCGCTCAACTCCTCGACCCTACCTGCAATAGCTGGCATCGGTACCGCGTAGCGCTCGGCCAGTTCCTTGATGCGTCCAGTGAGCGCCTGCGAGGTCCGATCCAATTCCGATTGCACGACGGCTGCAAGCGTGCCCATCCATTTCTCATCGACAACGAGAGTTGTGATCTCATCCTTGCTGAGTCTCCCGTATTTTTCGGAGACCTTTGCATCCAGGGCCTTCGCTGCCTCCTTAACTTTCTTATTGGCAGCGGCTTCCTTTTCAATCAGAGCTAAATAGTCCTTCAACATCTTTCGCTCATCGCCCGCGTCCTTGTCAGCGGCAACCTCCTCAATTCGGGCCTTCACGCTAGCTTTAGTTAATTTGTCCTTTTCGTTCCTTGCCTCAGCCAGGAGACCATCGTCGCCGCCATGCTCCTCATCGAGCTCCTCCAATTGGCGGGTAATGGAATCGCGGTCGGCCTCAAGTTGCTCAATTGCGGTCTGATTTGCAGCAAAGTACCTCCGAACAATCAGCGAGTTTGTAATCAGATCAGTATTGGGCTTCCCATCCAAAACTGCTTTCCACCCTTCTGTCACCAGCAGGTAAGCGTCGTCCTGCATCGTCGCTGCCCAATAGTCCATAAGGTGTTGATACACATCGTACGGGTCGACGAGTTTGGCTTTCTGGAAGGTTTCCAAGAGATCTTCGGCGAGCGTGAGAATGAGCGCCTTCGGCTTGTCGCCAACCGCAATCTCTTTCAAGATTGGCGCTTGATTCGTCTTCCACTTTTCAAATAACTTCGTTACCGATTGCTGGAACTCTTCGAACTCCTGGTGCCCGAAGATTGTCTTTTTAATATCGGCTTCTGCAACCTTGAGCACGGAATACCCTGGGCGGTTGAATGGACCAAAGAGCGTCGCACGCAGATTTGGAAAAACCTGCCAGTAGCGATCGAGGTCTAAAATATCGCGTTCTGGGATG
This sequence comes from Acidobacteriaceae bacterium, assembly GCA_003160215.1. GTDB lineage: Bacteria > Acidobacteriota > Terriglobia > Terriglobales > Acidobacteriaceae > Bog-257. Next base: position 18,521 of record PLQW01000038.1, read on the forward strand.
CCACCTCGGAGGTGGCCATCAATATCTTGGAGGTCCTCAGATTCCGTGCTGTCAACGTAACGCGCCAGGTTCAAATTGAAATCATGGGCTGCGATCTCGGCGACGGGAACCATAGAAGAGTACTTGGGGATCTGAATCTGGTTATTGAAGGTATCAACGATTTTGTGAATGTCCTGCTCTCTCAGCCGGTTCTTATTGCCGTCCTTTAAGAAGCCTTTACTGGCATCAATCATAAAGATGCCTTTGCGGGCAGCAGCATTCTCCTTGTCAAACACGACGATGCAGGCCGGGATGCCGGTTCCATAAAACAGGTTCGCCGGAAGGCCAATAATCCCCTTGATGTATCCCCTGCGGACAATTTCCCTTCGGATGTCGGCTTCGACATTGCCACGGAAGAGAACGCCGTGCGGCATGATGATCGCGCCCTTGCCTGTACTCTTAAGTGACATGAGAACATGCAAAAGAAATGCGTAGTCACCATTCTTCGGTGGCGGAACACCGAAAGCAAAGCGGCCATAAGGATCATGCTCAGTATTGACGCCGTTGCTCCACGCCTTGCTGGAGAATGGTGGATTCGCGACCACGAAATCGAATGTCTTTAGACCGCCCTTTTCCGTAAAGTGGGGACTTGAAAGGGTGTTGCCCTTCCATATTTCGGCCGACGGGCAGTCGTGCAAGAACATGTTCATTTCTGCTAGGGCCCAGGTGGCAAGATCGTTCTCCTGCCCGTAGATCGCTAGATCTTTTCCGGTGGCGCTTTTGGCTTCGTCATGTCCCTTGAGCAGCAAGGACCCGGAACCGCAGGTGGGATCGTAAATTGTCTGTGTGCCACTTTTTGCCGCTCGAATCCCGATTACTTTCGCCATAATGCGGGAAACTTCCGCCGGAGTGTAGAACTGCCCCTTACTCTTGCCCGACTCCGTTGCGAAATGACGCATCAGGTATTCATACGCGTCGCCGAGCAGATCATCGCCGTCGGCCCGATTGCCACGAAAATTCAGTTCTGGGTTGTCAAAAATTCCCACCAGGTTGGAGAGCGTCTGCACCATTTCCTTGCCGCTGCCCAGTTTGGCTGGATCATTGAAGTCGGTCTGATCGATGACACCCTTCAGGCCGTTGGCTTCGGCAAGTTTGGCAATGATTTTGTTGATCTTGTCGCCGATCTCTTTGTCGCCCTTGAGTGCGACCATGTCGGAGAAACCCCCGCCTTTGGGGATTTCGACCATCGCATCTTTCTGGCCCGCATATTTGTCGGAGACGTATTTCACGAAAAGCAGGACGAGGACATAGTCCTTGTACTGCGAGGCGTCCATGCCACCGCGCAGCTCGTCGCAGCTTTTCCAAAGGGAGCTATAAAGTTCGGATTTCTTGATGGCCATTTATTTTCCAGCCGGATCGAAGGGAGGAGTTCCCTAACAGAAGACTGCGCGGAGGCGCAGCGATCACAGCACTGATTATTTGATTCGTCTAAAGTATAGGAAAATGAGCAGTTTACGTAAAGACTTTTAACGCTGCAGATCGCCAGGGCGAATCTTCGATGTCCCTAGCGGTCTTTTTTTCGCAACTCCCGAAGTGTTTTGAGGTTGAGAATGCTCGACGGAATAGCGGTGTGTGGAACCGAGAGGAAATCACTGTCACAAAATTGCCCACAGTGAGATTTTTGAAGATTTCAAATCGGCTGTATCTTATTGAAAAGATTGGTCGGGGAGAGAGGATTTGAACCTCCGACCCCCTGGTCCCGAACCAGATTCCATAAGTTATTGAAATCTGTTGAAAGTTGAGGTTTGTAACTGATTGATATGGAACCTGTTGCGTGCCGGTCGTTGAAATCTGTTGAAGTTTGAGGTTCTTGGAGGCTTTGACAGTTACAATTTCGACTACAGTCGCGATTTTGCCTTCGTCCAGATAGGCGCAGAATCGCCATAGAATTTGCACCGTTCTCGTTCAGTTTCCGACTGCAAAGGTTTTTGCGGAGCACAGGTCTGGCTTTTCCGCAAGTGTCACGTTTTGGACTCGCCGATCAATCCTTTCAGTAGATCCAAATGATACCATCGGGTTGGTGCTGGTTCTCGGCAGTGTTAGCTAGTTTACTTCTTTGATGTCTTCCTCCCCGAACCGCTCACATCCGGCACTTCTTCGCCGAGAGCCGTGGCCAAATCAATTTGATGATCCTGCTCATCCACGAGGATTTGCCGAATCTGTTCGGCCATCGCGTACTCGCCCAGCTCTTCACACTGCTTGATCCGCTCGCGATAGTTGCGTATGGTTTCGCCCTCATTATCTAAATCGAAGCGAAGCATTTCCTTCGGATCTTCTGAAATTCGGACGGGTTTGGGCGTCACGACGGGCATCTTGCCAAGATAATCAATCTGCCTCGAAATAATGAGCGCATGATCGAGTTCCTGCTTCGCGTGGATTTCAAGCTGGTTTGCGATATTCATGTACGCCGCGCCCTTCAGCACCTGGGAATATACAACATACCCGATGATGGCTTGGTATTCGCGTGAAAGGTCTTCGTTCAAGAGATCCGCCAGGCGATCACGGGAAATTGCTCTTTCGTTCTCAGCGGAATTCTGCTTAACCATTTGAGTCCTCCGATGAACTGAAAGTGAAATGATAACATCGGCATCTTAAACCCGCACGTCGCGGGAGACCATCCAAGGCGAGCCGGGCTATAACCGGCAAGCGCCCAGAAACGTCACACAATGAGCGCAATTTCGCTCACAATCCTGCAGGGCTCGTGGTACAAATCGAGCGCTCATAGTGGTCTGACGTGATCGGCAAATTTTGTACTAGGGTGAATCTTAGAGAAACTAGTACAAAAGGAGCTGGAGAATGCCACGGAAGAAGCACAGCGCAGAACCGATCGTCGCCATGCTGCGACAAATCGAAGTTCGAATTAGCCAACCAGAAAAGCACCGGCCAAGCCTGCAAAGAAGCCGGTATCGCCGAGCAGACCTAACTACCGCTGGCGAAAAGAGTACGGCGAGCTGAAGCCAGACCCGACGGTTGAAGGATCTGGAGAAAGAGAACGCTCGTCTGCTTAGGCTGGTGGCGGAGCTGCCGCTGGAGAAGCAGGTGCTGCAAGACGTGGTCTCGGAAAACTCATAAGCTCTGAACGCCGTAGCGGTGCCGGTCAGGCTGTACGGATGGGATGACCAGCAACTTGTGGGGGGCAGCATGCCATCTGCCGTAGCCGGGTCTCACGTCGAATCGCGGATGTCGGCTGATTGTTCCTTCCAGGTTGTTGAAAGTCAAGATCGTTCTGGCGATCTGGTTTTGGCGAACGACAGGTCGAATGATAGCCGGACGCGGTAGAGCCGACGTAAGCCGTTAGTACCAACGACCCCTCCCGTACCACCCACCACCACCTAGCAATATCAAGACAACTACGATAATCAGAAGCGTTTCTGTACTCATGTCGCCCTCCTCTTGGGGAAGTCAAAATGGGCCGCTCCCCGAGCTACAGGAAACAGCCCAATGATTGAATCTAAGTCACTTCTTCTTGTTGGCTTCGATGGATTTGTTATGGGCCTCTTGTGAGTGCTGATGAGCATTCTTTGAATGTTCTAGTGCTTCACTGGAATGTCGCTGGCCAGCTTCGTGCTCGCCCTTTCCATGATGCTCAGCAGCGGTGCGGTGGGATTTCGCCGCCTTTTCATGGTGCTCAGCGGCCATGTTGTGCTTATCTTTTGGCATTATTTCACCTCTCCTTTCGAAATTGATCGCGTGAATATGAATCTGATGTTGTGCCCGGGGTTGCTTAGGACAAAGCGGTGCCTTGTATGGCAGCACACCCTGCACAAGCAGTAGACGTGTCCGAGATTCCTCCAGTCTGTTCAATAATGCTCAACGCCGCGCGATTGGGCGGGTCCGGGCTAATTCCGTGTGGGTTAAAATCCGGTTTGTGCAAAATTGACCAGACATCCTAAGGGATAGCGGAATATCGTCGCTGGGAATCCTCTTCTTAGGGGATGATTTATGTAGCACAGAGGCCGCCCTGGCTAAGTTCCGGGCAAGATTCAACGATAACGATAAGGAGAAAACCGATGAGCACGGGTACGAAGGATGAGATTAAAGGCAAGTTTCATGAAGTGAAAGGCAAAGCCAAACAGGTGGCCGGCCAGGTCACCGACAATCCCAAGTTAGAGGCTGAAGGACAAGTCGAAAAGCTCACCGGCAAGATTCAAAAGAAGGTCGGGCAGGTTGAAAAGGTGTTGGAGAAATAAATAAGAACGGTCCACAATGTTAATCCTGCTGATCATTTTGTTGCTGGTTCTAGGCGGCGGTGGGGGCTACTACGGCCATAGCCGCTGGGGCTACGGCGGAGGTGCCGGCATAGGGCTGGGGACCATATTATTGATTCTCCTCATCGCCTACATGTTGGGCCTTTTCCGCTGAGGCGAAGCCCGGCACTCGCTACGCTGCGGGGCGCGCGGGCAAACTCTTTGGCCGGGTGTGCTTGGCGCCGGCGACAGTGCCGGGATCCGGCGTGGCACGCCCTTCAACGGCTGTGGGGCAGGTTGCCATCCTGCGCGGCGGTTGGCAACCGCCGCCGTTCGGGATTTAGCGATCACGGTACGAGTGCCAGCGGCGCGAACTGGGCGCAATACCGGTCGAGGTCATCAAGAAGGACATCGGAAACGTCCATCTGAGCGTTTACCCCCCACCGGCAGGGTTCGGATCTCCGCGCCACTCCGCATGAACCTCGACACCATCTGTGTGTTCGCGATTTCCAAGCTCGGCTGGATTCGCCAGCAGCAGAAAAAGGTCCGGGAGCAGGAACGCGAACCGCTCCGCGAATACCTCGACCGCGAAAGCCGCTACGTCTGGGGCAAGCGCTACTTGCTCAAGGTCATTGCGAAGGATGCCGCGCCGCAAGTCGAGTTAAAGCACAGCCAACTGGTTCTTCAGGTTCGTCCCGCAACCGGAGAAGACAGGAAACAAGCCATCCTCGAAGACTGGTACCGCGCCCAACTCAAGGCCGCCATCCCGCCGCCGATCGCCAAATGGGGACCCCTCATGGGCGTCAAGGTAGCCCGGTTCTTCGTGCAAAGAATGAAAACCAAATGGGGCAGTTGCAGCCTCAGAGCGGCCAACATCCGCCTCAACACCGATCTCGCCCGCAAACCGCGCGAATGTCTAGAATACATCGTCGTGCATGAAATGGCCCACCTGCTGGAACCCACTCACAACAGCCGCTTCATGACCCTGATGGACCCCTTCAGGCACAGGCTACGCAACCCCCATTTCGCCCAGGCCTCCGTCGCGGGCCCCTCCGGATGAACCGACCAAGCCGACCCCGGACCAAAGCGGATCCGGCTCCGCCTCCGCAGCGGTAGAATAAAGAAATGCGCAACGAATTCACGGCGATCGTCGAGCGAGACGGCCCATGGTATGTCGCCTACTGCGCGGAAGTGCCTGGCGCCAATGGGCAGGGCAAGACGCGCGAGGAATGTCTGGCGAACCTTCGCCAAGCCATTGCCCTGATTCTTGAGCACAGACGAGATGAGTCCCTGCGTGCTCTGCCTGCCGACGCCAGACAGGAACTCGTAGTGGTCGGATGAAGCGCGAGGGACTGCTCCGGCATCTTCGCCGGCACGGCGGCGTACTGCGGCGGGAGGGCGCGGAACACACGCTTTGGGAGAATCCTCAGACCGGCCACGCTGAAGCCGTTCCCCGCCATGGGGAAATCGCTAACCTCTTGGCAAAGAGAATCTGCCGCAAGCTTTCGATCCCCGATCCGCCCGGATAGAGTCTGTCCAGAGCTTCGGCGATCCCCCTTGCCGTCGTCTTCGCGATCGAGGTCAATCGAAAGACCCGCGCTTCCGGCGCAGTCGAAAGCTTCGCTGGGGGTCCGCTCGGCAGCAGTGCCTTGAAGAGCCAGCCGACCCAGTAGCAGACAAAGTCTCCGGTCCGGACATCGCCCCGCGCCGTGCGATCCCGGCGACACTTCTGCCCTGAATGGCGTTTGAACGGGATCTCTCCGGTTGTTGGACGTTTCCTGAAGGTGCCCAAGTCGGTGCCCGGCCCTGTTGTTTCGACTACGCGTAGCCCAACTACCGGCGCGGGGGTACAATCCGTACTGGCGGTGTGCATGACGGAATTCACCTTTCCGTGCGTTTCGGTGTCCAGTTCGGGCGGTGAATACTTCCAGGTCTTGCGAGGTCCAAATCGGGAAGTCGCAGGATTCTTTTCGGTGCAGCCTTGCGTTTGCGATTTAAGGGCTTTGTCATTGGCGGTATCCTCCACCGTCAGAGTGCGCCCACATGGATCTCAGAGTGGAAGATTGCACTCGGGCCCGGCTGCCGTCGCCCTGGCAGGCCCAATCGCTTTATGCTGGAATCAAATGCGCATCGATCCCAATGGGACAATCGGCGGTAGCCCGGCGCTCGCCGTGCGAAAGATGCTGCGCTATCTCCGGGGGTGGGATCGGTGGAAAGTCGCGGACCTGGAGGCGGTTGCCGCCCTTGCTCCAGGAACCGGCGACGCTCTGGTCAAGGCATTACGAACTGAGGGACTGATCGAAGCCTTCGGAAAAGGTGCCTGGGCTGTCACTCAAGCGGGACGGACGTTTTCAGCAGCAACGGCGGCTAAGCCGGTCACGCGTGCGACAGCGGAAAGGGCCCTGGCAGAGTTCCTCGAGCGGGTGACACAAGTTAATGAGGATCCCTACTTCCTCGCCAATGCGACCAGGGTGGTTCTTTTCGGCAGCATGCTGAAACCAGAGGTAGAGCGGTTGAGTGATGTTGATCTGGCGGTCCAATTGGTCTCGAAGGAAGTTGATTTCGACCGGGCGCGCCTGAAGAATCAGCAGCGGGCCGAGGAACTGGCCGACCAGGGCCGTGGCTTCCGGAACTTCCTGGAGTGGGAAGGCTGTTGGTATTTCGAGGCGTTCCGGTATCTGAAAGGCCGAAGCCGGGTGATCTCGCTGGCCGACTACAGCGTTGAGAAGACGTTCGTGCTGGCGGTTCCGCATCGATTCCTTATTGGCGAGCCGGAACAGATCGCGGCACCTACCACTACCCGGCCTGCGCCTCGACTGCGACGCCCGCGCGGCTGTCGATTCTGAGCGAACGACAGGGGCCTCCCCCTGAATGGCCCAATGGAAGAGAAGCCCACTTTTCTCTCACTATCCATTCCTTCCGATGTGGAAGTGGCTGACTTATCGGGACTTAGCCCCGCTGCCGAGGGCGGATCAATGGGTCCCAACATCTGCTCGGCTGTGAACCACGCGGGGCTCAGGTCCTGACGGTTATGGCAGCTTCGCGTATTCCGCCTTGGCTTCCTTCAGGATGGGGATGTCGGGGTCGGCGTCTTTCCAGAGCGCGAGGAAATCCTGATACGCGGCACGGGCTTTGGCAGTGTCGCCCTCGAAGGCGTAAGCGCGCGCCAGTCCCAGCCGGGCCAGCGCGCCCCAGGGAAAGTTCATCACCACTCCTCGGCGGTCGATGAATTTCTGAAATTCCGCTGCCGCCCGGTTGCCGTCGTGGAGCATGACGTAAGCTTCGCCACGCAAATAAACGGGGCACAGGAATATAGTCAGGGCGGGCGTAATTGAGCTGAGCTCGATCGTACTCGCCACCTTCAATAGTTCAATGGCCCGGTTCGGGTCCTGGCGCTCCAGGGCTACCCCCGCCCGGATCGTGGGCAGCCAATACCTCTGCACCAGCGTATCCATCGGGAAGTTCTTGTCGAGTTCTCCCGCCAGCCTCTCCGCCCCGGCCGTATCGCCTGCCCGCGCCAGGGCCAGCGCCACTATGGCCTGCACATCGCGGTTCGGGGCCAGCTTCAACGCCGCATGGGCCTCGGCGCGCGCCTGCTCCCGGTTCCCCGATTCCACCTCGCGCAGCGCTGCCGCTGCCTGATATCCTGCGGCACTCTCTTTGGCGTTGTTGTGCGTGGCTGAATCCATCGCCCGCCCGGTCAGCTCGTGCGCGTTCTTCAGCTTGCCGTACCAACCTTCCGTGTCCGCTTGCATGGCCAGCAACAGGTCTTCCAAGCCCGGCTTGCCCATGGCGGCTGAGGCCAACTGCGCCATCTGCGCCGTATCGCCCTTCAGAAAAGCCAACCAGTAGCGCCCCTCGAGCAGATCCTCGCTCTCCAGCTTGCGCTCCTCCGACTGCTTGTACACCGCCTCCGCTTCATCCAGCCGGTTGAAGCTCATGTAGGCGACGCCGAGGAGATAATAGTGGAGCGCAGTATTTGGTTCCAGGCGCAGCGCCTCTCGCCACTCCTCCAATGCCTTTTCCCAGTTTCCCAGGGTGGCGGAAACGAATCCCAGCATCATGTAAGGCAAGTCTTCTCTTGGATAGGTTTGCTGCCACAGTTCGTAGGTCTGCGCCGCCTTCTCCAGCTCTCCCGTCGCATAGGAGTGGTAGTTCCCCTCGATCGAGAACCGCTCCCGTTCGCTTGCCTTCTCCCGCAAAGCGTAAGCCTTGCGTGCATATTCGGCCGCCCGCCCCACTTCGTTGAGGTCGAAGTAAACCGTCGAAATCCAGGAGTGGGCCATGGCAAAATTCGGATCAAGGTCCACCGCCCGTTGGAAGAAGGGCCGCGCGGCCGTGTCCCCTTTCGCATTCCACGTCTTTACTCCCAGGCTGTAGGCTTTCAGCGCCTCCAGGGATGATGTGGTTGCCTCCTCCAGCGGCGTGGCGTATTTCTGCACCGAGCTGAGCGACTCGCCCAGTTTGCTCCGCAGCCGGACTGCCGCAGCGTCCAGAGCCTTGAGCACCGCTTCCTTGCCCGCCGCCTGCTCCTGCGCTTCCGCCAGCACGTCCCCCGTGTCGCAGTCCACGGCCTTCAGGCCAATCACGTACTGGCTGCCCAGCCCAGCAATCGACCCGGCCAGCATGGCCTTGCTGCTGGTGCGCTGGCAGACCTCGCGGGTGACCTCCGGCGTCAACCGGTCACCGGTCGGACGCCCCATCAGCTTCAAGGTCTCATTCACCCTGCGCTCGGAAACCAGATTGAGAAAGGGTGATTGCTCAAGCTGCACCGAGAGTCCCTGCTTCAGCGTGTCGTCGAAAACGCTGTCGCCCGTCGTGTTGGTGAAATCGGAGAGGACAAGGGAGTCCTTGTCAGTCAATGGCTTGGTTCGATGCGAGCGGTAGTACAAGCCGCCGGCGACGAGCACGGCAGCCAGTAACAGCATCGGCATCAGACGGCGTTTTCGCGAGACCTTCCAGGCGATCCTTTCACCCGGTTGCTGCCGAATCCCCTCCAGCGCGGCCTGTAACTCGGCCGCGGATTGCCACCGCTCGGCCGGGTCGCTCGCCAACGCCTTCGCGATCACCGGAGCCACGCCGGATGCCGGCGCCTCTCCCGCCAACTCCGCCAGCACCCGTCCCAAGGAGTGGATGTCGGACCGCGCATCGAGCGGCTCACCGCGAGCCTGCTCCGGCGACATGTATCCGCTCGTCCCCGTCACCGCCGATTGCGCCACGGCCACGTCTTCCTGGCTCACCTTTGCCAGACCGAAGTCCGTCAGCTTTACCTGCCCGGAGCCGGTCACGAACAGGTTGTCCGGTTTGATGTCGCGATGCACAATCCCTTGCCTGTGCGCTTCCGCGAGGGCCTGGGCAATCTGGATCGCGATCTCGAAGAACTCGGCCTCGCCCACCGCGCCTCGCGCCATCCGCGCTCGTAGCGGCTCGCCTTCGAGAAACTCCATCGCCAGGAAGACCCGGCCCGACGCTTCGCCCAGCTCATACAGCGTGCAGATGCTGGGGTGATTCAAGGCGCCGATCACGCGCGCCTCGCGGCGCATTCGCTCCAGCGCCGGCGGATGCGCCGCCAACTCCTCGGGCAGGAACTTCAGCGCCACCACCCGGCCCAGAGCCAGGTCCTCGGCCTTGTACACCACGCCCATAGCTCCCCGCCCGACCTCCGCCAGTATCCGGTAGTGCGAGACCACCGCACCCGGAACCAGCAGGGGGGATCTTTGGGCCGCCGTCTCCACCTTGCCGATGAACCGGTACCCCTTGCGCGGGAGCGTCTCGATGAAGCGGGGCTTGGCGGCGTCATCCGACAGCGCCTCGCGTAAGCGCCCCATGGCCGAGTTGATGCTGTTCTCAAACTCGACCACCGTGCCATGCGGCCAGAGGCGCGCCTCGATCTCCTCGCGGGTGACCAGCTCGCCCGGCCGATCCAGCAGCATGGCCAGGATGGCGAGGGACTGGTCGGGCACACGTAACCGGGTCCCGCCCTTCCGGAGTTCCCGGGAAGAGGACTCAAAAGCGAACGCGCCGAACCGAACTAGCCGTACGGCCTCCGCGGCAGGCATAGAGCCTCGCTTCACACTACCACAAACGTTCGCCGGTGAGAAGCCTAATTCAATTGTTTTGAGGCGATTGCGGTGTGAGTTCGATGTGAGAAACATCTCACTCGCCGTGCCTTGAGTTTGCGACGCCGCTGGTCCATTGTTGGGCCATGAATAGCCCATGTAAGTAATAACGGGCTGGAAGGTTTTCAGGCGCAGACTGAAACTCGCGTCGGCACGTTAGAGCACGCGCCACCGGCGCCTTCGACATGGTGGCCCCTTCAGTGTGCTGCCACGGGCTTCAGCCCGCGACTAGTTGCAGGAGACGCTGACGTTCACCCAGCGCCTCGCGCGTAGCAGCATTCACAAAGACAGAAAGGAAACTGAAACGTTATGACGACTCACATCGGACAGCGGCGGACATGCGCCGCATGGATCGCCTCATTGGGCATTGTGCTGGTTGCGGCCAGCGCATCCGCTCAGATCGACGGATCTCACAACCAAACCCAGATCACCGAGTTTAGCGTTAAGGGCGCAGGCGCAGGCGCTGGCCAAGGTACTATCGCCGTGGGCGAAGACGCAGCGGGGGCGATCATGGGGTGGTACATTGACGCGAGCAATTTGTCTCACGGCTTCCTGCGCGATCCCGACGGCAGGATCACGACGATTGACGTTAAGGGCGCAGGCTCAGGCGCTTTCCAAGGTACTTCCGCTTACGGCATGAACTTGGCAGGGGCGATCACGGGGGTTTACAGTGACGCGAACAACGTGTCTCACGGCTTCCTGCGCGATCCCGACGGCAGGATCACGACGATTGACGTTAAGGGCGCAGGCACAGGCGTTGGCCAGGGCACTTTCGCCGGGAACATCAACCCGGCGGGGACGATCGCGGGATGGTACACTGACGCGGGCAATGTGATGCACGGCTTCGTGCGCACTCCCGACGGCAGGATCACGCCGTTTGACGTTAAGGGCGCAGGCAAAGGCGCTGCCCAGGGCACGTTTACCACCATCTACGGAAGCATCAACCACATGGGGGCGATCACGGGAAACTACATTGACGCGAGCGGTGCGTCTCACATCTACGTGCGCGATCCCGACGGCTGGATTACGACGTTTAATGGACCGGGCGCAGGCAAAGGCGCTGGCCAGGGCACCTTCACCGAAGCCATCAACTCGGAGGGGGCAATCACCGGATACTACGTGGACGCGGGCAATGTGATGCACGGCTTCCTGCGCGATCCCGACGGCAGGATCACGACGATTGACGTTAAAGGCGCGGGCACAGGCGCTGGCCAGGGCACTAGCCCCTATGACCTCAACTCGGCAGGAAAGATCGTCGGAGTCTACATTGACGCGAGCAATGTGATCCACGGCTTCGTGCTCACTCCCGACGGCAGGTTCACGACGATTGACGTTAAGGGCGCGGGCACGGGCGCTGGCCAAGGTACCGAAATCGACACCAACAACGCAGCGGGCGACTTTGTCGGAGACTACATTGACGGGAGCGGTGTGTGGCACGGCTTCGTGGGCACGCCGTAAGCCCGTCCGGAGACACGCCAATTGGACTGCGTTTTCTGAAGGAATCTTTGTCGAGCAGGCGGCGCTGGACAACAGCGGGCCGAGGTGCCCACCAGTGGGAGCGGAGGAAACTTCGTGCCCCAGGAGAGGTTGTCCATGCGGGAATTCAGAGAATCTCTACGTCTGCAGTTCGGTCTGGGGTAGGATCAAAGCCAGGTCGCCCGCCCGGCGATACTGTCGCCGGGGACGCTCCATCCGATTTAGGCCCATCCGATCAGGCCGGGACGTACCGTTTGACCAAGATGTTCCGCGCGCGCTCCCGTGTCTTCGCCACGTCGTAGGCGAGCTGCATGCGCAGAAGGTGGTTCATGTCCGGACCGAACGCCTTTTCGATGCGAAGCGCCATTTCCGGCGTCAGGGCGGCCTTGCCGCGCAGCAGGTCGGAAAGCGTGGCGCGGCGCACTTTCAAAAGCTCGGCCGCCTTTGACACGTTGAGGCCAAGGGCTTCGACGATCTCGGTCTTGATCAGGTCGCCCGGATGGGGCGGGTTCTTCATGGGCATTTCGGCCTCCTAGTGGTAGTCGATCAGGTCAATATCGCTGGCGGTGTTGGTCGGTTCGTCGTAACGGAAAATCAACCGCCAGTTTCCCGTGACCATCAGGCTCCATAGTCCTTTCAGGTCGCCTTTAAGCGGATGCAGCTTCCAGCCGGGGAACTTGCCGAGTTGTTCCAGCGTCTCGGCTGTTTCGATGGCGAAGAGCAGCTTGCCCAACTTTTCAGCCATTGCAGAAGGCAAGGAACGGGCGTTTCCGTTTTCATAGAACTGCCCCAGGCCCTTATGGCGAAACCGGACCAGCTGCATGGCGCCTCACGTATCCATAATGTACGGTATCACCGTACATGTCAAGTGGAATGGCGGAGGCATTCGGGCACCTGCGGTGCGGGGACTGGCTGTCCAGGCGTACGCGCCTTACGGCGCAAAAAGATTGAAGCTAGGAATGATTCCTGGCGGAAGAAGAAGACGAT
>PLQW01000011.1 GCA_003160215.1 Acidobacteriaceae bacterium
GGCGCCAGCCCTCGCGATTTCATTGCAGTCGTTGAACTATCCGGCGCGCTCTCAAGATTCGTGATCTCCAGCATCTCAAGCTGGTTGGCGAAGAAATACACTAGCGAAGTTCGCTCAAAAATGTAGCGCATCGCGTTCTCTTTAGCCGTTTTCCTCGCCGCATCCGCTACCGAAAGGCTCTGTCCAGCCACGCTGTCAAACTCCGAATTGAGCGTGTTGAAAAATAGATAGCTGCCCAGGCTGTGCGTCACGCCGATGAATTCCTGGTCCAGCATGTTGTCCCGGCTCAGTTGCGATTTCCAGTCGTACTTTCCTATTCCGCCGCTTCCGCTCGAATCGGCCTCTGCCGCGTTGGGGTCGAACGCCGCCGATTTCGCCATCAATTGCCGCACCCCATCGCGCAGAATGCCGCCCAGCGGCCCCACCGCCATCAGCACGTCCGATAGCCCCCAGTCGACGAGCCCGGCCTTTAGTTCTCGGTTCACCAGAACGCCGCGCGGCCGTATCTTCGCCAGTTTCGCAGCTTGGTTGGCCGGAATCCAGGGATAGAATCGTCCCAATCCGCCCGGATCCTGAACGGATTGTTCGGAGCAAACCTGCAGCAGGTGCTGATCGGGGCCCGAAAGATGTGCCTCAGCGGCAATCACTCGGCGGCATTTCAGCGACAGCACCAGCGGCCACCAGTTGATCTCATCCAGCACGAGTACCGCGGAATGTCCCTTGAGGTGAACCACCCAGTGAACGACGAACGGCGCTGCTGCGTGCCACTCCTCCGGGCTGTTCCACACCGGGCTGCCCAGGTAGGCGAGTGTGGGCGGCTCCACGGTGCTTGCGAACTCGCCTTTTTCCGCATACTCGGTTCCCGCATTCTTCCAGTCGCTCACCTCGCAAAGCTTCAGCTCAGTGCAAATCGATTCGCGCAGGAGCGCCGAATCTCCGGCCCCCACCTCGTCAATGCCGTGCACGTAGAGAATGTGCACCGGATGCCGGTCAGCAGAGTCGAGCGCATCTGCAATGCTGCTCAGGGTTCTGAGAGAACCGCTGGTATCCTCGACCACCTTGGCGCGAGCCAGCGCCGCGCCTCCCAGAGCAGCCAGGACCAGGAGCGCACACGTCAACTTCCCAGTTTGCATTGAACGAAATCTCCGGAACGGATGTTACACACGAATATAGCATCTTCATTTTTGCAAACTTTGGGCGGGACTGTGAACAATCCGCTGGGGATTGCAGTGACTTCTCTTCAGCCGTTGCCCTTCCGCGGCAAATCATCTGCTCTTATCGCCAGTCAGCCCATCGTCGTCGAACCGCGGAATGCCGAAGTGGCCCCGCAGATGCAGCAGGTCCACAGGGCTCAGATTTCCGGCCACTGTTGCCAGCGTCAGGCTCTTCGGGCTCTCAACCAGCACCACTCCGCCGCGCACATTGGCGCCGTCCATTACCAGCCATACGTCCGTGATATCGCTGTGGGTCGCGCCGCCCAAATTCGTCGAGCTCAACACATGCTTCCAGCCCCGCAGGTGGTAAGCCTTGCGGATCGCCTCAATCTGTGCCGGGTCGGCTTGGCCGTCAGCCGCGAAACGCAGCACATGCACGCTCACGCCGTCGAGCTTAGCGACCGTCTGTCTCAGGTCGGCGTCGGAATCCGGCATCAGCCCGGCAGCCGCCGCCAGCATCGTCCGGTCCAGTGTGAAGCTCTCTTTGGCTACGGCCTGCCCGCTCAGCTCCGCGAGGGCCGGTGGCGTCCACTCCAGGATCGCTGAGCCGATGTCAGGGCTGGCCGGCGCAGGTGCGGCGCCCAACGCGCTTCCTGGATCGGGAGCCGCGGAGGGTTCAGGAACTTGCGCCAACGCGACTGAGCAGCTCATTGCCACGCTTAAGACAGGGGTACCCAGCCAAACCATCCGTCGCATCATGCCTATTAAACGCGCCGCGCGTGGGAAAGTTGCTTCCTCCACGATCCTCGATGAAGCTTCTTCCGCGTCCATCCGGAGCCCCGTCGCCAACTCAGCCGAAGACGATTCGGAGTCCGCGCTAAACCCCTCGCTGTGAACCTCAAATGAAAATAAGCGAAACTCTGTTCGCACCCTTCAGGATGCGATAGACTCATGCGGGAACGTCAAAAAACGGCCACACTTCTTTCACCCACGGAGGGCACATAGAAATTGGGAAAACGCATGGTCCCAAAGAAGCTTTTCTTCACCAAGGGCGTCGGCAAACACAAGGAGCGGCTCACCTCCTTTGAGCTTGCCCTGCGCGATGCGGGCATCGCTTCGCAGAATCTGGTGCGCGTCTCCTCCATCTTTCCGCCCAACTGCAAGCTGATCCCGCGCAAGGAAGGGCTCAAATTAGTGAGTCCCGGCGAGGTGGTTTTTGCGGTGATTGCGGAGAACTCGACGCGCGAGGCGCACCGGCTGCTGGTTTCCAGCATCGGCGTGGCCATCCCCGCGGATAAAAACACCTACGGCTACCTGAGCGAGCACCACAGCTTTGGCGAGACCGAGGATCAGGCCGGCGAGTACGCCGAGGAGCTGGCGGCGGAGATGCTGGCAACTACTCTGGACGTGGAGTTCGATCCGGACAAAAGCTGGGACGAGAAGAAGGAGATTTACCGCATCTCCAACAAGAT
>PLQW01000221.1 GCA_003160215.1 Acidobacteriaceae bacterium
GTTTAATTTTATGCGACATCGCAGGAAAACGGTTGTGACACGAACGGGGGAGGCGTGGGAGCGAGTGCGCAAGGGAGGGGCGGAAGTGGTCAGCCGGACTTGTCGAGCGGGTGCGCCGCCCGAACTCAATCGCGGGGCTCATTTACCCCGAATGGCATACAACGTGATCGACATGGCCGGGAACAACTGGTTCTTGACGACGATTGCCCTGTCCTTCGTTCCGGACGTCGATGCGGTGACAGCGGGAAGCACGCGAATTCCGGTGAGATCCGCGCCACTATATTGATAGCCCCCGGCCGGCCCCCTGGCCTTGAAATGGTCAAGTTTTAGATCAGCGCGTAGGTCGCCGAAGGTTTTGTTGATGACCACCATGGTAACGGTGTGATCGGCCGTGCGCCGCGCGGCATAGATGGAGAGCTTACTTTGGTCCGCGCTGCTGGCGCGAAGGCTCGTGTCGCCAAATGCTGCGCCGTTGTCGTCGTAGTTGCGGAAGATTTTGAAGGCGAACATCANNAGAATGTCAGCCTGCGCCACCGCTCCGCTGATATGTTCCGGCGCACCCCAGTTGTACTCGGTGATCGCGATTTTGGTTCCCGGATAGTTGGCCGCCGCCCAGCGCTTCATCCGGGGAATCATCTGCGGCGCAAGCGGCTCAGCGTAGTTTTCGGGATTCCGGAAGTGAGGATCGGTGTAGGTTGGATCCCAGAAGACGCGCGTCGAGTCAACAACCGCTCTCTGCTGGTCGCTCGTCCCGGCAGGCTTGAGCATCGCATCATTGGCCGCAAAGTAGGTGTGCAGGTCGAGATAGTCGAGGAATCGCGTGTGATGTGGGTCGGCATCCTGCGCCGCTTTGAACGCACGCAGGTAGTAATCGATGAGCGGAAGATTCCCGTGGGATTTTCGATCGATGGGACCATCCGCAACATTCGGCCAGTTGGCCTGAAACCATTCGATGTCCTTCTTCGAATAGAAATAATTGATCCAGAAGTCGATGACAGGCCCGCTCACTTCAGCTGTTGGATCAGCAGCCTTGATCGCCTTGGCGACCTTCAGTCCCTTCTCAGTGATTTCGTCGTAGGAGAAGGGCAAAGGGTGCACATCGCGATGCATCTTGTCCCACCACGTCGGTTCGTTATCGAGCGCGTAGATGGCCACGCCGCCGGCTGCAGCATTGCCGAACCTGCCGACAAGGTACTTCACCCAATCCGAGGTCCAGCTTTCA
This sequence comes from Acidobacteriaceae bacterium, assembly GCA_003160215.1. GTDB lineage: Bacteria > Acidobacteriota > Terriglobia > Terriglobales > Acidobacteriaceae > Bog-257. The sequence continues at coordinate 1,223 of PLQW01000221.1, forward strand.
TCGATCGGCATGCAGATATCGTTGGGATCGTTCGCGATTTTTGTTCCGTCAGGCTTGACGCCGTTTCCGAAGTCGGGCCAGTTGGGATCTGTCTTTTGTTGCGGGCCGTACTTCGCCACCGAGAAGCTGGATCCGGGGGTGCGCGATTTTCCGACCCAGCCGATGACCGGCACGGAGAGCAAGGTCCTGGCGCCGACGGCTCGATCGCCGATCACCTGCGAGTTGAATTCGGATTGGTCGGGATATTTCGAATTGGCGTTGGGGGCGATCTCGAAGAACCAGTCGTCGCCAAGGTCGGAGACGTCGAGCTTGTAGTTGTAGAGCGTGTATCCCTCCCCGCCCCATCGGTCGAGCGGCAGGCGCACGGCGTCCGCAACTTTGGGCGCCTCGTGCTGCGGATCGGAAAGCCGCCAAGAGTTCATTCCATAGATGAGGGGACTGATGGGATGCGTGGCCGCTGCCGCATACACCAAAAGTGCCGGGCCTGTTGCTACCGGTGGCGCAGCGAATGTGATGGTTGCGCTGGCTGATTTTGTGGGGTCCGCTGTGCTCCTTGCGGTTAGGGTCACTGCGGCCGACACTGGGTAGGGTGTGACATACAGCCCGCTGCTGCTGATGGTTCCCAGCGAGGCATTGCCGCCGTCCACGTCATTTACCGACCACTTCAAAGCGGCGCTGAATGTTCCTGTTCCCTCGACGGACCCGACAAATTGAATGCTCTCGCCGGGAGCCAGGGTCACATGGTCTGGCTCGATCGTCACTCCGGCGACCAGACCAGTGGGCTGACCTGCTGCTACACCCGCAGCCGGTGCCAACGGCATCTGTTCGGGAGTCTTGTTTTCCTGCGCACTCGAAACGGTGGTTGCAGCACCCAGCAGGATCGCAGCCAAATAGGCGACCCGGAAGTGTGCAGCGACACTTTTTCTGGATCCGTGCCGCACGACTGGAATGACAAAACGCCACGCCGCAGGAAGCCCCTTGCTCAAGGCCATATTGCCCCCCCAACATATTGAGAAATGATCTGACCCATAAATGTAACAGCGTCGCGCAGTCCCTTCCCCTGGAATCGAAAGCATGTCACACGCACCTGTGAGATCCGGCGCCGATTCCCGAGAAGAAGCAGGTCCGGGCAACGGGTCTGGCGGGGTGAATCTGTGCGAAGACGGTTGCATTGATCGGTCGCTTGCGACGAGGTTCCCTTGGAAACTCTTGTCATGCCCGGCTTGTTGAGCGAAGGCCGCAGAAAGGCCGCTAGACCGCGCGGCCAGCCGCTGCGCCCGACGCCCAAGCCCACTGAAAATTGAAACCGCCCAGGTGGCCGGTGACATCGACCACCTCGCCGATGAAGTANNTGGTTTGCGCCGAAAGCGCGCTCGTGCTGACGCCGCCTGCCGTCAATTCCGCCGTGTCATAACCTTCAGTGCCGCTGGGCGTGAACGCAAAGGAATGCAGGCGGCGCTCCAACTCATCGAGCGCGTGATTCGTCCAACTCACGGGCTCAGGCCCATCAAGCAGCCGGTCGACTAAACGGTCAGCCAAGCGGGCCGGCAGGTGGGCGCGCAGGGCAGCTTTCGCAGCGGCTGGATCGCGGCGCGTGTTCAGAGCGCGCAGGGGCGCGAGCAGGGATTGGCCAGGAGACCAGTCGACGCGGATCGCCTCTGGCTTTTTCCAATAGGACGAGATTTGCAA
>PLQW01000189.1 GCA_003160215.1 Acidobacteriaceae bacterium
ACTTCAGAATGCCAAAATCAGCGGGGTGCCCTGCGCATCATACGGCTCTGTGCAGCGCAGCGCGTCACCAAGGATGGTGTGCAGAATCCGCAAAGGAAGGCTTCGGATATGCTGGATTGCCTCATCCCGAATGCGCCGGGTCTGTATCATGTTCATTTCTGAGACGCTACGGAAGGAGGGAGACGTTAACGATCCCTACCTGATTCTTCAGGGCATGATAGATTCGGGAACGTTTGATTCCATCTTCCAGCAATTCGGTGTGAGAATGAATCGCCTCAGTCCGCATGGACGAACGAACAAACCACATTAACAGCCATTAATCCTTGTCGGTCGCTTCCCGAACGACCCGCGCAGCGGCTTGGTTGAAGTCCTCGCTCGTTTGGCCGGGCTTGTGCGCCTTGCGTAGATGCTCCGCAAATGCTGGGTCTATGGATGCCATCTCGTCTGCTAGAAATGGGTATCCGCAAACCGAACATCGTTTCACGTCGCCATCGGCGATCAAATGTGGCTCGCGGGTCGCTTTCTGATTCTGTGCTGGACGACGGGACGCCTTCTCTTCCAGGTGATCGGCCTGTCGTTGTGCTTTGTCGGATTGTGTTCGTTTCTCTGACATGCCCCAAGTTTACGCCGTCTCCCCCGGCGTTCAAGGGCTGGCGATTTCAAACTGAGGCACTACCGTGCAGAAAGCTAACTTGCTCCCATCGGCAGCACAGGATATAATCGCAGCCTTTTAAGGTCACGGCAGTTCTGTTTCCGTCCTCAAGCCAGGGCGGATGTACCTATTGGAGCTGACGTGATCGCCTCCGGCTCGTGCAACGAAGGAGAACTGGATGCCGCCACTCATTCAGTCCTGGCGAAGCCATCTTCCATCGGGGCGGCCGCTTTGGTTAGCCGGCCTGTACATAGCGTTTTCCTGCGTGTGGATTTTTGTCACCGACAAGTTCCTCGGACATTTCTCCATCACTGTGGCAACCCTGACTTACTTGAGTATAGTCAAAGGCTTTGTATACGTTGCCATCACCAGCAGCCTGATCTATGCGATCCTGCGGCGGCTCGGGGAAACCAACAAGAACCTAGAAAACATTGTGGCCAGCCGCACGGCCTCTCTGGCCGCGTCAGAGGAAGAGTTGCGCACGCGTGAGGAGTGGCTTCGCAGGCTGCTGGCCAGCCTCCCGGACGTGGTCTGGACCTCGACGGAAGACGGACGAACCATCTTCATCAGCCCCAATATAAAAGGCATTTTTGGGTTCTCCGCGGAGGAGATCTGCGAAAACGGGAAAGGATTGGGGTGGGGGCGAATTCATCCCGAGGACCGGAGCCGCGTTACCGAGGGTTTGCAGACGCTTTTCTCGCGAGGCCAGCGGTTCGAGGAGGAATACCGGGTCCAGTGCAAAGACGGCCATTGGATCTGGGTGCACGACCGCGCAGTCCGAACCCACAGAGAAGATGGTGGGCTGTTCGCCGATGGCATTTTCTCGGACATCACCGCGCGCAAGCAGGCAGAGGAGGCGCGGGAAGAGTCCGACAGACGCTACCGACTGCTCTTTGAGAGAAACCTCGCGGGAGTGTTTCGGGCTGAGGCGGGCGGGAAGATGCTCGATTGTAACCCTGCCCTGGTCCGCATGCTCGGATATGACTCGGCAGCGGAGCTATTGGGTCGCACGTCGGCAGAAATGTTGTACGACCCGGCGGAAGAAAGCGTGTTGTTGGAGAGTCTGACCAAGAGCGGAGATATCAACAATATCGAAATACGGCTCATGCGCAAAGACGGCACGATCCTCTGGGGGCTGCACAATGTCTGCTTTTTGGAAGGGGAAAACGGACGGCCGCCATGCATCGCGGGGACCGTGGTTGATGTCAGCGAGCGCAGGCGAACGGCGGAGGCGCTGGGCCAGCAGCTTTCGCTGATGCAAGCAATCACGTCCACGGCGCCAGACGGTTTGTTCATGCTGGATGCTCGGGGCCGCGTCACCTTCATGAATCCCGCGGCGGAGCGGATCTTTGGCTATACCCTGGGCGAACTGCAGGGCGAGGTGTTGCATGACGTATGCCACTACAAGCGTCGGGATGGCACTCCCCTGGCGAGATCGGAATGTGTCATAGCGCGGGCTTACGCATCAGGCAAGACTCTGTATGGTCACGAGGACGTGAACTTTCGCAAGGATGGCACTGCGTTCGATGTTTCCTGTTCGAGCGCTCCTTTGTGGGAAGGCGGCAAAATCGTGGGCTCCGTGCTGGTGGTGCAGGATATTACGAGGCGCAAACTGGCCGAGCAACAGTACCAGTCGTTGCAAGAGCAGTTTCTGCACGCCCAAAAAATGGATGCCATAGGACAACTGGCAGGAGGCGTTGCGCACGACTTCAACAACATTTTGCAAATCATCAACGGCTATTCAGACCTGATCGTGCAAGAAAGCGGCTCAAATCTCCAACTGGCGGCAAGAGCGCGGGCCATCAAAGGGGCGGGAAGCCGGGCTGCCCGCCTCATCCAGCAGTTGCTGGATTTCAGCCGGAAGAACGCGTGCGATCCGCAAATCACTTCGCTGGACAGCGCCGTGAACGAAATCATGAAGATGGTATGGACGCTGGTCGGCGAAGACATCGACTTGACTATGCGGTTGGGCACACAGGGTGCGTGCGTCAACATCAATGCCAGTCAGTTGGAGCAGCTGATGATGAACCTGGTGGTCAACGCCCGTGACGCCATGCCGAAAGGAGGTAGTCTTCAAATCGAAACCGGCTGCGTCAACCTGGATGAGATCGCGTGTAAAGCCTTCGGCAACATCTCGCCCGGGGCCTATGTGCGGCTTTCCATATCCGATACCGGATGCGGTATGGATGCGGCGACAATGAGCCGGGCCTTCGAACCGTTCTTTACTACCAAAGAACGTGGCAAGGGCACGGGATTGGGATTGTCCATCGTTTACGGCATCGTGACCCAAAACGGAGGAGGAATTCAGATCGACAGCACGCTTGGCGCAGGGGTCATATTTCACATCTGCTTGCCATTGGTTGAGCCAAGAGTCTTCCCTGAGGAAGTCAGGGAGCGACCGGCGCTGCCGAATGGCACGGAAGATGTTCTGCTGGCGGAGGACGAAGAAGAAGTCCGATCGCTGATTAGTGGGCAGCTCGAAAGGCTTGGCTACCATGTGGTAGAAGCCCGCAACGGCGTGGAGGCCCTCCAATTGGCAAAGGACGCCCCACGATCCATCGACCTGCTCATCAGCGACACGATCATGCCCAAGATGGGAGGACAAGAGCTGTCGGACAGAATCCGGGAAATCTGGCCAGCTATCAAGATCGTCCAGATGTCGGGATACAGGGACGCTCCGCAACCGCCATCGGATGAAAGATGCTCCAGGATTCAGCACCTCCAGAAGCCTTTTACCCTTGAAGCCTTGGCTGCGACCGTCCGGCGAGTACTCGATCAGTAGTGTCGTTGAAGCGGATTGTTTCCGGGTAGGGCCATATTTTCCGAATAAGGGGAAAGGGGGTGTGCCGCTGGGACCCGTCATTCTCTGCCAGGAAGAGATGGGGTCTTACAAAGATTGTCGCTGGTAGGCCGTAACGCAGTTACAATCCTCGGAGTCACCTGTTGTGGCGTGAGTCGCATAACGATGCGGAGTGCGGTCGCTCTCTTACCCGAAGCTACAAGCTATAGCCATACTGTGAATCAACGTCTGACGAGCCCAGTGCGGGAAATCCGCACGCTGGGTTCTGTGGGAGCCGGAGGTGGGTGACTGCCTCCGGCGACCCGGTGGGCGATCAGCAATGATCGCCCCTACCGCGACCTCGCAAACCGAGCCGAAGACTCCCGCTCCGGGATTGGGTGTGTAACGGACTCTTATCCACATCTATCTGCGGACCGCTAATTTCCGAACTTTCGAGTTGTCCATAATCCGATAACGCCTAGGGCCTATCACCTCGCCCCCATCCCGACAATTGGCGCCAATCGGCTACGAAGGAGGACGCATCTACCTAGGCCGACAACACGCTCAACTGACTGCTGGCGTCAGAGGGAGCAGCCGCAAGACGGTGGCGGATACGAATTGAGCGACCGCCATACAGCTTCTATACAATTAGGCGGCAGGCATCCTGGAGCAATCTCAGAGTCCGAGGCAAGGTATAGGCTGACAGCCGTCGATGAGGCGCGACGATTGTCTCTCGTCGTATAGTTCCCCTGCAATCGTAGCGTTTGCAATCGGCTGCTTGGAAACGGACTGGCGAGACAAACTCAGTGCGCCAGTGCCCTCGATTGGCGCCGCGGCCGCGACCGCGGCGAGGCGTGAGAGACCAAGGGTGTTGAGGAGGCGCCAATGTTGAGCGCCAGGTCTGACCGCCCCTTCGTCACACGTCGTTCCTGGCTGCGGAGTAGACAAAAATGGGAATTCATAAAGAGAAACTGCCACACAAAGTTAGTCCGGGTAGACAGGCCGAAGCCGCACTTCGGGAACGTGAAGACCTGTACCGCGACTTGGTCGAACAGAGTCAGGACCTGCTCTGCACTCATGATCTCGCGGGAAGGCTACTCTCAATCAACCCCCTTCCGGCACGTCTCTTGGGCTACGAAGTTGAGGCACTCCTGAAGATACCGATGCGTGAGTTTCTGGCTCCCGAATGTCACGATCAATTCGACGAATATTTAGCCACGGTCCAGAGAGACGGGTTTGCCGAGGGTTCGATGGTCTTTATGACACGAAGTGGAGAGCGGAGGATTTGGGAGTACCACAACACGCTCCGCACCGACTTACTTCCCGCACCCATCGTGCGAGGCATGGCCCACGACGTTACGGAGCGCAGACGGGCAGAAGCCGCTCTGCAAAAGAGCGACGAACGTTTCCGGGTTGCACTGAAGAATTCTCCCGTCGTCGTCTTCAACCAGGATATTGAATTGAAGTACACATGGATCAACGCTCCCGTCCTTGGCTGGGCACAACAGCAATGCCTCGGCCGAACCGACGTAGAAATCATTGGCGGAGAGGAAGGTGATCGCCTGACGTCGATCAAACAGGCAGTTTTGCAGGGAGGCGCGGCTGTTCGGACCGAAGTAACCATCACCTTTCGCGACCAAAAGCATTATTTTGACCTTACGGTGGAACCCCTGCGCAGCCGAAGAGGAGCGCTGGTGGGGATTACCTGTGCAGCCGTGGATATTACTTCGATGAAACAAGCGCAGGCGGAACGTGAGAAGCTCGTCCGGAGGCTGCAAGATGCCCTCGCGGAAAACGAGTACCTCGCCTCTCACGACCCACTAACCGGGATACCGAACCGGCGACTACTCGAGGACAGACTTGAACAGGCGCTCGCTCGTGCTGACCGGCAGCATCACAAGGTGGCTGTTCTCGCCCTGGACCTCGATAACTTCAAAGATGTGAACGACACGTTCGGTCACCAAGTTGGGGATTTGGTGCTTAAGGGTGTTGTTACACGGGTGAAAGCTAGGCTGCGCGCCTCTGACACACTCGCTCGAACCGGTGGCGACGAGTTTACCGTGCTCGCCGATGTTGCCGACGCACATGGAGCTCAAGTTCTAGTTTCAGCGCTGGAACTGGCGTTTGCTCTGCCGTTCAGCGTGGAAGGGAACGTTGTGACCACTGGTGCTAGCGTCGGTGTAGCGTTGTACCCTGACGACGGCCGCGGTGCGGATGAACTTCGCGCAGCCGCGGATGAGGTTATGTATGTTGTGAAGCGCTCTAAGAAAGGCTAAACAGTTTTGTCGGGAGGACGTAAGTCTGTTCATTCAGTAGGGAAATTCCTCTAGCGCGGAGACCAGGAGGTTAGGTAGAGCATCCCTTCTTTGTCTGAGACCGGAAATCACTGCTGTCCGGGGAAACTTGCTTGAGGTTAGCGTAAGCGGTTGACTGCTAACGAGATAAGCGGTTTTGACGCCGGGAATGATTTGAAGGCGGATGCACCACTTCAGTTGGTCGGGGCAGACAGCGAGTTTGCTGGCCGAGGGAAGTCTGTTACCCGTTGCAGGGCTGGGTCATCTGCGCCATCTCCTCATGGGTGAGCGCAAGCTTGACGCGCGGCTCGGCCTTGGCGGCTTCCCCGTTGCGCGCGCTTCACTCGAGCAGCAGCTTCGCCAGCTTTTCCGCGGCGGAGTGCGGCAGCCCGATCGCGCGAAACTCGCGGCAGGCGGTGTTGTAGTTGTCGCTCAATTGTTCGGCGACGTGCAGGCAGACATCGCTGTGCTCCTTCAGCAGGCGCTGAAAATCTTCGCGTTTCACGAAGTTCACTTGGCACGGATCGACGCTTTCCGCCGTCAACTCGTAGGGCGTGCCGCTGACGGTGGCGCTCAGTCCCATAACTTCTCCCGGTTCTGCAATCTTCAGAATTAGGGTCTTGCCTTCGGACGAGCAGATGGAAAGTTCGACCCGGCCCTTGCACAACACGAAGATGCCGCGCGGCGCTTGGCCTTCGACAAACAGCACGGCACCCTTGGGATATGCGATGGCATACTCAATAGTTTCGAAAGTCTGCAACGCAGCGGCGGGAAGATCGCAAAAGATATGTTCTGCCCGCATCTTGCAGCTCAGGCAGCTTTCTATGATCTCCAATCCGTATGGTGTAAGCACGACGAACCCCCTGTGACTCACGACGTATCGCCGCTCATTTACGACCGGATGGCAATGTGACGGCGCATCCGAGGCTCAAATCCACGAGCCTTCGCAGCAGCTCCCAGTCCGTGCACGCCGTTGCGTGCCGGCGGTCCCCCTTCGGTGGAACCGGACAAATCGCGGAAACCACGTGTTTTCATGATTCCCGTCTCTTGCGAAGCGGCTTCGCTCTGACGGGCAAACAGGAAGGAACCGAATTACTTCTTGTCTGCCGACGATACGGAAATTATCCCGTGCTGGATCCAATCGAAATGCCGAGTGGGGCCACTTTCGCGGTGAGCCTGTTACGCATCGAGGGGGCCGGGAATCAGAGCTTGGAGCAGGACCAATCGTTCGACACTTGGACAGCCGCTTTAAGTTTTCAGTCGTCCATCGAAGAGGTGAATGTTGTTCCGTCCATTTTGCTTGGCCCAATACATAGCCGCGTCTGCACTCTGGATCAGAGTCTCCCCATCCCCACCGTCCTGGGGAAAGATGCTGACGCCTATGCTGGCGGTGATATGAAAAACGTGAGGTGTGAGGTCATATGGGAGCGCGATTGCGGCGAGAATCTTTTTCGCGACTGGCATCAAATTTTCCCAGTGGTCGATCTCTGATAGCAGTATCACAAATTCATCGCCGCCTTGGCGGCTCACCGTATCCGCACTGCGTACACAAGCCAGCAAGCGCTCCGCAACCGACTGAAGCACTTGGTCGCCAAGCGCATGCCCTGCCGAGTCGTTGACGTCTTTGAAACGATCCAAGTCCACAAACAGCAGTGCCAATCGCCTGCCATAACGAGCTGCTAGCGCAAGGGCCTGCGTAAGCCGGTCTCCAAGTAACATTCGATTGGGTAAACCGGTAAGAAAATCGTATTGCGCTAGGCGGGACATTCTGAGAGCTGTGGCTCGCGCTTCGGTGAGCGGACGAAAGACGATCACCGCACCTATAGCGCGACCTCCTTGGTCGTGAATAGGAGCCACTGAGTCTTCGACCTCAGTTTCGATTCCGTCTCGTCGGATGAGGATACGGCTTGCAGCGAGACCTGCTACCGCATCCTGGTCGATCGCTGCCTCGGCAGGAATCCGAGGGGTAGCGACGTCGATGATCTTCATCACGTCTGCCATTGGTAGGCCCAATGCTTCCTGAACTGACCACCCAGTTATCTTTTCGGCTGCGGGGTTGAGATAGGTGATTCTGCCAGAGATGTCAGTGCTGATGATAGCGTCTCCGATGCAGCTGAGAATATCCTGCGCCCACATCGAGGGATCCCATTGGCCTTCCCGATGCAGATCGGCCCTCCCAGCCCGAGTCCTTAAGGTTATTGGACTGCAAAGCCCCACTAATGTACCCGCAATCGTCTCCGGATGGAACGACACGAACGGCAATGTCTGGAGGGTCACTGTAATGCTACGCTCGTCCCCGGATGGAATGGCGCGAATAGCGGTGTCGGGAGAGTCACTTTGATGCTACGCTGACCCTCTTGATCTGAGCTTCAACTCATGTGCGATGGTCTGCAACTGCGAGTCGCGTCCTCCAAATCGTTTCCGACACTTACAGATTCTTCGGCAACTTGACTGCGATCGCCTCAGCCATCGGGTTATTCTCATGCATGGTGATAATGTCTCCGCCGTGGTAGATCACGTCGGAGATGATCGCAGTGCCTGTCGTCATAGGTTCTCCTTGTTCTGTCTGCTAGAAAATCGCTTGTCCCCCGCTGGAGCGCGCGAGATCTTCATTCAACACTGTGCGGAGCGTTGCCGTTCTTGCGGTAGACCATTCCGGTCTTGTGGACCGAGATAACGGGCTGAATGTTGAGCACGTTCTGGGTACGGTCATAAGGCCCAATATCGAAGTTGGTGTTGTTCTTGAGGGGAACGCTGATCAGGCTGGCCGCCGGGCAACTCGTTCCACTTCCAGAGCTTGGTAGTTGAGCTTCTGGAGAGTTGCATGGACAAGGTCCGTTAATTGTTCTGCTGTCGCATGTCCACAGGAGATGCGCTCCGAACGGTGACGATGGCTGCCGCAAAGACTTCACGAACTTCGATGTGCCACACAGTTGTCGAGGCTTATCGTATGACGAGACGAAGACACTAAGCGCGCGGAGGAACTCTGCTCGCGCTCAACTCCAAAACGCCAGGGCGCGCTTGGCCTTTATTCGGACATCCGCCCGCATCGGGCTTCCTGACTGTGTCAAGCTTGTCGCCCAACTTCTCATGTGTCTGGAAAATTCCGAATTCCCTCCCGGACCAAGCGGCTTACCCGAATTCATGGCTGTAATAAGCTCGGTGGAGCTGTTTGGAATGGTCACGGCCACCGGCAGCTTGACAGCTTTTTCAATTTCCTCCAGCCTCACTTCGCCCTTTGAGCGAAAACGATTAATGGCAACATTTAATTTTCCGGGCGGGAAATGATACTGCGACAGCTGGTCAACATATCGCGAGAGATCCCGTAGCGCTGGGACATCGGGCGTTGCGACCAGAAACAATTTGTCGCAATCGTCAATGGTGGCGACATTAAGCTTGCCCAGACCGTGCGGACAGTCGATAAGTATATATTCATAGACTCCGCGCAAGAATTTCAGCGTCTGATGAACGTCGTGCTTTTGACAACCTGACT
>PLQW01000178.1:0-1679 GCA_003160215.1 Acidobacteriaceae bacterium
GGTTCCACGCTCCTGAGTTACTATCCCAAACCCACCAATTCTGCCTCCACGAACAACTTCGTGTTCAGTGGACCCTCGCCTCAGCAGCAGGACTCCTTCAACATCCGAGTCGATCACAACATCAGCGATGCAACGCGTGTATGGGGACGTTTCTCGCGAAGGGATGAATTCAAGACCGGCGGCGTCGCCACGTTTGGCGCGAACGATGCAGGCGGACCGGGACTCAAGAACGGCGACAATCGCTGGGATTCCGCCCTCGGCTACTCCAGAATTCTGTCTCCGACCCTGGTCTGGACGGTCAATGTGGGCTGGAACAGATGGATCGAGACGAACGTGCCTCAGGGAAACCCATTCGACGTGACCCAACTTGGGTGGTTGTCTTCACTGAATGTGGGAGGCGGCGTGTTTCCAGGCGTCAGCTTGAGCAATGGATATGCCGGGCTCGGCTCCGGATCTCCTCAGACGGCTCCCAGGGAAGCACGAACGATCGGCACGGACTTTACCAAGACTTCTGGCCGCCAGTTGTACACGTTCGGATTTGACTTCACCTCCCAGTACTACAACAATCTCTCTCCCGGCAACGCCAGCCTGAATTTCTCCCAAAGCGGCACGGCAGGATTCGATCCCGTAAACTCGGGCACGGCCGGCCCCCAGACGGGCAACTCCTTTGCTGCCTTCCTGCTGGGCGCTGAAACCGGAAACTTCCAACAGAGCGGGTCGCAAACCTCAAATGCCAAGAAGATCGACTGGTATCTCCAGGACGATTGGAGGGTTAACGACAAGCTGACTCTGAACGTTGGAATCCGCTACGAGATGCAGCCTTCCCCGACCGACCGCTTCAACAAGATGGCCTGGTTCGACCAGACAGCGGTGAACCCGATTGCATCAATGGAAACAACGGTGCCGGTCGGAGGGCTGTCTCCGGTTCCGATCACACCTCTTGGGGAACTTGTGTGGCCAAACAATGGAACGAACGGACGGGGAGTGATCACCAACAGTTACTTTAACTTCGCTCCACGCTTCGGATTTGCCTACCATCCGGCTGCAAAGTTGGTGGTGCGCGGAGCCTACGGAATCTTCTATCCGCAGAGAGCATCGGTGTCTTTTGATGCGAATCTGAACGGCTATTCGCAACAAACCTACTGGCAGGACAAGAACAGCGCGATTAGCGGTAATGCCTATGCCATCACGACGCCGGCCAGCCAGGCCTTCCAGGGCGGACTGCTGCCGATCATAGGGAATGCCCTGGGCGGCCTGACGGGGGTTGGCGCGAGCATTAATGGCATACAGCACAATTGGAGCAGTCCGTATGTGCAGGATTACACGTTCGGAATCCAATATGCGCTAACCAATAACGATGTTCTTGATATCGCGTATGTGGGAAATCGCGGACAGCATCTTCCTGTCGCGGGGAGCCTCGACAGTAATCAGCTTCCGGATGAATTCATCGCCCAGGCGGCTCAGGCGTACGCGGCCAACGGGGGCACGGACAACCCGCTCCTCGATGAAGTTCCGAATCCGTTCTATACTCAGACCACGATCACTGCAAACGGTGGATGCGGGCTGCAAGGCCCGACTGTCCAACGCTACCAGCTTGAGCGTCCTTTCCCTGAGTATTGCGACATTTACAGTCAACAAGTGCCTATTGGCTTTGACACCTACAACTCGATGCTGGTGAC
>PLQW01000178.1:1752-5716 GCA_003160215.1 Acidobacteriaceae bacterium
CACGGCCAAGCGGTTGGAGCGAATATGCCCAAGTCGGTCGACGCCATCGTTGGCGGCTGGCAGCTCAGCGGCGTCAGTACGTTCAGAAATGGCGTGCCTTTGAACCTGACAGACGACAACAACACCTCAAACTCGTTTGGCGGAGGACAAACGCCGGATCAGGTGCATACTCCGCACAGCGTGAGCCGGAAATGGAACGCAGCCGGGACGGGAATCATCGACTTCGACACGACCGCATTCCAGCAGGCCGCAAACTTCACCTTTGGCAATACGGAGCGTAACCTCTCGTACCTCCGCGGACCGGGGACCGACCAGACAAATTTCTCGCTGCAGAAGTACTTCACCATCACCGAGCGCTGGAAGGTACAGGTGCGAGGCGACGCATTCGACATCTTTAACCACCCGTATTTCACAAATCCCGATACCGGCTTGGGGGACTCCAACTTCGGTCTGATCTCGGGAGCATTCCAGCCTCGCGAGATTCAGGGCGCTGTCAAGATCCTCTGGTAGAGGGACGAAATTGTACGGGACCGAATTTTCATGCGGCGTCTGGGGAAATGCATAACTTGCTGATGCGTTTTGTCAGATCGGATNNACTTGCTGATGTGTTTTGTCAGATCACCTATAGAATGCCATGCGGGCACGGCAGATGCCGTGCCCGCTTTTTTCCGCTGCGCAAGATAGAGGATACTTGAGTTCATGAATTGGTTCTATCCGCCGCCGAGTCAGTCCCTATGCCGTCTATTGAGAGAGCTCTGCACTGCGATCCTGGGTGTTTGTTTGTTGTCTTCCATCAAAGCCGAACAGGCGCCTGCATCCATGGGGTCGATCGAACAGATGTGGGCGGAAGCGACCGCCGCGCAACAGAGCCAGCAATACGACCGCGCGGCGGATTGGTATCGAAGGATCCTTTCAATACAGCCGAATCTTACGGAAGCAGAAGTCAATCTCGGCATTATGCTGCACCTGGCGGGAAAACCCCAGGAAGCGGTTGCATGCTTTGACCACGTGCTGTCGAAGCACCCCGATCTACTCGGTCCCAACCTGATCGCCGGGCTCGACGATCTCAAGCTGGACAATCCGCAGGCAGCGCTTCCGCACTTGCAAAGAGCAGTCAGATTGAGTCCCGAGAACATTGAGGCCCGAGTGGGCCTGGCGAACAGCTATCTGCAGCTTAAACAGTATGCGGAGGCGCTGGACCAGTTTACGCGGGCGACAAAGNNCGATCTTCATCGCTCCGCCTCTCCGTTTCGCGCGGTTCTTTTGGGCGAGTCGTATCTGCAACAAGGTCAACTCGACAAGGGGATCGGCATGCTCAGCTCCGTGGTAGCGAATTCGCAGACCGTACCCTGTGCCCGCTCTATTCTTGGTTTTGCTTACCTTCAACAAGCCAGATTCGCCGATGCCGAGCAACAATTCGACATGGATTGGAACATCCGCACCGGCGAAGGGTGTCTGCTTGGCATGCTCGGCACTGCGTCTCTCAATGAGAAAAAGGGTGACACACAGGGCGCACTCCGGGAGGTCAGCGAGGCCGCTGCGATCGACCCAGCGTTTGTTGCAACGAATGCCAGCCTTTATCTGAGCGGTTTGACAGCGGCGGGAGAAGACAGCAAGGTCGCCCAAATCCTGGCAAGGCACCAGCTGGTGCCTGCAGGATTGGACAGTCCGGAAAGCGACGCGAAAAGAGGTTATTACTCCGCTTGCGTCTCAAAGCTCGCTCAGAAGAAGGAGCAATTGGATGTGCCGCATCTCCGTCTTTTGTGCTTTTGCTCCTATTCTACGGGTCAAGACGAAGTCGTCATGGCTGCAAGTAGCGGGATTCTCAAGCAACTTCCCGCGAATTCGGAAGCCCTATACTGGCGGGTGCAATCGACCGAGCGATTGGGCCTTGCGGCGATCACGAGAGCCAGTGTACTCAATCCCGATTCTGTCTCTCTTCATGCGCTGATGGGAGACCTGCTACAGGCCAAGGGCGATCTGACCGCCGCCGCTACCGAATACCGCAAGGCAATTGCAATCAAGCCTTCGTTCCTGGCCGCTCATCTTGGCTTGGCGCGCACTCTCAATTCCGATCACAAGACCGACGAAGCTGAGCAGGAGGTGCGGAGTGTACTCGATTTGAGCCCGGACGACGCGGAAGCCAATTACCTCATGGGAGAAATCCTGGTAAACCGTTCGGCGCTGGCCAATGCTCTGCCCTTCTTGCTGAAGGCGCTGCAAGCGGCGCCGGAGGAACTCCCTTATGTTCACGCAGACCTGGGAAAGGTGTATGAAGACCAGGGCGAGACTGCGAAGGCGATCGCGGAGATGAAGCAGGCCGTGAGCGTGGATGAGGATGGCAGCTTTTATTACCGGTTGGGCCGCCTTTACCTGAAGGCCGGAGACCGTAAATCGGCGGATGAAGCATTTGCCATGACTACCAAGCTGAGAAATGCAACGGATGCAGCGTCGAAGTTCGTGAAATAGGTGCGTCTGGCCAGACGTGCTTGCCCGCCGCGTGGAAGTGTGTACGTGCCGATAGCATGCGGCCTGGCCATTCTGGACGGAGCCGACGAACCTCCAGGTTTCGACGATCGCTGCGCAGTGGATTCAGTCGCAGTTTCAAACGAAAGGCATACGTGTGCTCCACCATTGGATTCAACGAAGCGTTGCAGTGTGGGCCGCAGTAACTCTGTTGGCCGGTTGTGGAATGGTTTCTGGCCGAGCGCAGGGCGCTGTAGTCGCAATCGATCTCGGAGCCGCTCTTGACCACCTCCCTAAGACTGAGGCCGATTGGGATAGAGCGCTGAAACTCGATCGTTTTCTGCCGGCAAATGGAGTGCTCCTGCAAACTACGCCGACTGCCGCATGGGTGGCGTGGGATGCCAATGCACTCTATGTTCGCTTTCGCTGCGCCGACCCCGATCCCGTGTACCGCAACGGAATCCGGCTGCGCCGGAGTGACCGCGTCGAAGTGGGAGTGTTGCCGCCCAGAGCGAATCAAGATGATCTTTGGCAATTCTCTATCGACGAATCCGGCGAAGGCTTTGTAACTCACGGTAAGAACAAAGGCGCATTGCAAGGCACAACTGCCGCGCTGAACAACACAGAGTGGGTCGCGGATTTTGTAATTCCATGGGACAGGCTCGGCGGAATGCCTAAGGAGGTCTTTCATATGCAACTCTCCCGTGTGCGATTCATCACGGGAGAGGTGCTGAGCCCTTCGGCGGTTGATTTCCATGATGGACCTGTTTCGACCGATCTCGCGCCCGCCGCGACCGACGAATTCATGGAGGTGAGATTGGGGGGCAATAGGAATGCACAGACGGCGGACTTCGGCCTTATCACGTTGCCCTCCGGAATCCGGCGATGGGAACGGCGCGCTGCGCTGCTTCGCGCAACAGATGCGGAATTGAGGCAGATTCAGCGCATGCAGCAGCAACTCGAAGCAGAGCCGACTTCTGAAACCAATCTTCCCGATCGAGTCCGCCTGGCTGAGATTTGGTACGACCTTCTCGATCAGGAGGGCTTCAGTTTCCATCCGGAAAGCGGAACGTGGATTCTCGGTTCTGGCGAGCTTGACCCATGGACGGCGCGACATCGATTCAACGATGCGTTAGCGAATAGCGATATCGCCACGGCGTGCCAGATTCACGATTCACTCCTCCGGCATTTCAACCGCGTTTCGCAATCGTGGTTTGCAGACGGTGCTCCGGGAGATTCGAGAGAGGACGCGTGGACTCCGGTTGAAGCGATCGAGAGTGTGAGGAACACATCGGATCAAATTGTTCTGCGTGCTCGAGCAGGCAAAAGAGAGCTTCAGTTGTATATTTCATTTCCATCCACCGGGGGTGTTCGACTGCATGGGCCGGATACGGGTTTCTTCTCTTCGCCTTCCTCACTGCCGATCAAACTGACGGAAACAGCGGATGAGATTCATGCCACCTCGAAGAGCTCATCCGCCAGTATCGAATTGCATGGG
>PLQW01000178.1:5751-6768 GCA_003160215.1 Acidobacteriaceae bacterium
ATCTTTGGATTGGGCGAGCGCTTTGATTCCTTCAATCAACGTGGCAAGACATTGACCCTTTGGCAGTTGGATGCATGGGATTCGCTGTACCGTGGAGGTCTGGAAAACCAGGCGTACAAACCGATTCCACTCTGGCATAGCAGTGCAGGTTACTCCGTGTTTTGGAATTCGAGTTATGAGATCAGAGCAGATTTTGGCAGCGCGCGAGAAGACCGGTACAGAGTCGTTGCACATGGACCGATCTTTGATCTTTATCTCTGGCCGGGCGACTACAAGAACGTCTTGAAAGAATATACGTCTCTCACCGGTAAGCCTTTGCTGCCTCCGGTGTGGGTGTTCGAGCCCTGGATGGGCGGCGGCGGCGAACGATGGGCAAGAGATCGGGAAAAGACACCCACAGAGACCATGCTGGATGTAATAACCGAATTTCGGAGACTCGATATTCCTCACTCAGGCATTTACGCCGAGGGCGACGGGAGTAGCGATCCTCTGCTCTATCGAAGACTTGATCCGTTGCAGATTCGCGTNNAGATTCGAGTGTTGACGTGGGGACGCAGCCAGCCGCTCGGATGGACGAGTGAGCAGATCAGGCAGGCGCTTCCCGAGACGCCGGCTGACCGGCTTCCGCTGATGAAGTTAAGGGATGGCTCCGTATATGGCTTTCCGGCCGGCCATATTCTCGCGGGGCAATTCCCATATTTCGACTTCACTGATCCCGCAGCGCTCGACCTGCTGCGCGTGTATTGGGCGCAGCGTCTGGATCTGGGCGTGGCCGGCACTATGGTCGACTTCGGAGACCTGGTTCCGCGTGATGCGCTGTTTCACGACGGCAGCACCGGTGAACAGATGCACAACTGGTATGCCCATCTTTACCATCGGTACATGCACCAGGTATTCGAGGAACGGCGGGGTGACGATCATGTATTGTTTTCGAGAGGAGCTTCGCCGGGAAGTCAGGCCGATGTGTCGCAGATGGCCGGAGATCACGCGTCTAACTTTCGCGGGCTGAATGAATCG
>PLQW01000129.1 GCA_003160215.1 Acidobacteriaceae bacterium
CAAGACCAAGGAAGAGTCGAAGTTGTCGGTGCTGGAACACATTCTTCAGCCCGAACTTTACCCCGAACTTTACGGCCACATCTGCCACAAGGTTCGCATTAACTATTACCCGCCACGCGGTGATAATAAAGAGGGTTGGGACAACATTGATATCTTCGGATGGCTCGGCTATCCGATGCAGATCAAGGTCGATTTCCTGTGCCGCGACTCCATCCTCGCGGCTCCCCTGGTGCTCGATCTGGTGTTGTTCCTCGACCTGGCGAAGCGCTCGTCGGAGCTGCGTGGTATTGGCATTCAGGAATGGCTGAGCTTCTACTTCAAATCGCCGATGACGGCGCCAGGGTTGTATCCCGAGCATGACCTGTTCATCCAGTCCATGAAGCTGAAGAACACCCTGCGCCATCTGAAGGGCGAAGAGATGATCACGCATCTGGGGCTCGAGTACTACGACTGAGGCTTGATTCGGAAGCAAGGCGAGGAGATCCTCGCCTGAGTTCCTTGCAACCTCCACGGCACGCTACTGGCTTGGCGGAGTCGCGGGCTTCGCCGCCGCCGGCTTGTGGGCCGCAGTTCCCGGCTTCGCTGCGGGATGACGCGGGTCGATGATCTTGATGGCGATGATCTTGGGCGGGTCGTATGGCCGATCGCTGCGAGGATCGGCCGCCATGCGTGCGATCTTCTTCACCAAATTGAGGTCCTGGCACTGTCCGAAGATGGTGTGCTTGCCGTTGAGGTGGGGCGTGGGAACTTCGGTGATGAAGAATTGCGAGCCGTTGGTGTTGGGCCCGCTATTGGCCATCGCCAGCCGCCCGGGCTGGTCGAAGGTGAGGGAGGGACTGAACTCATCTTTGAAGCTGTATCCAGGATCACCCGATCCATTGCCTACCGGATCGCCGCCCTGAATCATGAAATTTGGGATGACCCGGTGAAAGATGGTGCCGTTGTAGAGCGGCACACCCTGCATCATCTTGCCGGTCTTCGGGTCCTTCCAGGCTTTTGTCCCAGTCGCCAGCCCGATAAAGTTCGCGACAGTTAGCGGCGCTTGATCGGGGAAGAGCGTGCAAGTAATGTTGCCCGCCGTGGTTTCGATGATGGCCGTCAGTTCCTTAGGCTGGGTTGCACTCTGAACGCTTTTTTCGGTGTTCGCGTGCTGTGCCGATGTGCTGTTACCGCTTGAGGTCTGGCCCCCGGCGAAGGTAGTCAGAGTGAGACAAACAAGTGCTGCCAGTAGGTTTCGCATAAGTTCTCCCGAAGTAAAGTTCTTCATTACTGCTGTTGCGATTGCGCCGTGGGCACAATCTCGCGGCGCGTGTCCTGATTGGTTTCTGCCTGAATTTGCTTGGCAAGCTTCTCCACTTCGGCGAATACTCGCATGAGGTTCCCGCCGAGAATCTTATCAAGGTCGGCGGCTTTGTAGCCGCGGTCGTACAGCGCCTGCGTGATCTTGGGCAGGTCGGCGGCGGAGTCGATCCCCTGCGGCGAACAATCGATACCGTCGAAGTCAGAGCCCAGACCGACGTGGTCCACGCCCGCCACCTTCACCATGTGATCGATGTGGTCGATCAGGTCACTAAGCGGAGGCCGCGGCAACTTGACCACGAGCCGGGCCTTAGCTTCATCCAACTCCTTTTTGACCTCAGGGGTTTGCGCTTTGAGGAACAGCGACTGCACCTTCTCGTAATCCGGATCATGCTGTTCCTTAAGCTGCTTTTCGCGATCCACATACTTCTGAGAGATAAAACCGCAATAGAAATTAACCTGCGCCACGCCTCCATTGCGGGCCAGCGCGATCAGCATGTCGTCGGTCATGTTGCGCGGAGCGTTGGTGAGCTCGCGCGACGAAGAGTGCGACGCAATGACCGGCGCGCGGCTAGCCACCAGCGCCTGGAAAAAGGTGCGGTCCGCGACGTGCGAGATGTCGACCATCATGCCGAGCCGGTTCATCTCGCGCACCACCTGCCGTCCGAAGTCGGTGATGCCGTTGTGGTGCTCAACACTCTTGTCGTTAAGATCGCCGCTGGAATCGCCAAGCTCGTTGGTGTTGGACCACGTCAATGTCATATAGCGCACGCCGAGGCGGTAGTAGTCGCGCAGGATGCGGATGTCGCCTTGGATTGCGTGTCCGCCTTCAACCCCCAGCAGCGCTGCCAGTTTGTGCTGGCGGTGGGCGGCGAGAATGTCCTGTGTGCTGAAGGCCATCATCATCTTGTCGGGATGCAGTCGCGCCTGCTCGTAAACCGAGTCAATCATGTCAAGCGCGCGCTTGGTCTCGTGGCCCTTGTTGGCTTTCGGCTCGACCCAGATGGAGAAGAACTCAGCTCCGAGATTCCCGGCTTTGATCTTGTTGAAATCCAGATAGCCAGTGCCGGCGTCTTGCGAGAGATCGAAATTCTCATCGACGAAGCGGCCGGGGGTGTCGGCATGGGTGTCAACCACAAGCGCCGAATTGTGGATGGCACGCGCGCCATGTTCGACGCCGTGGCCCGAAATCGTTACGGCCTTCGAACTTGATTTTGTCGGGGGCGGTGCTTGCGAAGACTTCGCGGCTGGTGTTGCAGTCTGGGCAACCGCGAGGGCAGAGAAGAGCAAGGCAGAAACGAGCACCTGAGGCCGGCTTGGCATAAGCGTGATGAAGGCTCCGAGGGGGAATGATAGTCGATTGGATTGTAAATGAAAGGGATGGCCAGCGTGACCGAGGGTGAGTTTATACTTCTCACAATGCCACGTGAACTCAAGCCACCCTTCAAATTCGACATCCGTGACATTATGCGGCGCTTGCAGAAGGTACCTCTCTGTGTAGATGGGGTGACAATCACCCTCCCGTTCGTCGAAGTGTCGGTAAAACCCGACAAAGTCGAGCGCAAAGTTGCACGCGAGATCGTAATCCGTCTCGCTGATCGTCGAGTCCTCAACGCCTTCGAGTGTTGCGACAACTGTATTGACATGGCGCTAAAATCCCTCCAAGAAATTCGCGAAGTCATCGTGGAGAAGCAAGTCGAATTGTCAGAGAAGGCCGACGGGCCGTTATACATTCTTCTCGATTCCATCCGACACGCCATTCGCCAGTTCCTCACGTTCGAGCAACGACTTCAACCAAGAAACCGTTTTGAGACCAGGGAGATGTATTTTGGCGGTCTTGAAATGTTGCGCGCCCACATTCATCGAACGCTTCTGCAAATTTCCAAGATCGCGAAAATTTAAATTCCGGGAATCACCAACCACATGAGGTACGACGGATACTGGCAGCTTGAGGCTTATGAGAAGCCAAAGTTATTGAGCAAGTAATTCAGGATTCTCGTAGATGTTGCCGATGACTTCGTAATTTTCTGGCCGCCGGGTGCCGCACACTTGTCCGCCGCAGTTGCGGACAGGGTGGGACCCAACGCTTGCCCGAATTTAGGTTCGGAAGAAGTCTTTGACGGCTTGCCACATCACCTGACCGCCGACGTCGGCGATGGATTTGGTCAATGGCAATTCTTTGGGGCAGATTTCGACGCAGTTCTGCGCGTAACCGCATTCCTGGATGCCGCCGTCGCCCATCAGGGCCTTCAGCCGTTCAGTCTTGAGCGCCTTGCCGGTGGGATGCGAGTTGAAGAGCCGGACCTGCGCGATGGTGGCTGCGCCCACGAAACCCGTCTTGTCGTTGAACTGCGGGCAGGCTTCCATGCAGCAGCAGCATGAGATGCAGTTGGACAGCGGATACGCTTCTTCCTGCATTTCCGACGACTGGCGCGGGCCGGTACCAAGATCGTACGTACCGTCAACGGGAACCCATGCCTTCACGCCCTTGAGGTTTTCGAAGAGCACGCTGCGGTCTACCGCAAGGTCGCGAACGATGGGAAACTTGGAGAACGGCTCCAGCGTGATGGGCTGCTTCAAGTTGGCCACCAGAGCCGAGCACGCCATCTTCGCCTGACCGTTGATGAGCATGGCGCACGAGCCGCAGATCTCTTCCAGGCAGTTGGAATCGTAGGTGACCGGCGTGGTGGGCTTGCCCTGCCGCGTGACCGGGTTGGCCGCAATGTCCATGAGCGCTGAAGTGACGTTCATGCCGGGACGATATTGCAGCTCGAATTCCTCCCAGTACGGTTTGGACTCGGGAGTTTGCTGGCGTTTAATTTTGAAGATAACAGTTTTAGAATTCGCCATTTTCGCTTTTACGCTCTTCGCTCTTCGGGCCTTTAGCTCTTAGCTGCTAGCCGCTAGCAACCGGCGGCGCAGCAAATGCCAAGTACGAATTGCGACTTAAGAACTTGAATCTCGAAACTCGAAACTAGCCCCTGCCTTTACGTCGCCGCGTCGTAGCGCCGCGGACGGGGCTTGATCAGCGACGTGTCCACCTGCTCAAACTCGAAGCGTGGTTCATCGGCGTCGGCCGCGAAATATGCCTTCGTAGTTTTCAGCCAGTTCGCATCATCGCGCTCCGGGAAGTCCGGCTTGTAATGCGCGCCCCGCGACTCGTCGCGCATGGCCGCTCCCTGCGCAATTACCCGGGCCAACTGCAGCATGTTGTAAAGCTGCCGCGTAAACACGAACGACGTATTGGCCCACATCGAGCGGTCGCTCAGGTTCACATGACGATAACGCTCGAGCAGCTCCACCAGCTTGGCATCGGTCTCGCGAATGTTCTTGTTGTAACGGATGACCGTGCAATTCTTGGTCATGGTCTCGCCAAGCTCGCGCCACAGCAGGAACGGATTCTCGGCGCCATCGTTCTTCAGCAGGTGGGCGTTGATCTCTTCCTGCCGCTTCCGCTCCGAATCGTGAACGTGATGCGCCGGGGTGCGGCCGCTCTTAATGACGTTACGCGCATAGTTGACCGCATTCGGTCCAGAGACGAATCCGGCATAGATGCACGACAGCAGCGAATTCGCGCCCAGGCGGTTGGCACCATGGTACTGATACTCGCATTCGCCCGCTGCGTAGAGGCCCTCGATATTCGTGCGCTGCTCAAAGTCCACCCACAGGCCACCCATGGTGTAGTGCACGCCGGGGAATATCTTCATCGGCGTGTCCCGCGGATCGTCGCCCACAAACTTCTCGTAGATCTCGAGGATGCCTTCGAGCTTGCGATCAAGGGTGGCGCGGTCGATGTGCGTCAGATCGAGATAGACCATCGGCTGCCCATCGAGGCCAAGGTGGTATTCGTAAACCACTTTGTGGATGGCACGGGTCGCGATGTCGCGCGGCACCAGGTTGCCATACTTGGGGTACCACTCTTCCAGGAAGTACCAGCGCTCGCCCTCTGGAATGCTTTTGGGATCGCGCTTGTCGCCCGCTTGCTTGGGTACCCAGACACGGCCGCCTTCGCCGCGGGCCGACTCGGACATGAGCCGCAGCTTGTCTTCGCCGGGGATGCAGGTAGGGTGTACCTGGATGAACTCTCCATTGGCGTAGTACGCCCCTTGCTGATAAAGCGCCGACTGCGCCGATCCGGTACAGACCACGGAATTTGTGGACTTGCCAAATATGGCGCCGACGCCGCCGGTAGCAATGATTACTGCCTCAGCCGGGAACGTCTTCACGGCCATGCTGCGGAGATCTATGGCGCAGATGCCCTGGCAGACGCGCTGGTCATCGATCACCGCGGAGAGGAACTCCCAGGCTTCGTACTTGGTGACTTTGCCTTCGGCCTCGTAGCGGCGCACCTGCTCGTCGAGCGCATAGAGGAGTTGCTGCCCGGTCGTAGCGCCGGCAAACGCGGTGCGGTTGTAAAGCGTGCCTCCGAACCGGCGGAAGTCGAGCAGCCCTTCGGGCGTGCGGTTGAAGGGAACGCCCATGCGGTCGAGCAGGTCGATGATGCTGGGCGCGGCCTCGCACATAGCCTTTACCGGTGGCTGGTTCGCGAGGAAGTCGCCGCCGTAGATGCTGTCGTCGAAGTGCTGCCAGGTGGAGTCGCCTTCACCCTTCAGGTTCTTCGCGGCGTTGATGCCGCCCTGCGCGCACACGGAGTGGGACCGCTTGACCGGGACGATGGAGAAGAGGTCTACATGACCTCCCATCTCGGCAATCTTGATGGTGGCTGAGAGACCTGCCAGCCCGCCACCCACAACAATGATCTTAGGATGAGACATGATGATCTTTACGCAAATTTATGAATACGGCCGAAGCCGCCGGTCCTTGAATCCCGGGTCCTGGTACTTCTAGTCGTGCTCGACCCAGGGGACTTGAGCGGCCGGCGTTCGTACAAAGCCCGTTATTGTCCAAAGTCCAATGCCGATGAGCACAAGTGCCAAAGCAGTGCAAACGTAGCCGAACTTGCGGCGCGCGTTATCGCCGGTCGTCAAACCCCACTTGGCCGCAAACAGCCAAACACCGTAAGCGAAATGCCACGACGCGGCAACGATTCCGATGACGTAGAAGGCGATCGTCCACGGACTCTGGAAGTCGAACCACACTTTCGAGAATGCGTTCTGATAGCCGCCACCCATCAGGTGCACACCGAGGAACCGCAGATCGATGACGTGGTACGCGATATAGATGAAGGCGATAATCCCGGTCCAGCGCTGTGAGGTGTAAAGCCAATTGCCGCTCCAGGGATATTCGCCGACATTCGAATCGCCCTTGTACCAGATGTACAAGCCGTAGATCCCGTGATACAGCAGCGGCAGAAAGATGAACACCCATTCCAGCACGTGCACGAACGGCAGGCTGGTGAGGAACTTCACCTGATCGTTGTAGGCCTGAACGCCCTTGCTCGCTTCCGAGTTGGAAATGAAGTGTTCAATCAGGAAAGCGCCGATGGGCACAATGCCGGAGAGCGAATGCAGTCGGCGTAAAACAAAAGAGTAGCCCTGGCCGGCGCGCAGTGGAGCCACTCCCTTCTTAATTCGAGCGGAACTTGTATCGATAGAACTGGCTGAAGAAGCCACGAAGCCAACTCCTTATGAATGCGGAGCGAATCAGCAAACCTAGCATTATCAATTTCGCCGAGTGCGTAAGTCAAGAAAACCCCAGACGCGCTTTGCCGCCAGCGAAAAGTCTGAGGCGGGCGCACTCTCCGGCCGATAAGCGAGGTTCAGGATAGCTGCTGCGATGGCGAAATACTCGTGATGTGTATCACAACGTCTTATGACGACGTGATCCGGGTCACCGGTCCGTGTGCGGGTGTTGTTCATGGCTTTCGTCCTCCCACGCGAGGAACGCCCGAAACGCCGCGCCTCGGTGGCTATAGAGGGCTTTCTCCTCGGCGGTCAGTTCGGCGAAGGTCTTGCCGATCTCGGGGAAGTAGAACAGCGGGTCATAGCCGAAACCGTTCGAGCCTCGCGGCGAGCGCAGGAGAATGCCTTCGGCTTTGCCCTGAAAAGTGGCCAAGGTGTGGCCGTTGCGGGCTACGGCGATAACGCAGACGAACCTGCCAGTGCGGTATTCGTCCGGAACGTCATGCAATTCGCGCAGGAGGCGCGCGTTATTGGCTTCGTCATCGGAGTTTGGCGCATGCTCTGGCGCGTTGCGCTCGTCGGCCGCATAGCGTGCGGAGCGAATCCCTGGAGCGCCGCCAAGCGCATCGACTTCCAGGCCCGAGTCGTCGGCGATTACCAACTCGCCATCGGCGTATTTGCTGTATTGCTCGGCCTTCTTGCGTGCGTTGGCTTCGAAGGTCAAGCCATCTTCGATGACACCGGGCAGAGATGAGTAGCCGGCTGGTATTTCGATGCGCACATTATGGGCCGTGGCCGCTCCAACAAGGTCGCGAATTTTTCCAGGGTTGGACGTCGCAACCAGTACACGTTTCATCAGCGCCTCCTGCATTCAACCTATCAGAATCGGCGCGCCACGCCGAGCCGTGCAAACATTGCTGTCTTGTCGCAATCAGAGATCAATACTTCGCATGAATTGAACATCCCCTACTGCACTTAATTCTCCTTTAACCCTCCGTTCACGCTCATTTGATTTCAGTGGAGTATCTACGCACATGAGTCCAATCTGCGGACTGAAAAGGTGAGGAGAGAGAATATGCGTCGATTTCTCGCAGCTACGTTAATAGCGGCAACGGCTTTTGGGCCGCTGGTAAGCGCCTACGCGGCTCCGGCAGCCCCGCAAGGTACCCATGCCGGGATTAGCCAAACGACCACACCGATCACGCATCTGGTGATTATCTTTCAGGAAAACGTTTCCTTCGACCACTACTTCGGGACGTATCCCAACGCGCTGAACCCTTCGGGGGGAAGTTCCGTGGTGCCGGAACCTAGGTTCTATCCCGCGCCGGGCACGCCGACCGTCAACGGCTTCACCCCCGCGCTCTTGAACAATAATCCCAACCTCAATCCGGCCAATGGCGCCGGAGCCACAAATCCCTTTCGCCTGGATCGCTCGCAGGCTTGGACTGCCGACCAGGACCACGATTATGGACCGGAGCAAGCGGCCTTCGATGGTGGCTTGATGGACCTGTTTCCGCTCAACGTGGGGACCCCCGGACCCCCGCCGTACCACGGTCCTCCGGTTGTTGACACCACCGGGCTGGTATTGGGCTACTACGACGGCAACACCACAACCGCTCTGTGGAACTATGCCCAGTACTACTCGCTGAACGACAACTTCTACGGGACAACGTTCGGGCCTTCGACACCTGGAGCGCTAAATGTCGTATCCGGCCAGACTGACGGTGTAACCCAGAACATCAACTCCGATTATGCGGTGGTTCCTGATGGCAACGGCGGATACAGCCTAGTTAGCGACACGGATCCGGTCGGCGACGTTTGCTCCGGGAGCTCACAGGTGCAGATGGGCGGCCAAAATATCGGTGACCTGCTGACCGCCGCTGGTGTCACTTGGGGATTTTTTGAGGGTGGGTTTGACCTTACCATCACCAACCCGAACGGAACCACGGGATGCCATCGGTCCCACACCTCGGTCTATGTCGGGACGCCGAAGGCGGACTACATTCCGCACCATCAGCCGTTCCAGTACTACGTCTCTACCGCCAACTTGCAGCACACTCGCCCCACTTCGGTTTCCACCATTGGGCACAATGGCGACGCCGCCAATCACCAGTACGACATTCACGACTTTTTCGACGCCGTGAATTCCGGAAACTTCCCGGCTGTTAGCTACTTGAAAGCACCGGGATATCAGGATGGACACGCCGGCTACTCGACGCCGCTCGATGAACAGAACTTTATTGTTCAGGTGATCAACTTTCTCCAACAGCAGCCGGAATGGGCAAACACCGCGGTTGCCATCACCTGGGATGATTCCGACGGCTGGTACGACCATCAGCTCGGACAGATCGTCAACCAGTCGCAGACCTCGCAGGATGCACTCAACGGACCGGGCTATTGTGGCCACGCCTTGCCGACTCTTGCCGGCATCAATGGACCGCACGCCCAGGGCCGCTGCGGCTATGGTCCACGCATTCCGCTGCTGGTTATCTCTCCCTTCGCACGCCAGAACTTTGTCGATCACACCATGACCGACCAAAGCTCGATTGTGCGATTCATCGAGGACAACTGGCTGGGTAGCCAGCGGATACTGGGCTCCTTCGATGCGATCGCAGGCCCCATCAACAATATGTTCGATTTCAACCAGAGCGGGAATGATCGCGTAAGCCTCGATCCCCAGACGGGCGAGGTGAAATTCTCTGACAACGCGGCAAGCCGCGCGGCGAAACAAGCCCGGAAGTGAACCAAATGCTCAGGGCGCCAGTCGTCCTGACTGATCATCTACCGGTCAAAAACGGCAGGTCTTGTACGTCAAATCCGGCGTACATGCTCCTGCCGTTTTCTTTTGTGCAATGTCCCAATCGCGGCTGGCCCACTCACTAATCCTGAAAACCGCCATAGCCTACGGGTTTATACTGGCCCGCTCGCACTCTTTCATTTTTCCGAGGCGCTATGAAACACGTTGTGCGCACTTTTTTGTTTCTCTCGCTTATCTCCACATTCAGCGCGTCACAATCCATGAACCGCATGAGCCATCCGAATCAAGCCAATGCGAAATTTGCCCAGATGACAGATCAGTTCGTGAAAGATTCGCTGGTGCTGTCTCCGGTGAGCGCGTCGCAGGCTGGTTACCACAAGCATCTCGACCCCAAGACCGGCAAGACGATTGATCTCGACGCGCAGCTCGACGACGTTAGTGCGCAGGGAATTGCCGCTCAGGAGAAGTTCTATCGCGAGTGGCGACATCGCTTCCAGACCGAGACTCCGGTCGCGGGTCTGAATCCGCAGGACTCTGCCGACTATCGCCTCATCGACGACCAGATCGCCCTGAACTTGCTCGAATTCGACCAGATCCAGAATTACAAGCACAATCCCACGGGGTACGTGGAGCTGATCGGCAACGGGCTGTTTCTGCCTTTAACGCAGGAATACGCGTCGAAGGGGGTGCGCGTGGGCGACGTGATCTCGCGCATCGGCCAGATCCCGCGGTTCCTGGATCAGGCCAAGTCGCAACTCACGGACTCCGATCCCATTTTTATCTCGACGGCGGTGGAGGAGAACCAAGGCAATCTTAATCTGGTTGACTCCGTGGCCGCCGACATCCCAGCGAGTTCGCCGCTCAAAGCGCAGTACGACAAAGTTGCGCCCGCCGCAAAGAAGGCGCTGACCGACTTCAACGCGTGGATGCAGAACGATCTGGCCAAGCGTCCCGCGAATGGCCGCACCTGGCGGCTGGGCAAAGAATGGTACGCGCCCAAGTTTCGCTACGTGGTGGAGACTTCCATCGAGCCGGCGCAGTTGCTGACCGACGCCGAGGCCGCCCTGACGAAGACTCGCGCCGAAATGCTGCAACTGGCGCTGCCGCTCTATAAGCAGATGTATCCCGGCCAGGACGACTACAGCAATCTGACTGCCCAGGAGCGCGAGAACAAGATCATTGCCGCGGTGCTCAACAAGATCAGCGACGAACACCCGCAACGCGATCAGTTAATCGAGGCGGTGAAGGCCGACCTCGACGGCATCAAGCAGTTCATACGCGAGAAGAAGATTGTCTCGCTTAGCAGCCGCGACAACCTGAAAGTTATCCCGACGCCGGAGTTTGAGCGCGGCAGCTATTCGGTGGCGGGGTTCCACTCGGCGCCGCCGCTGGAGCCAACCGCTGAAGCCCAGTACTGGGTGACTCCGATTGATCCTAAGATGTCGGACGCGATGGCCGAAAGCAAGCTGCGCGAGTACAACAACTACGCGCTGAAGTGGCTCACCATTCACGAGGCGCTGCCGGGACACTACGTCCAGGCCGAGCATGCCGACGACGTTGAGCCGCCCACGCGGCGCGTGTTGCGCAACCTCTTTGGCAATGGACCGTACGTCGAAGGGTGGGCCGAGTACGGCGCCGACGTGATGACGCAGGAAGGCTATCTCGATTTCAGTTCGAAGTTCAGGATTGTGCGGCTGAAGATCTGGCTTCGCGCCGTAGCCAACACCATTCTCGACATTCGCCTGCAGACTATGAACATGACGGACCAGCAGGCGCTCGACCTGATGATGAAAGACACCTTCCAGACACAGGCCGAAGCCGAGGGCAAGCTGGTGCGCGCCAAGCTCAGCTCCACCCAGCTTCCGACGTACTTCGTCGGCACTCGCCAGTGGTGGTCGCTGCGCAAGAAATATCAGGCTGCAAAAGGCAGCAGCTTCACGCTGGAGGAGTTCCACAACCGCGCGCTCGACCAGGGGCCACTACCGCTGGAGTATCTGGAGAAAATCATTTTGCCGGAAAGCGGGGCAGGGAATTAGCAACAGTGCGCCCGGCCAACGGCAAATGTGAAGAAGTGTTAAAAGATCGATATTGTCGAGCGTGAGGAGAACTTTTCCCGCCGCCATCCGTCTATAGAGGTAACCCAAATCCAAGGTGGGCGCCGCAACCCAACAGAAAGACAAACCGGCGCCCGCCGTCTATTTTCCTCACTGCGCCGCATACATCCCAATAATCCGCTCGATGGCACGCCGGCACACCGCGCAAAACTTATCGTAGCGAGTGAACATGATGCAGTTCTCTTGCGGACGGTAGTAGCCGCGAGATTCGTAGTTCGCTCCCTCAAAGGCGCCGACTTGATCCGAATATTTGTCAGTCGCCAGTAGCTCATCTTCGTGCTTCTTCTCTTTTTCGAACAGCGCGTCCATCGCTGATTCCGGCCGGTTCTCGGCGCGAATGCGGCGGCGCTCGGCCTGGATCTCGTGCTCGTAGGCCTCGAATTCCGCTTTGTGCCAAGGCGTCGGCAGCGGCGTGCCGGCCGCGACCAGGTCTCTCCACTTCAAGATCGCAGGATCCAATAGGGCGGTTACATTCGGCTCCCAGGGCTCGATGCGCTGCGTTGCGGGAGCATAGGACACATCCGAGGTGTAGTATTCATCGGCCAGTCCGGCGAAGTGGTGTCCAAACTCGTGCACAAAAACATAGGGCGCCCATTCGCTATCGATTGCAACGGTAGCGTACAGATTGAAAATTCCTCCTCCGCCGTAGGTCTTTACGTTCGCCAGTATCTCGATGAACTCATACGGAGCGTAGGAGGCAACATCGCGCAACGCGCGATTGTCGGTGGTCATGATGTAACGCTCGCTGTCGAACGTGTCGTACGACGTGCCGATGG
Source organism: Acidobacteriaceae bacterium (assembly GCA_003160215.1). Lineage (GTDB taxonomy): Bacteria > Acidobacteriota > Terriglobia > Terriglobales > Acidobacteriaceae > Bog-257. The sequence goes on from PLQW01000129.1 coordinate 12,530, forward strand.
GCGAGTGCCGCAACACACCTGTCGAAGGCCGCGAGATGCCCGGTTGCTCCGCTGGCGGGCACAGCGCCCAAACGTTGAAGTCCCGCCGATGCTCGCGGAACGGCGAACGGGAGAACAGGATTTCGGTAGCCCGCCGGGCATCTAGCTCGAACTTGCTGAGCTCGGCCGCAGTGTACCCGTCGCCCAGGATCAGCAGATCGACTTTGGTTGCCGGTTCGCCCATCTTCTGGATGGTTATGAGCGGCCCCGGAGACGGCGGATTCAACCTGTCGATGAACTTGTCCTTGGGATCGATGGTCGTGCTCCACACCTCGTGGAAGCTTACATCCTTGCCCTCTTTGCGTTCCTTGAGGGTGATCTTCACTGGAGCCGTGGGAGCGGGAAAACGTAGTGACTCGGAGAACGTGCGATTGAGCTTCTTCGCTTCCTCGGTTTGCGACCACTCGCTGAATATTGAGCCGAAACCGCGCGAGTACAGCAGACGGCCACTCGCCCGATCGCGCACTTCGAAGAAGTAATTTCCCAGATTGCTGTCGTCGATGGTTTTGGCGAGGTCGCCCGGCCAAGGTAAGGGCTCGATGACCACGCGGTCAAAGCCGAACATCTCCGCGGTGGCATTGCCGGTGTGGTAGTAATCCAGACGCATCGTGGCGGGAGCAGCCGAGTACGCCAGCGAGCTGAGTAGCATGATTGACGCAGCAAGAAGGAAATACAGTCGCACGTGGCACGGTTTCAAAAACATCCTTATGGCCTCTCGTCCTTTCGCGAACCCGTGCCGGTGAGGGTTCGACACGAACTCGCCTTCGCGTAATGGAACCGCAAGTACTGGCTCAGTTCAGCTTCCCGGCAACCTCTTCCGCCGCGTGCAGTATGGTCCCTTCCTTCGCAATGCGCGTCAGGGTATTGATGTCCTCATACAGGGGCCTGTCTTCGTCCAGCCTGTTGACATACTGGCGAACCACGTCGTAGGCCGCCTGCGACGCCGGTGATGGCCTGACCGGAGCTCGCAGATCGAAGGCTTGTGCCGCCGCCATCAACTCTATCGCCACCACCGTCCACGCGTTCTCGATAATCTGCCGCGTCTTGATGGCTGTGGTCATGCCCATGGAGACGAAATCCTCCTGGTCGGCGGCTGCCGGTATAGAGCCCGTGGCGGCAGGATGGCTAAGCACGCGGTTCTCGCAAATCAGCGCTCCCGCAGTGTACTGCGAGAGCATCAAGCCGGAGAACATTCCGGCGCCCCTGGTCAGAAATGCCGGCAGGCCCATGGACAGGTGCGGATTCATCAAGCGGTTGAGCCTGCGCTCGGAGAGGGCCGCCACCGTGGTGACCGACATGCCGACCAATTCCAGAGCGAACGCCATCGGCGTGCCTTGGAAATTTGCGCCCGTCAGCACTAAGTCATCGTCCGGGAAGAAGGTGGGATTATCGGCGGCATGGTTGAGTTCGATCTCCAGCATGTAGCGCGCCCACTTGAAGGCCTCTTTGGCCGCTCCGACTACCTGCGGACTAGAGCGCAGGGAATAGGCATCCTGCACTTTCTTGCCGGGCAAGTTCAACAACTCAGAGCCTTCGGTTAGCCGGCGAATGTTCTCGGCGCACTCCTGCGACCCGGGGTAACCGCGGGTGGCATGAATCCGTGGATGGTAGGCCATCATGTTGGCGTTCAGCGATTCGAGTGTCATCGCCAGCACGACTTCCTGGGTCTTGAGCCACCGTGTCGCGTCGAACAACTCCAGGCATCCGATGCCGGTGGTCAGGTCGGAGCCATTGATGGTGGCAAGCCCATCTCTCTCGCGAAACATGATAGTGGGAATTCCCGCCTCGCGTATTCCTTGCTTCGCCGGCAGCCGCCTGCACTCGTAAAATACTTCGCCCTCGCCCATGAGTGTGAGTGCCATCTGCGACATTGGCGAAAGATCGCCGCACGCGCCCACCGAACCTTTCTGACAGACGACGGGCGTCACGCCTTTGTTCAACATCGCAATCTGAGTCTGCACAATCTCGTTGCGGATGCCCGAATGCCCCCAGCAATGGGTATTGAGGCGGGAAATCACTCCCGCGCGGACGTCCTCTTCGGCGCACGGCTCTCCGCAACCGGCGGCGTGAGAGTAGAGCAGGTACTTCTGGAATTTCTCCGCCTGTTCCGGCGTGAGAATTACTTCCGACAGTTCGCCGATGCCTGTGTTCACCCCGTACATGACTTCGCGCGCACGTATCTTGCGCTCCAAAAGATCGCGGCACTTGTCGATTCGAGCGACGGCGTCCGGATGCACCTCGATGGCATGACGGTCGCGGGCAATCGCCGCCAGGTCCTCGATCTTCAGTGAGTGTCCATCCAGGACGACAGAGCTTGCCGTCGAAGTGCGCGGTAGTTCTTCTACTGCAGTGGGCATAGTCCTTCCTTGTGTTGCGGCTGTGAAGATCTCCGCAAAACGAATGTAATCCGCTGTCGTGCCTCGCGGTATGACCGCTATCACCTGATGGCGTGATTGCTCGGGACGGGCGGATCGTGCGTTGAGAATTCGTGGGCCGAGTCGGTCGAGAAGCATAGTCTCCGATCGCCTTTCGGCGTTACAATTGAGAAGAAGCAGTTACCATGCAGTTAACAGTTTTACAGCCCCAAGTCCACGAGGCGCGCTGGTGGGAGACCATGGCCGATGGCCGTCTCCACTGCTACCTCTGTCCACGGCACTGCCACATCGGAGAAGGCCAGAGCGGCTTCTGCTTCATTCGCAAGAACGAGGGCGGGCGCCTGTTGCAACTTGGCTATGGGCGGCCCGCGGCACTCGCGATGGACCCCGTCGAAAAAAAGCCACTCAACCACTTTTTCCCCGGAACAAAGATTCTCTCCATGGGTACCGCCGGCTGCAACATGGGTTGTTCCTTCTGCCAGAACTGGGACATCTCCAAAGCCAAGTCCGACCAAGTCAACGCGCTGACGCTCAGTGCGGAGAATGTGGTCGAAGTGGCGCTGGAGCATCGCGCGCCCCACATTGCGTTCACCTACAACGAGCCGACCATCTGGGGCGAGTACGTCGTTGACATCGCGCGCGAGGCCCACGATGCCGGTCTGAACACGGTTATGGTGTCGAACGGTTACATCACGCGCGAGGCGTTCTTCGACATTTATCGCTACATTGACGCCGCCAACATTGACCTCAAAGCGTTCACCGAAGAGTTCTACGGCAAGATCACGCTGACGCACTTGCAGCCGGTGCTGGATACGTTGAAGTGGCTGCGCCACGAAACCGGCGTTTGGTTTGAGATTACCAACCTCATAATCCCAACGATGAACGATGGCGACGCGGAGTTCCAGGAGTTGTGCGATTGGGTGCTGGAGAACCTCGGCGACGATGTGCCGCTCCACTTCACCGCGTTCCACCCCGATTTCAAGTTGCAGGACAAGCCGGCAACTCCCCCGGAGACGCTGCATCGAGCGCGCAAGCTGGCCATGCGGATGGGACTGAAGTACGTTTATGAGGGCAATATCTACTCCGACGGCGCCAACACGATCTGTCCGGGATGCAAGCAGATCGTGATCACGCGCTCGTGGCACTCGGTTATGGCGAACCGGCTGAAGGATGGCTGCTGCGTCAATTGCGGCACGCGCATCGCGGGAGTGTTCACGAGGGCCGAGGCGGAAAAGCGGAGAGAGTGGGCGAGCGTGCTGCAGAAGGCCTAGAGCGATTCCAGAGTGGCTGTGGCACGGGTAGTGCGGGCCTTCAGGCCCGCGTTAGGAACGCCCGCGCAATTCTTGGCTGAAGCGATTTTTCGTCTCGCTCTTGGACGCAGTTCTGAAGGCCCGCACTACCCGGGCGAGCGGATACATCAATCCTGGAACCGCTCTAACCGCTTAACATCACCCCACGGAATCTGTTCTTCGCTTGTAGTAACCACTTCTGGCACAATTGGTGCTCATGCTCAAAGTGAAGAAGCTCTCGCCCCATGCCGTTCTACCGACCGTAGCCCACCCCGGAGAAGACATCGGCTACGATCTCTACTCGTCCGAAGATCTCACCATTGCAGCCCACTGCGCGGCAGGGGTGCATACCGGTATCGCCATCGAGTTTGTGCCGGCGGCGGGAGGAATTGTGAAGACCAGGTCCGGCCTCGCCAAGAAGCGGCTGCTATGCAATGCCGGAGTCATTGACGCCGGCTATCGCGGCGAGATTATCGTGCTCATGGAAAACCTGGGCGAGGGGCCGTATTCCATCCGCAAAGGCGACAAGATCGCACAGTTGCTTGAGCATCCGTTTCTCGCCCATGAGGTTGTGGAGGACGAATTGAGCGACGCAGCGCGCGGCGCGAAGGGATTCGGCTCGTCCGGTTCGTAAAGAACCAGCAACTGCGGCTTGACCTGTGCAGCTCACGAATGTACAAACCGCCAGCCACTGTCTCGCACCTGCGAAGAATTAACTCAAACCCATTTGGGATAGATAGGCAGTCATCGCCTTTCGCCCCGCATCAATCAGCAGATTCATCCGGTCCTGGGACATGCGAAACTCAGTGGTGCCGTATCCCCCGACTGGCAAATGGCAAATAAGCTTGGGATACTTTCGCATTATCTCTGCATCGGAGGTTCCCGTCATAGTGTCGATCAGGCGGGTCACGCGGTCCGCGGTGCGTAGCCTGGGGCGAGGCGTCTGCGAATTTTGAGCGCCTGGTACAGCGATGGTCTGGTCCAGCATCAATCCCAACGTTCCGGCGCCATTGGGATCGGTGTTGCCCATGATCTCGATGATCTCGGGATTGCTTTCTGCGACCAGTTCTAATGGAAAGTTCGATAAGACGCCACCGTCCACAAAGATGTGGTCCACTTTATTGCGGCCGCGGTACGTGCCCCACGCCGTGTCCCAAATCATCTCTCGCCACACGAACGGAATGCTCATCGACATTCGCACGGCAAGGGCAACCGGGACCTGTGGCGCAGTTCGCTCGTTCAATACCAGCATCTCCGGCTCCGTCACGTCCGAGGTGACCACGGAAACGTCTGACCCGGTCTTGGCTACAAACTGACTCCACGTAAGATCGGGATCAAGTCCCTTGGCTTGGAGCTTGCTTCGAAACCAGGCCAGGAAAGCGTCACCCGTGTAGAATCCGCCACACTCGTTAAAGGAGAACAGTTCGCGAAAGAGATCGACTCGCAGCGCAAGGTTGAACAATTCCTTGGTTGCAAATCCTGGCACATGGGCTTCTTGCAGCAACTCCATGGTCTGGCTATTGGCGATCTGGGCCGTACTGAAGTCATCCGCCTTGGGCGCGTCCATGAAGGTGGTGAAGACCGGATTTGTGGTTCCCGGTAAAGTTTCGGCAGTGGCTTGCAATAGCTCCGCCGCGGAATAGCCAGCTCCGAGCAAAGTAGCGGTGATGGCGCCTGCGGAGGTCCCGATCAATCGCCTGTGCGTGTGTCCCGCTGCCACAAGTACCTCCAGGGCTCCTGCGAAGGCGGCTCCCTTTGCGCCGCCGCCTTGAAACACCAGGTCAAAAAGTGCCATGATGACCTCCCTCTATTGCCCAAAAGTTATCCGCAATTCTGGATTAAGAGCTGCAATCGGAAATAACCGCCCTTACTGCTGCCAACCACCACCCAGCGCCTGGTAAAGCTGCACATAGTTCTGCAATTCCGTGTACCACGCCTGGGCCAGGCTCAGCGCCGAAAGGAAGTACTGCTGTTCGTAGTACTGCACTTCGAGAAAACTGGTGACGCCACCCTTGAAACGCACGGTGGCAAGGTCGGCCATTTGCTTGTATGTTTTCGTCTGCTCCTCGATCTTCATCCGGTACAGTCGAGACTGGTTGTAGCCTACGAGACTGTTGGAAACATCGCCGAACGCCTGCTGCACGGTTTGCTTGTAGGAGAGTTCCGCTTCGTCGCGCTGCGCCCACGCCAAACGGTACCCGCTCCTGATCCTGCCTCCCTGGAAGATCGGTTGGACTACCTGCCCACCCACGGACCAGAATGTCGCCGGCCCCTGCAGGAAGCTGGTGATGGCGGTGCTCTGCGCGCCAAATGCGCCGGTCAATGAGATCTGGGGAAAGAAGGCTGCCTTGGCCACACCCACGTTGGCATTGGCGGCGACCAGGTTTTCTTCGGCGCGACGCACATCCGGCCGGCGTTGCAGAAGCGCCGAAGGCAGTCCAGCCGGCACCTCTGGGAGGTGTGGCTGATCAACCAGATTGAGCCCGCGCGCAATCGGCCCTGGATTTCTGCCCAGCAAGATACTGATATTGTTTTCCGTTTGTTCTATCGCCTGCTGAAGACTGATGACTTCCGCTTCCGCCTGTTCCACCAGCGTCTGCGCCTGATACACATCCGTAATCGCGGATTCACCGCCCTTGAACTTTATAGTGTTGAGCTTCAGGATTTCGTGGTCGGCTGCGACCGTATCTCGCGAGTACACGAGCTGGCCGTCATATTGGCGCAGCAGAAAGTAATCGCTGGCCACGGAGGAAATCAGGGTGGTTTGAACTATGCTTTGCCCAAACTGTGTAGCCAAAAGAGTGGCACGCGCCGATTCCGTGGCCCGGCGGTATTGCCCCCAGAAATCGACGATATAGTTCAACTGCAGTCCCAGAGTGTCGAACGTGGGAGCCCCCGGGTAAATCGCGGAACGCTCGTTCGTGACTGCCGCCGAACCGTTCAAAGTCGGAAATTGATTGGCGCGCGTAATCCCCAGAGAAGCGTTGGCCTGAAGGATACGCGTGGCGGCAATCCGCATGTCGTAGTTGTTGGCGAGGGCTTCCTTGATGAGGCCCTGCAGAACCTCATCCTGGTACACGGCCGGCCACTTCATTTCGGCGAATTGTTCACCAGTTGGTTGCTGCGTGGAAGCATCGGGCGCAACCCCGCGATACCCGCCTGGGACCGTCAGCGGCGGACGCTTGTAGTTGGGGCCGACCTTACATCCGCACAGCGCGAGCAATAGCAAGACAGCAGTGGATATTCTCGCGCTAGTCATGTCCGGCTCCTTTCGACCCCGTATCCGGACCCTCTGGTCCCGGGGGCTTCGGTTTCTCGCCGCCACCTATCCATAGGCCAAACCGCTCCACGACATCGAAGCTGACGGGGATGAAGAAGATGGCAAGCAGCGAGGCGGCGATCATACCGCCTATCACGACGGTTCCCAGCACTTGCCTCGAGATGCCACCTGCCCCGGAAGCTACCCATAACGGAACGCAACCGAGAATAAAGGCGAATGCGGTCATCAGGATAGGGCGCAGCCTCAGCCTTGCACCGGCCAGAGAAGCGTCAATCAGTGACTTGCCGCCTTCGTACTCCGCTTTGGCGAATTCGACGATCAGAATAGCGTTCTTGGCGGACAAACCAATAAGCATTACCAGGCCAATTTGTGCGTAAACATCGTTGTCGAGCCGCCGGAAATAGAGTGCGACGAAAGCCCCGAAGACAGCGATGGGGACTCCGAGCAGCACGCTGAACGGAAGCGTCCAACTCTCGTACTGCGCGGCCATGATGAGGAAAACGATGAGGAATGACAAGCCAAAGATGGTAGAGGGGCTGACCCCTTGGGCAGCCTGCTGCTGCTGGTACGACATGCCACTGTAGTCGAAGCCCATCTGGGTCGGCATGGTCTGTTTGAAGACCTCCTCCAGCGCCGCCATGGATTGTCCGGAGCTGTAACCGGGCGCGGATGAGCCGTTAATCTGCACGCATTGGTACAGGTTGTATCTCATGACGAACTCAGATCCACTGCGCGCAGTAATGGCGGTCAACGTACTCAACGGAACCATCTGGCCTTCGATGCTCTTCACATAAAACTTGCCCAGGTTGTCGGCGTTGGTTCGGTAATCACCGTCAGCTTGCACGTAAACCTGCCACTGCAAGCCAAAACGATTGAAGTAGTTCACCAGCGATCCGCCCATGAAGGTCTGCAGTGTCTGGTACACATTGCTCAAGGGGACCTGCTGGGTCAGCACCTTCGCCTTGTCCACGGTCACACCTACCTGGGGAACTCCGAAGAGAGCCGTCGTCATGACACCGGCCAGTTCGGGGCGCTTCTGGGCCGCAGCCATGAAGATTTTCGTGTTCTTGGCCAGGAAGTCGGTACCGCTACCGGACCGGTCTTCGAGAATGAAGGTGAACCCGCCGGAGGTGCCCACGCCCGGAATTGCGGGTGGCGGGAACGAGAATGCAATACCCGACGTGACCTTGGAAAGGGCCATCTGAAGGTGAGCTTTAATGCCGTCATAGCTGTTTTCCGGGGTCTTGCGCTCACTCCAGGGCTTGAACGAGACGAAGAAAAACGCACTGTAAGTGGTATTGACGCCGCTCAGCATGCTGTACCCAATGACCGAGCTCACGTACTCCACGCCGGGCGTCTTGAGAATGATGTCCTCGACTTGCCGGCCGGCTTCGGAGGAACGTTGCAAAGATGACGCATCGGGCAGTTGCAGGCCGACGTAGACATATCCCTGGTCCTCATCGGGAAGAAAGCTGCTCGGTATTTTTGAGCCGAAGAAAGCCGCGCCCGCCGCTAGCAGGGCAAGCAGAATGAAAGCAAATCCCGCTTTGTGGATCAAATGCCTGCAGGCGCCTACGTAACCGTCGGTCGCCCTGCCAAATACCTTATTGAAACCTCGGAAGAATGCACCCAGCGGTCCTCGCGACTCTTTTTTCGGGCGAAGAAGCATCGCCGCCAAGGCAGGGCTGAGGGTCAGCGCATTGAAGGCCGAAAAGGCCACCGAGACTGCGATGGTTACTGCAAACTGCTGGTAAAGCTGGCCGGTGATGCCAGGGACGAACGCCGTGGGTATGAAGACGGCGGCCAGGATCAACGCGATGGCAACTACTGGACCGCCCACTTCCTCCATCGCTTTTACCGTCGCGTCGTGGGGTGTCATGCCCTGCTCAATATGGTGCTCCACAGCCTCCACCACGACGATGGCATCGTCCACCACCAAGCCGATCGCGAGCACCAGACCGAAGAGCGAGAGCGTGTTGATGGAAAACCCGAGCAATGGAAAGACGACAAAGGTCCCAACCAACGAAACCGGCACTGCCAGCAACGGGATGAGTGTGGCGCGCCAGCCCTGGAGAAAGAGGAAGACCACGATGATTACCAGCCCCAGCGCCTCGAATAGCGTCTTCTCAATTTCCTTGATACCTTCGGTGACGGCCAGCGTGGTATCGAGTGCGACGATGTAGTCCAGGTCTTGGGGAAATCGAGTCTTGGCTTCCTCCATTAACTTGCGAACAGCCTTGGCGGTTGCGACTGCGTTGGCGCCCGGGGCCTGATAGATCGCCACGAGGGCGGCCGGCTTGCCATTCAACCGGCCCTGCATGATGTAGTTCTGCGCACCCAGCTCGATACGGGCGACGTCCTTCAGGCGCAGAATCCCACCTTTGGGATCGGCCCGAACGATGATCTCCCCGAACTCCTCAGCCGAAGGAAGCCTTCCCGGAGCGCGCACGGTGTAGGTGAACTGCTGGCCCGGGGGCACCGGTTCGCCGCCGATCTGGCCGGCGGGGTTGACCGTGTTCTGGGCCTGGACGGCGTTGATAATTTCGGAAACCGTGATACCCAGATTCGCCAGCTTGTCAGGATTGACCCAGCACCGCATGGCGTACTGGCCAGCGCCGAAGACCGACACCGACGCCACGCCCGGCACGCGGGTTAACGCATAATTCAGGTTGATGACTGCATAGTTCGCCAGAAAAATGTTGTTGTAGGTGTCGTTGGGAGAGGACAGATCGATCAGCATCAACGGTGCTGCGGTGGACTTCTGCACCGTAATTCCGTTGTTGATTACTGCGCTGGGCAGTTGCGAGTTAGCTTGGGAGACGCGCATCTGCGACAAAATCTGGTCGGTGCTGGCAACCGTGCCAATCTTGAAGTCCACCGTCAGTGTCATCTGCCCGTTGCTGGAACTCAGCGAGTACATGTAGTTCATGTTGTCGACACCCGACATCTGCTGCTCGATGGGGGTGGCGACCGACTCGGCGACGGTTCCCGAGTCTGCACCGGTGTAATTCGCGATAACCTGGATCTGCGGGTCGGCGATATTTGGAAATTGGGCTGTAGGCAGGCTGAGCATCGAGACGACACCGGCGATGATCATCAGGATGGAGATGACGATGGCGACGATGGGCCGATTGATGAAGAATTTCGACATGGTCAGTTGCCCCCTGCCGAGGCGGCCACCACGTACGGTTTGGGACTGACCGGCGTGCCCTCGCGCACCTTCATGAAGCCCTGGACGATGATCTTTTCACCAGGCTTCAGTCCTTCAGTGACGATCCAATCCGTACCCACCTTCTCGCCCACCTTGACCGGACGGAACATCGCTTTGTTATCGGGAGTAACCACAACCACCTGGTACATCGACTGGACTTCGATGACGGCTGCCTGCGGAACTAGCAACGCATTCTTATTGTCACCCGTCTCTATTCGCACCCGTCCGAAGCCACCGGGACGTAGAATGCCATCCTTGTTCTGGAACTCGGCAACAATCTGGACCGTGCCGGTCTGGGCAAAGACCTGGCGGTTGACGAGGGTGAGCCTGCCTTTCTCCGGGTAGGTTTGTCCATTGGCTTGGATGTATTCGACTGGCATGGTGGGACGCCGGCTGGCGTTTCCACGTGCAATCTGGGCAATCATCGCGGCGTTTGTCAGGTAGTCACTTTCACTGATATTGAAATACGCCCAGATCGGATTTACCTGGGAGACCGTCGTCATCTTGGTAGTCGTTCCCACCAAGTCGCCGATCTGAGAATTGGTGATACCGGCGATTCCATCGATCGGTGAATAGACCTTGGTCCAGCCAAGATTCAGCACCGCCTGCTGCTCATTTGCCTGGGCGGCCGCCACTTGCGCCTTCATCGCGGCTTGGGTCGAAATGTCGGTGTCGAGTTGCTTTTGCGGGACCGCGTTCTGTGCAGCAAGCGGGGTGTCTCGGGCAACGTTGTTGTCGGCCTCTGACAGGTTCGCCACGGCCACCGCTACCTGGGCTTTGGCCTGATCAAGCGCCGCCACGAAAGGCCTTGGGTCGATCTCATACAGAAGCTGGCCTTTTCTTACGAAGAGGCCGTCCGGATAATCCTGCTTCAACAGGTAGCCCTGCACTTTAGGCGTGATGTCGGCATTGTTAGAGCCGTTGAGCTGTGCCACCCACTCCTCGAAAATGGGAATGTCCTTTTGAACGACGTCCGTGACCTCGACTTCGGGCGGCCCCGCCTGCGGACGCTCCTCCTTCTTTTCGCAGCCGGCGAACAGCAGGAGGGTTATCAGGCATACGCCTAGGGCGGTCGCGTTCTGCAGCCGGTGATGGCGCCGCAAACCCGTCGGATGCCATAACCTGGTACTGTTTGTAGGTGGTTCAGCGTGGTAAAGCTCAGGTCCGATTCGCATTAAGACACTCCTAGGCGTCATTAGTCAGAACTCGACTCTCTGCTAGAAAGGGTAGCTGTCTTTTTAGCCCAAAAACTCGCGGATTACCACTGGTAAATTTGCCGGTTTGCGAGTCGAAGTCTGGCCGGCTTCCCCTTATATGCGTTAATCATGCGGGGACACACGACGGCGTGAATGAAATCGCCGATTGGTCGCGATGCCAGACGGGAATTGGGACACCACAAGTGCAGACCGTTTTGCGCCGACTCAATTTGTGCGGCTCATCGTGGGTAGCGTTCCGGTCTCTCGCTGCAGTTACAATCGGACGGGTGTCTGCTGGGACGTGAGACCCACAAGCCGGCCTCGAGCCGGTTCGACCTCAAGACCTAAAGACAGGAAATATTTATGGACAATGCTGTCGGCCATCGGCTTACGCCATCTCCGGTTCGGTTCAGAGCGATGCGGGCCCTAGGACGCACAATCATGTGGCTCATTCTCGCGCTGCTTATTCTGTGGGCTGTGGCGGCTCTCTACGTTGATGTTCGGATTGCAGTCTTGCGCATTCCGGTGACCGCGATCTACGTCCTCGGAATTCTCGCGATCCTGCTGATGGTCAAACGACCGTGGGCTGCAGTGTTGTGTTTCGCAGGCTTCTGCATTGTGCTGGCGTGGTGGCTCAGCCTGAGGCCCTCGAATGAAGGGAACTGGCAACCCGACGCCGATCGGACCGCCTGGGCTGAGATTAGCGGAGACCGGGTCGTGATTCACAACCTGCGCAACTGCGACTACCGTTCCAAGACCGACTACACGAATTGCTGGAGTGATCGCACGGTGTACCTGTCGCAACTCCGTTACGCAGACCTTTTCTTCACCACCTGGGGACCGAAGTATATCGGCCACCCGATTGTCAGCTTCCAGTTCGGCGACCACGACCATATCGCCTTCTCGATCGAAGCGCGGTACAAAGTGGGCCAGGATTACTCGGCGATACTTGGATTTTTCCGCCAATACGAGTTGATCTTTATCGCCGCCGATGAGCGCGACGTCATTCGATTACGCACCAACTACCGCAAAGATGAGGAAGTCTACCTGTACCGCACCACGGTACCACCGGGTCGAGCACGGGAAATATTCCTGGCGTATCTCGCTTACCTGAACCAGTTAAGAGATCATCCGGAGTGGTACAACGCCGTGACCAGGAACTGTACGACGACGATGGACCGGCAGATCGCTAAGGACGTGAGCCACCCGCAACCCTGGAATTACCAGCTCTTACTGAACGGCACCTTGGATGAATTGCTGTACGACAGAGGGCGCTTGGTGACGGGCGGCCTTCCATTCCCGGAATTGAAGCAACGTGAGCACATCAATGCAGCGGCCAAGGCGGCGGGGCAGTCACCGGATTGGTCGGCGCTGATTCGTGCGGGGCGGGCGGGATTCTGAGGACGACCAGACGCTTGAACAACTCATGCCGGTCTGCGTGAGCAGCGCGCCACCGCAGCCTCCCCGCGGCAAGTCATCGTATTGAAATCGCGACCCCACACCATGCGGAGCCGCGACAGAGGGCTGATCGGCGGTCAGGAACTTCTACTGTACCGCCTGCAACAGATTGAGAAGTCCAAAGCCAAATGTATTGTTCTGCAGTCCGGCCGGTCCACCGCAGTTAGCAACACTTTGGACCAGGAAATGCTGAGCTGCCCGCTCCATCGTCAACTGGGTTTGAGTGACATTCCCGACAAGATTGGGCTTGACCTGCCACAACAGAGCAACCCCGCCGGCGACGTGCGGGGCGGCCATGGACGTTCCCGACCAACCTGAACTATATCCGTTCCCTGGTACCGCGCCCCGGATGTTAACGCCCGGTGCGGAGAGATCAGGTTTGGTGCGGTGACTGCCGTCCGCAATCACCGGACCGCGGCTGCTGAAGCTGGCGATGTTGTTTGAGGAGTCGAGGGCGGCAACATCCACGGAACTGGCATAGATGGCAGGCGGTTCTTGAATCGTGGAGCAGCCTGGACCGTAATTACTAGCGGCCATTGCCGGGAAAATCCCAGCTGCGCGTACGGCGTCCACAATACTCTGGAGAGTATAGGTTGAGCAGCCTTCGCTGGGAGGACACGTCCAGGAATTGTTTATGGAGTCCGGTGCCTTGCTGGGATCGCCTTGGCTTGGATCGCCATTGACCGGATAAGGCGCAATCAGAAACTGGAAGCATTCGGTGTAGCGCGCGGGAGTGCCGTTGCCTCCGGCATCCATGTTGCGGCAGGCAATCCATTTCGCTCCTGGAGCTACTCCGACCTGGTTGCCCAGTCCGTCATCGCCAACCATCTCACTGGCCGTAAACGTGCCATGACTATTGGGGTCGATGGGAACAGGTGAGTGATCGGGCGAGGCATCGTGCCAGTTGTAGTCGTGGTTCACTGTGTGGCCGTCCCAGCCGCGATAATGCGACTTGAGCGCAGGGTGGTCCCATTGCACACCGGTATCGGCTCCGGAGACTACTCGGCCTTCGCCGTGATAGCCCAAAGCCCAGACGTTGGGGGCCTTTACCCTCTGAATGTTCCACTCCACACCAAGGGTCTGAAAGGTTGAGTCAGATCCCTCGACCCCGGGCAACGCGTTATGTATCGTCGGGTTGGCATCGATTCGTGCCACGTCTTCGCGCGCCGCAAGTTCTTCCATCAGGTTGCGATCGCCCGTCACTTTGATCATGTTGACGATGTAAAAGGACTGATAAGGAACGCCGCGTTGCTGCAGCAAGCTCAGGATCGGACCCTGGGTACGGGCAGCAACAGTTCGAAGCGTGTTAACCACGAAATTGCCTTTGTCCAACTTTGTGTTGAAGGTCGAAGCCGCACCAAGATCGGCCTGCTGAGTCAGTACAACCAGGGCCTCGGTTGAGCCGCCGTTTGCGGTCTCGGAAAGAACGCGGGACGCGATCTTTCCATTCATTTCGCCAGTCTGAATTGACCAGCCCAACGGAACTACTCCAGCTATAAGTGCCACCAGAATTGTCCCAAGCAGAAAGTTGCGTACGTTCATAGTTATTAGTCTCCAAAATGAATTTCGTTAGGCGCAAGGTGGATGGTGGGACGGCAGAACAGGGGTTGCGCAGAGCACACCGCTTGCATCAAAAATGTAGTCTGTAGCACACGTCCTGTCAACCTGAGTGGCAGTTCCATGGGGACGATGGTGCCCCTCGATTTGTTAGACTTCCAGCACGCCGCTCACGGAAGGGGAGAGCACGCTTGAACAAGCGATCGAGGGCCATGGCCGCACCGGCGCCCTGAATAAGAGATGAGGGCATGGTGAACGCCGCCCGTGAGGCTGCGAATGGTCTTGCCCATCGCGAAAACATCTACGGATGGGTCAGGCAAAGGTAAGGGACTAATGCGCACTGTTAAGAGCTCAAGGACTTACTTGAGTTTTTGTCTGGCAATCCTGTTGACGTGCGGTTGGATTCCTGACAATGGCATCGGCCAAGCCGTGACTGACAACCATTCAGCCGGGCCATCGCAGGCGATTTCCATTGGAGGAGAGCCTGTGGTGGTGCTTCAACGGCCCAGGTCTAGCGATAAGAGCGAACCGCAGTTTCTGGAGGCCACAATACTGCCCGGGCGCGGCATGGCAGTGTTGCAGATCAAGGCTTACATACCGGGGAAGGGAGAGATCGATCTGCTGAACTCGCCCCCACAGCCTGAAGCGGGGCAGTTGCTCGACAAAGGCGATGACGAGTTTGGGAACCAGGTATTCAAGATGGGTGGGGCCATTCTTCTGCCGTTCGCGAATCGCATTCGTGGCAAGGCCTCGGCGGATGGCAAAACCATCATCGCTGATGTAGCCGGAAAAACAGTCACGCTGGCGGCGAATTGGAGCGGCAACAATCCGGGTGCGGAGAAGCACGCGATTCACGGGCTGATGCTGCGCTCGAAATTCGAAGATGTTACCCAGAAGAGCGGAGCCGGCGATTCAAGCGTTGCCGCCGTACTGCACGCGGGCAACTTCGATGGGCATTGGCCCTCTGACACGGAGGTCCGGGTCGAGACCACGCTGAAGAATAGCGCCTTCGAGATGACGGTGACCGCCAAGAACGTGGGCCATGAACCACTGCCCATGGGGATTGGCTGGCATCCTTATTTCGTTCTCCCCAGCGGCCACCGTCAGCAGGTCAGGCTGCACCTGCCGAGCGACACTCGCGCCGTCATGAATAACTACGACGATTCGTTCACCACCGGCCAGGGGGTTCCGGTGAAAGCCACGCCGTATGACTTCAGCGCGCCCGGCGGACGTCCACTCGGCACGCAGTACCTTGACGACAATTTCTCCGAACTGAAGTATCGCCCCAACGGGAGCACAGTTTCGGAGATCATCGATCCTGAAGCCAAGTACGGTTTGCGGCTGATCACGCTTTCACCCCAGATCAAGTCAATCCAGGTGTATTCTCCACTGCAGAAAAATTTTGTTGCCTTGGAACCGCAGTTCAATCTACCCGATCCTTACAACAAGAATTGGGGGAGCGTCGACACCGGCATGGTGCTACTGCAGCCTGGGCAATCCGTGTCCTGGCGGGTGCGATTAGAATTGTTCACGCCGAGTCGGTAGGTGAGTCATGCATCGGCTTACGATCAAAACCCACAAGAAGCGCGAGATCGTGGATATCACCGAGCAGCTCGAATCTTTTCTGTGGAAGCAGTATGGAGACAAGACCGGGATATGCCAACTGAGTGTGCTTCACACGACGGCCGCGTTGACGACGGCCGATCTTGATCCCGGAACCGATCTCGACATGCTCGACGCCTTCGAGCACCTCATTCCCAAACTTCAGTATCGCCATCCTCACAATCCGGCGCATACGCCCGACCACATCCTGTCCACGCTGATCGGAACTTCGCTGGCACTGATGTTAGATCGCGGTTTGCTGTTGCTAGGAACCTGGCAGCGGGTCGTTCTGGTCGAGCTTGACGGGCCACGCGAGCGCGAACTGGTGCTGGCGTTCGTGGAAACAGCTTAGACAGCACTCAGCATTCAGCACTCAGCACTCAGCCAAACAAGGACATTCCGCGCTTATACATTTAGAGCGATTCCGGCGTAGCTGTAGCATCGGCAGAGTCGGCCCTCATTCAGACTGGCGTCCGGGCGGGAGGAACGCAGATCCCTCACTGAACCCCAGACGGGCTTCAGAAGACCTGCTTCCGCTTGCAAGGCTGAGTGCTGACGGCTTTTTCACAACATCTGCGTGCCCCACAGATCATGCAGGTGCAGCACACCCAGCAGGTGGCCGGCTGCGTCCACCACGGGAAGGGAAGTGATCTTTTTCTGCTCCATGACGTCGAGCGCGGCGATGGCGAAAACATCAGCGCCGACGGTGCGCGGCGAACGCGTCATACATTCCGCGGCCGCAAGGTCGAACACCTTCTTGCCGTGCTGTTCCAGCAAGCGGCGCAGGTCGCCATCGCTAATCAATCCCACAAGTTTTTCGCCTTCGACCACGGTTGTCATTCCCAGGCCCTTGCGCGACATTTCGTAGATCACGTCGCTCATGGTTGTCTCGGGCTTGACTTGGGGCATGGCGTTTCCCGCGTGCATCAGGGTAGAGACGCGCAGGAAGCGCTTGCCGAGTTTGCCTCCGGGATGCAGGCTGGCGAAGTCCTCTTCCTTGAATCCACGCCGTTGCGAGAGCGCGACCGCGAGCGCATCTCCCAGTGCGAGCATGGTGGTGGTCGAGGCGGTGGGCGCAAGTCCGAGGGAGCAGGCTTCGTGGGCGACCGAGCAGTCCAGCGCGATGTTCGCGGCTTGCGCCAGCGTGGACATGTTGCGCGGCCCTTCGGAAAGGGAGTGAAGGTCATCGCAAGTCATGGTGATGAGCGGGACGCCGAGCCGCTTCACGGTTGCCAGCAGTTGCAGGATTTCGTCGGTTTCTCCGCTGGCCGAGAGGGCGATAACCACGTCGCCGCGGACCACCATTCCGAGGTCGCCGTGCAGAGCTTCCGCAGGATGAAGAAACAACGCCGGACTTCCGGTAGAGGTGAGGGTCGCAGCGATTTTACGGGCAATCAGCCCGCTCTTGCCCATGCCAGTAACGACGATGCGGCCGGCGCAGCAGTAGAGCAACTCCACCGCCCGTTCAAAGTCCGCTGCCATCGGCCCGGCAAGACGGTCGGCGAGGGCGCGCAACGCTTCGGCCTCGATACGCACCACGTTTTCACCAAGGTTTTTGCCGATGGGTCGGGTTGAAGGTTCGCTGCCAGGCGGCGTCATTGGGAGGCCGAAGGCGGCAGCAGTCCACGCGAATTGAAGACGAGCACGCGCTCCTCATTTTCGCCGCCGGTGAGAGGAACGCTCTTGCCATTAAACGAAACTTCCACCGCGCCGGCGTTGCCGGTCCAAAAGACCACCTGGCTGGTAGCGCGGATCGTCTTCACATCCGGCGGCTTGATGATGCCACGAACCACAAACTTACCGTCGGACTTGATGGAAACCCAGGCACGATCCTTGGGGCGGACCGTGAGTTCGAAGGGCGTAGCGCCTTCGGAATTCGCAACGTTGTTTGTTCCCGTTGCAAGACTCGTGGGAGCCGTTGGTGGAAGCGGCTTGGTTGCGTTTTGGCTGGAAACGAGCTGGGCTGCGGCGGTCTGGCCGGTGCGGCCGTCGCTGGCTACCGGGCTCGCTCCGGGCGCGCTAGCTCTCGCGTCGGCCGGCTTTGCGCTGCCGATAACGTCTGTTCCTCCATGATCAGTCATGCCAGAGCCGGTCTGGGGCGAAGGCGATTTTCCTGGAGTGGACATGCTTGTTGCCGGGGGGCTGACAGTGGAACCGTGCAGCGTCGTATCGCGCGTCCCTGCGGTCGCCACGCTCGCTCGCCGATCGAATTGACGCTCCCGGTAAAGGCGCCAGCCTCCCGCGATTCCCGCAATGAGTACGAGAACGATGAGTACGGGAACCACAGGAAATGTCGATCTCCGCGGGGCGCTTAATTGCTCGCGACTGGCCCCCTCGAATCGGCTTGAGGTGTTCTCCTCGGCGATCCCATGTACGTCGGGCGCAGCTTCGTGCGCGGCTTGCAAATAATCGGCGACTGCCTGCTCCTCGTCGATTCCGACATATTTGGCGTAAGCGCGAACATACCCCTTGTTGAAGATGCCGCCGGGGAGCAGATCGAATTGTTCATGCTCCAAGGCGCGAAGCAGGCGAGTCCCGATCTTTGTGACTGCGGCGATTTCGTCGAGTGAGATGTTCCTCATCTCCCGCTCCCGACGCAACCGTTCGCCGAATGCACCCATCCCAGCCTCGGTCTGCTCCAACGACTTACGCAATTGAATTTACCAGGATCCCCTGCCGATCATAGAAAGTGGTGCAGGCAGTGTCAAACTGGCCGCCCACCGGGAGTGGGCCAGTTTGGCTAGCTGAAAACTACTGGAATCGGAACCCACCTGCGCTTTCCGGTAAAATGCACGGTAGGCAGGCGTAAATTCTTGAGCCTGGACCTTTTGGAATCGAGGGGCGCTTGGCTCTGGTTCCCTTTTCCGGGGGCAGACGAGATCTGCGCTAGGTTCTTGCATGTCGTTTTCAGTTACGGACAACGATCGGCAGTTTTACGAACTAAAGATCTTTCACGACGTCGCCAAAGCCCTGACATCGTCGCTTGATCTCGACACCATTCTGCAAACCATCATGGAGAAGATGGCCGCCTATTTTCAGCCGGCGACCTGGTCGCTGCTCATGCTGGATGAGGCCACGGACGAGCTCTATTATGCGGCTGCGGTCGGGAAAGGTTGCGAGAACCTCAACGCCTTGCAATTGGCATCGGGTGAAAGTCTGGCGCGATGGGTGATCACCCATGGCACACCGCTGGTTATTCCTGACGTAACCCAGGACGAACGGATCCGGCAGGCGAGCGGTGACAGTTTCTTCGTCACCGGATGTTCCGTGGTGTGCATGCCGGTGCGGACGGGCGGCAAAATCCTGGGTATCATCCAGATGGTGAATATCGATATGCAGGTCTATACCCGCAATGAGCTGCTGTTGCGGACCTTGGCCGACTACGCCGCCATCGCCATCGAGAACGCCCGTGCTGTCCAGCGCATTCAGGAACTCAGCATCACCGACGACTGCACCGGCTTGTACAACGCGCGCCAGTTGTCTACAGCGCTTTCTGACGAGGTACACCGTTCGGAACGTTTCGGATATGAGTTCAGCCTTCTGTTTCTCGATCTCGACTACTTCAAGCGGGTGAACGATGAGCACGGACACCTGGTCGGCACCAAGCTTCTGGGGCAGGTGGGGCACGCGTTGCGGGAAAACCTTCGCCTGGTGGACGCCGCCTTTCGCTATGGCGGCGACGAATTCGCCATTCTATTGCCCCAAACTTCAAAGGATGCAGCTCTCTTGGTAGCGCGCCGGCTGATGTCACTTTTTCACTCCCGGCAATGGCTCGCTGCGGAGGGTGTGCCGCTATCTCTACGGGCGAGCATCGGTATTGCAAGTTATCCCGTAGACGCCGCTTCCCCGCAGGCCGTCGTGCAACGCGCCGATGAAATGATGTATCAGGTGAAGCAGGCGGGGCGTGACAACATTGCCCTAGCGGGTGTCGGGATCGTGGGTTCCGAAGAAGAACGCCCCAAGCCCTAATCCCCCAGTGTTCAGCTCGCCGCAGTCGCGGTTTTCCTTATTTCGGCTGCGCTTCCGTACTGGGTATGTCGGGTTGCACCGTATTCGGATTTGCGGGCGCGTTGGGATTGACGCCGAAGTCCCAGACGTAAAGGTTCATCTCCTGCGGGCCGAGCATCTCCACCACCGCATACTCGCCAGGGGTGAGATCCTGTGCCGACGTCACTTTCACCCACTCTCGCGTTCCAAGCTTCTCCACGCTTGCGGGTACCGAGATGTCCTGCTCGCTTACCTTTCCGGTGAAGGTAATTTTCAGATTGGCGACGACACGCGTGTCTTTCTTGACTGCAACGCGTACCAGCCGAAAGCGGTCCGCGATCGCCGTGCCGCTCTGTGGCCCTTCGTCGATGTCAATGTAGATGGTGGGACGTGGCACGTGCGATTGAATCTTCGCGTGTTCACCTTTCAATTCAAAGGGCTGCTTGGAACTGGCAATTGGATTGATCGTGGCACGCAAAACGCTCTTACTCGCGCTCTTGTTCAGTTCGCTGCCGTTTTGCACGATCTCCGCCAGTTCGGGTTTGCCCTGATACTGATCGAACAGGAACACCCCACCCGTCCCAGGCAGGTGCAGGCCTGGCGCGATCTGGGGCGAGTTGGCTTCCTCCTTCTCGCGCTCCTCTTTCTCCTCCGGGGTTTCTTCCCGCGCCTTGCGTAGCTTGCCGCTGTTGAAGTCAGCTTCGTACTTCTTGGTCGCGTCCCAGTCGATGAGCGAGCTCGGAATGTCTTCCCACTCATACCGTTCCGCACTGAGATAGTGGACCCGGTCACCCTGGACCTCGTATTTCACTATCGATTGGTAGGAGCCATCTTTCAAGATCAGGCGCATGGTGCGTTGCTGCGCGTGCACGTTGATCGGATGCTGTATGAGCAGCACCGCCGGTCCCGCCAGCAAAGCCAGGGAGAAGAACGCATTCAGAAAAGGGCGACGCATGGACATTAGTTTAGACCCAAGAACCGAGAGGAAGACTCGGTCTTTGGTGCTGGACATCGGGCGCGCATCCACCCCCGTTCAAGCCATCTCGATGCAGCCCACGCAGGTCAAGCCGGTTCGCTCTAGCCTGTTCACAGCAGCTTGTGACTTCAATCACGGCGCGTTGTGGCCTCGCTGCCGAACAATAGGGAGTACGTTGTTCCCACAACCGTTGCACGCGGTACAAGGCCGCGTAATCTCCGGGAGCAGTGTTTTCCTACCGAGGGTCCATGCATGGATAGCGCACTCTTGATCCACCGCTTGCACTTCGCGTTCACGGTGACCTATCACTACCTGTTTCCACAGTTGACGATGGGACTGGCGCCGTTGATCGTGATCTTGAAAACTCTGGTGCTCAAGACCAAAGACGAGCGTTACGACCGGGCCGCCCGCTTCTGGGCCAAGATTTTCGGCATCAATTTTGTGATCGGTGTGGTCACTGGAATTCCCATGGAATTCCAGTTCGGCACCAACTGGTCGCATTTTTCACGCTATGCCGGTGGCGTGATCGGGCAGACACTGGCCATGGAAGGCTGTTTCGCCTTTTTCCTGGAATCCACGTTCCTCGGTTTATTTCTCTATGGTGAAAAGCGGCTGACGAAAACCCAGCATTGGTTCGCAGCGCTAATGGTCTTTGTCGGCTCGTGGCTATCGGGTTACTTCATTGTTGCGACGGATGCCTGGATGCAGCACCCGGTGGGCTACCAGCGTGTGGCCGACGGTTCGCTGCAACTGACCAGCTTCTGGCAACTGGTGCTGAATCCCTGGGCCTGGTGGCAGTATGCGCACAACATGGGCGGGGCGGTTGTCACGGGGGCGTTTGTGATGTCGGCAGTCGGCGCGTTCTACCTGCTCAGCCAGAAACATATGGAGCAGGGGCGCATCTTCGTGCGCGTCGGCGTGATTGCGGCGCTGATCGTGAGCGTCCTGCAACTTTTCCCGACAGGCGATGCCGAGGGGCGACTGGTGGCGTTTAACCAGCCTGTTACGCTGGCCGCGATGGAAGCTTTGTGGGAGACGCAACCCGGAGCGCCTCTGGTGATTCTCGGGCAGCCCGACGTCCCGGCGCAGAAAATCGACAACCCAATCATCATTCCCAACATGCTGAGCTTTCTGACCTGGCGCAGCTGGGGTGCGCAAGTAAAGGGCCTCAACGCCGTGCCGAAGCAAGATTGGCCCGACAGCATTCCTTTGCTCTACTACGCCTACCACGTCATGGTCGGGCTGGGGACGATCTTCATCGCAGTCGCCGCTATCGCATCCATCCTGCTCTGGCGAAACCAGCTATACCGCGGTCGCTGGATGCTTTGGGTGCTGCTGTTGTTGTTCCCGTTGCCCTACATTGCCAACACGGCAGGTTGGATGACGGCCGAGCTTGGCCGGCAGCCGTGGCTGGTCTATGGTTTGCTGCGCACCGTGGATGGTTATTCCAAGTTGGTGTCCGCGGGTAATGCGTGGTTCAGCTTCCTCGGGTTTCTGGGGATGTACACGGTGCTTTCGATCTTGTTCCTCTTCCTGGTGCGCCGCGAAATCGAGCATGGGCCTGATCCTGAGCCCTTACGCGAAAAGCTCAACGTGGTTCCTGTGACTCCCACGGAGGTGCGATAGCCATGTCAACCCTATGGTTCATGATCGTTGCGGTAATGGTTGCGGTTTACGTGCTGCTTGACGGCTTCGATATCGGAGTGGGGGCGGTCCACCTCTTCATCGCGAAAAATGACGCCGAGCGCCGCATGGTGCTGCGCGCTATCGGCCCGGTCTGGGACGGCAATGAAGTGTGGCTGCTGGCCGCCGGCGGAACGCTCTACTTCGCCTTTCCTCTGTTGTACGCGTCCAGCTTCAGCGGGTTTTACTTGCCGCTGATGATGGTGCTGTGGCTGCTGATGCTGCGCGGGATCGGCATCGAGTTCCGCACCCATATCGGGGAGCCAGTGTGGAAGGGCTTCTTTGACGTCATCTTTGGAATATCGAGCATCCTGCTGGCCATCTTCTTCGGGGCCGCTCTGGGCAACGTGGTGCGCGGCGTTCCGCTGCAAGCGGACGGCTATTTCTTCGAACCGCTGTGGACGAATTGGCGCGTGGGCGCGCAGAACGGCATCCTCGACTGGTACACGGTTATCTGCGGCGTGGTAGCGCTGGTGACACTCATCGTTCACGGCTCGCTTTACCTTGCCACCAAAACCGAAGGCGAACTTAACTCGCGGGCCCGCAAGGTTGCCAACTGGTTCTGGCCGGTGCAGGTACTGCTCACGGTCGCCAGCCTGATCGCCACCGTGTACGTCGTGCCGCATGTGCTGGACAATTACAGCAAGTGGCCCATCGGATACCTGGTTCCGGCGCTGGTGATAGGCAGTCTGGTCTATCTGTACTATGCCCATTCGAAGAGGAACGAGAAAGGCGCATTTCTGGCGTCGTGTGCCTACATCGTAGGCATGCTGGTGGGAGCGGCCTTCGCACTCTATCCCAACGTGCTGCCCGCAAGCACCGGTTCCAACTTCAGCCTGACCATTTACAACACGGCTGCCGGTGCGCACGGGTTGGGTGTCGGCTTCGTGTGGTGGACGATAGCTATGATTCTCGCTCTCGGATATTTCATCTTCGTCTATCGAATGTTCCGGGGCAAGGTAAAGCTGGACGAAGGCAGCGAGCACGGATACTGAGTTGCGGTTCATACCAAGTAAGAGGCGCAGGCGCACCGACCACGCGTCGCAACCGCCGCCTCTGACAGGGGTCAGGGCGTGTCAGAACGCGGACTTTTGCGTCCCGCAACTGAGAACAGTGGCACATAAATGAGAGCAAATGCGGCAAAAGTCCGAGACCGTAACTCTCGGCAATGACAAATGCAACCGATGACGCAGAGATTTACGCAAGAGTTGCGAAAGCTAGAGCGGGACAGTCATGACAAATGCTCCTCTTGTGGCCGTTCCTTTCATGAGGCGGACACCGCTCATGCCGGGTATTCCATAAACGGTGCACCACTCTACGTGGGTGACTGTTGCGAGGCCCACCTCGCTGAGACTGCAGCGCGCTACTACTGGCAGCCACGTGCGTACGAGATCCCAGAAGCCGAAGCACCGCTTTGGCGCTACATGGATTTTTCCAAATTCGTGGCACTTTTAAAAGATCAAGCGCTTTACTTCGCTCGTGCCGATTCGCTAGGCGACAGATGGGAAGGGGCGAAAGGCATTGCCTCGAACAAGTCCAAATGGGACGAGCACTATCTGCAGTTTTTCCGAGATGGTTTTCGAAACCCACCCCCGGGAGCGGATTTTAACATCTCAGAGGAACAAATTGAGAAGGAGGCACAACGTCTGCTTTGCGAGCTTGGGGCTGCAGGCGAGCATGACATTCGAACAACCTACGTCAGCTGCTGGCATGAAGGCAATGTCGAGTCAGAGGCGCTCTGGCGTCTGTACTGTCCGCCTCAATCTGCCGGCATCGCAATCCGCACGACCTTCTCCGCACTCAACGTGAGTCTCGGAGACGATCCAAGTATCCGCATCGGCCGTGTTCGCTACATTGATTTCCGGAAGACCTTCGCGGGTGTTAATGATGCAATCTTCCGGAAACGCCAGTCCCTGGGTCACGAAAAGGAAGTCCGAGCCGTTATCCGCCGCTTCGAACCGAGTGAAGGCCTAGGCATACTGCGGCCAGTCGAACTGCCTCAACTTCTAAAGACGGTTGTCGTGTCCCCGTTTGCACCCCCGTGGCTTGAAGTAGTTCTTCGGGAAACTATGAGCCGCTTTGGGGTACACGCCCCAACCGCTGCATCGGAATTGATCCTTGAGCCCTTTTTCTAAGCAATGGAGCCAAGACGGCTCAGACAGCTATTGCATCTGAAGGGCAACAGTCGGCAGCTTCGCCTGCTCCCAGGCGTCGAAGCCGCCGATCACATTGATGACGCTGTAGCCGGCCCGTTGTAGCAGGCTGCACGCGATCATGCTGCGATAGCCGCTCTTGCAGTGGACCGCGATGGGCGCATTCTGCTCAAGGTGCGGCAGAGCGGCCTTGAAGCGGTCCAGTGGGTACCAGTCGGCGCCGCCGATATGGCCAGCTTGCCATTCGGCTTCTCTGCGGACATCCAGCGCTTGCAGCCCACCGCCTTGCAGCCGGGTGCTGAGTTCCTGCACCGTAATCTGTTGCAATTGCGCGAGTGGGAATCCCGCTCGTTTCCATCCCTCGATACCGCCTTCGAGATAACCCGGCAGGTCCTCGATGCCCACGCGTGCCAAACGCGTGCGTGCCTCACTTATCTGCTCCGGGGTTTCGCCGATGAGTACCAAGCGTGCCGCGGTACCCAGAACAGCTCCTGCCCAGGAAGCGAACTGACCGGAAAGCGCAATGTTGATGGAGCCGGGGACATGGGCCGCGGCGAACTGCTCGGCAGGCCGCACGTCGAGCGCGATCGCGTCGTGCTCGAGCATGTCCTTCAGTTCTGTCGCCGGGATTGGAGTCAGCTCCGGTAGATCCGCAAGGCACGCGGCTCCAGCGCGGTTGATGGCGGCGTCCTCGAAAAAATATTCCGGACGAGATGGGAGGTTAGTCGTCAACTGGCGGATAAACTCGTCTCGGCTTTTGATCTGCAAGGCGTAATTGGTGAGCCGTTCGGTCCCGATAGTGGAGGAGCGCTCGGAGCGCATGTTGCGTCCACAAAGCGAGCCAGCGCCGTGCGCGGGATACACCTGCACGTCGTTCGGCAGGGTGAGAAGCTTGTTGTGCAAGGAATCGTAGAGTAAGCCTGCGAGTTGCTGCGGCGTGTGCGTCGTCGAGAGGTCGGGCCTTCCCACGTCGCCGATGAACAGCGTATCTCCGGTCAGCGCGGCCCAGGGCGCCAGCGACTTCTCTTCGTCGGTAAGAACCAGGCAGATGCTCTCCGGCGTGTGTCCCGGCGTTTCGAGAACATCGATGCGCAGCTTTCCGACGCGCAACTCGAAACCATCGCCAACAGCGATATGCGGAAAAGTTGCGCCTGCCGCTTTTCCGATGTAGATAGTCGCACCCGTGCGTGCGGCCAACTCTTTGTGTCCTGAGACGAAGTCGGCGTGCAGATGAGTCTCGAAAATGTGACGAATCTGAAGCTGTTGCTTCTGCGCCGCGTCCAGGTAGATTTCAATGTCACGCTGCGGATCGACGACGACAGCTTCGCCTTCCGATCCGAAGAGGTAAGAAGCATGCGCCAGACAACCCAGATAAAATTGTTCGAAGTACATGGCCCTCCCCCTCTGCGGGGAACATGATACAGCCCAGCTTGCGATTCGCCTAAAAACAGTTCCAGACTTGTGTATCTGGCCGGTGGAGCACGCCTTCAGGCGTGCATAACAAGACCGTAGAAAAGGGCGAGGCTTTAGCCGCTGAGGTAAGGCTCCGGTTTACCTCAGCCGGCTAAAGCCGAATTCAGAAGCACTCTCCAATGCACCGCTGAAGCGGTGCTCCAGCCGGATACACGAGCTCAGGATCTGCGATAGGCTTTCAGCACGTATTATTACGTGGCCCTAACGCTCGTAGGTTTCCACCAACTGCTTTAGCCGTACACTCATCGCCGGCGTCAGCTCTTCCTGGCGAAAGCGCCAGCGCCAGTGCCCAGACGGGCTACCGGGCAGGTTCATCCTGCCTAGCATAGCCGCTATTCGCATGGGCTTCCCAGCGGTAGATCGGGTTGCCCCACAGTTGGCCGGTGGCGCTGAAGTAGTCAGGCGGCACGCCGGAGACGACTTTGGGCTGGCCCGACTCGTCCAGTTCGAACAAGTCGCGGTTGGCCCACACGTCGGCGCTATCGAGGGCGACATAAATGGGAACGTCGCCCATGATGCGAATGTCGGTGCAATGCGCCTTCAGATCGCGCCATTGCCGCTAGAATTCGAATTGGATGAACTTATGGCATTCCATCTCGTCGTGCAGTTGGTTGCGTGCGCGCTGGATGGCATCGGGATCACGCATCGCCAGATCGCGGTCCGCGTCCACAGAGCGTTGTTGTGCGCTTCCTTGAGCGCCATGAAGAGGGCAAATTCGTCGAGCCAGGCGGAGTGCCTTTCGCAGAAAGCCGCGAATGCTTCGCGCTCGGCCGGCGAACTGCGTTGGAACGACCGGAAAGCATGTGTCGCAGCAAGGGGATCTTCCACGCGATTACGGTGCCGAAATCCACTTCGCCAGCGGGAAATTCCGGGCGCGAGTCCAACTGGCGAGATTCGAGATAGCCACGCTCCACTAGAGTATCGAGGCTGATCAGTAGAGGATTGCCGGCGAAGGCTGAGAAACACTGGTAGGGAGAGTCACCATAGTCGGTCGGCTCCAGCGGCAGGACTTGCCAGATTCGCTGTCCAGCATCGCGCAGAAAATCTGCAAAGCGATGCGCCTCACGCCCCAGTTCGCCGATTCCGTATGGCCCCGGAAGAGAAGTTGGGTGTAACAGGATGCCACTGGATCGTGGAAAGCTCATGCCGTGATGTTAGATCGTAATTAGCGGTGCGGTGCTGGTCGAAGCACAATCGCACAACTCAACGGAAAAACAGGCCCCTCGACTCGCCCGCCGCGGCGGGCTGGCACGAGACGACAGAAGAAAGAAAGACCGCGAGATCAAAACGGAATGTCTTCGTCCGTGATCTCCGCGCCGGATGGAGCCTGCGATGGCTCGGGCTCGGGAGTCCGCTGGTCAAAGCCGCCGGACTTGCCCGCGTGACCGCCGCCCTCACCTCCGCCGGCATCCCGTCCTCCGAGCAGCACCAGGTCATTGATGATGATTTCGGTCCTGTACTTCTTCTGGCCAGTCTCCTTATCGTCCCAGGAGTCACTGTGCAGGCGGCCTTCGACGTATACGCTGCGACCTTTCTTGAGGTACTCCGCGGCGATCTCGGCAGTGCGCTGGAAGGCGACCAGGTTGTGCCACTCGGTGCGGTCCTGCCAGTTACCGTCTTTGTCCTTGAAACGCTCATTGGTGGCCAGCGAGAAGCGCGCGACCGCCATGCCGGTTTGGGTGTACTTCACCTCTGGATCTTTTCCGAGGTTGCCAATGAGAATGACCTTATTGACGCTCTTAGCCATGAGAGGCGCTCCTCTACTTTCGCGAATGGGAGTAATGAAAGCCAAATATAGCAGAACGACCAGCATGGGAACGGAAGTTCCATCTCGAGGCGCGCCCGCCCCGTATTACTTCGCGCGGTCAGTGCCCTTTACTTTTCGACCGGCGCCGTTATTCTTCGCCGCCAACTCGGCCTGTTTCTTCTTCCGGGCCGCGGCACGCGCCTTCTTCTTTAGTTCTTCGGGAGAGTACATGCTCCCTCGGCAACCCTTGCTGCCACAGTAGCAAGGCGCCTCGTCGTCGCCATCGTAGAGATAATAGTCGTAGGTCAGTTCTTCGCCGGCGGTAATGTCGCGAATCGCGGCGATGTAGACCCTGTCGTCCTCTTCGTCGGTCTCGCAATTGGGATCGCAAGAGTGGTTCACAAACATCGCCATCCCGTGGCCGTCGATCACTACCTCGCCATCGCCAACGCCGAACAGGTAAGTGAACGGGCGGCCTTCGTAGCGGATGTCGCCTTCGGCCTTGGTAATGCGCTCTCCCGTGTATTCCAGGACGCGAGCGTTCTTGGGAATATTTTCGAGGGTGAAACATCCAGCAGCGTGAATGTCAGAGGAACGAATGATGAGGCGCGGCAAGAAGAAGTGCTCCCGGTGAATTTGATTTGCAGTATAACGCACTGCACGTTGGGAATGGTCTGCGCCGCTAGAGGCTGCCGAAAAAGTCGGAAAAGCAGGTCGCTCGCGGGCTGAAGGCCGCTCCCAATGACAACAACGCAAACAAAGGACTTAGCCGGACGATCTTGCAGAGTTGTCATTCCTGTTTCAACCTGCTCCAGCAGGTCTGTTGCTCGGGGTGACAAAGACATAGAGCTTAACGGCGCACCTAAAGGTGCGCCCCTTCAAAACGTCGACTATAGCCTGCCTTTTCAGCAGTCTCTCTAGCCGCTCTCCTGCGCAGGCGCCTGCCGGTGGGTGCATGGCGCGCACACCCTCAGCACCTGCGTTGCTTCGCTGTCAATACTCTCTGTCACAGAGGTCTGGGGCATTTCGCGGTTCACATTCGCCCGGATATTTCGTATCCTGAAAGAGACGATTCGATTTGGGAGGCGCTCTCATGGTGCATGTCCTGGTCCGCCACAAGGTGTCGGATTACAGCCGCTGGAAGCAAGCGTTCGATTCTCACCTCAACCTCCGCAAGCATGCCGGCGAAACCGCGTGCCGCATTTTTCATACGGTTGACGATCCGCGCGAAGTCGTTTTGTTTCTGGATTGGGAAGGCATCGAGCAGGCGCGCAAGTTTATGAGCTCTGACGAACTGCGTAAGGCGATGCAACAGGCCGGAGTGGAAGGCGCCCCCGAGGTGCGGTACATCGAGGACGTCCGTACGGTCCATCGCACGGCGGCCGACTAGCGCGTCGCCGGCCCCCTGTCTGCAAAAAATGTTTTTCCAGCGTCTTGACACCAGGCGGGAGTTTGGTTTCCAAATTATCCTCGGGTTGCAGCCGCGGGCGCAGCCGGGACGTTCTGCATGGCTACTTGGAGATTGCTTCGAAAGCCGCTATGCGCAAGGGTTCCGCGAGACCCGATATTCTGTCAAGAAATTTTTCACAGATTTTTTCCGGTGCGTTGTAACTAATTTTTCATCTTCCGTTGACAAACCAGGCGGGGAA
Organism: Acidobacteriaceae bacterium; assembly: GCA_003160215.1. GTDB lineage: Bacteria > Acidobacteriota > Terriglobia > Terriglobales > Acidobacteriaceae > Bog-257. The sequence continues at coordinate 42,205 of PLQW01000129.1, forward strand.
ACTAAAATACCCGACGACTTCTCTAATTCGATTTGCCACTACCGTGACGTATTCAACTCAAAATTCCGAAGTCCTCTTGCACACCGACTTTTCCGGTCTGGAACTCTACGCCAGCGGAAAAGTTCGCGACCTTTACCAGGTTGGTAACGAACATCTGCTCTTCGTGGCGACCGATCGCATCTCGGCATTCGACTATGTGCTGGCGACCGGCATACCGCAGAAGGGACGAGTGCTGACGCAGCTCTCGCTTTTCTGGTTCGAGTTCCTCAAGAGCATCGTTCCCAACCACCTTGTCACCTCCGACGTTCGCAAATACCCGCCGGAGCTGCAGAAATATGCCAGCCAGTTGCATGGCCGCTCGATGCTGGTAGTGCGGGCCGACATGATCGCCATCGAGTGTGTGGTGCGCGGCTATCTTTCCGGCTCGGGCTGGAAGGAGTACAAGGGCAATCGTTCGGTCTGCGGCATCAAGCTGCCCGCCGGATTGCGCGAATCGGACAAGTTGCCGGAGCCGATTTTCACCCCCGCCATCAAGGCCAGCAGCGGTCACGACGAAAACATTTCCTTCGATCATATGGTGACGCTGGCGGGCCGCAAACTCAGCGAACAGCTGCGCGACTTGAGCGTGAAGGTTTACCAGACTGCTGCGGATTACGCAGAGACGCGCGGCATCATCATCGCCGACACCAAGTTTGAATTTGGCCGCACCGCAGGCGGACTGGTGCTCGCCGATGAGGTGCTCACGCCGGATTCGTCGCGCTTCTGGCCTAAGGACAAGTATCGGCCCGGTGGTCCGCAGGATTCGTACGACAAACAGTACGTGCGCGATTACCTGGAAGCTATCAAGTGGAATAAGCAGCCGCCGGCCCCGGCATTGCCCCCGGAGGTGGCGGCAAGAACGAGTGAGAAGTATATGGAGGCTTACACCCAATTGACCGGGCATCCGCTGCCGGTCTAGGGAAAGCCGAATGATGGGCGTCTCTATTCTCGACTGGGTGATTCTGCTCATCATCGTGCTGTCGGTGTTACAGGCGATCGCACAGGGGTTCTTTTACGAATTCTTTTCGCTGGCGGGCGTGATCGTCGGATATTTGCTGGCTGCATGGGAGTACCCGCGGGCGGCGGTTTGGTACGCTCGCTACGTGAACTCCCAGTGGGCGGCGGATATCGCTGGGTTCTTTACCATATTTATTGTTGTCGTGTTGCTGGCGGGAGTAGTGGGACGGATTGCGCGCTGGGCCGTCCACGGTGTGGGGCTGCGCTGGTTCGATCGCCTACTGGGCGCAGTGTTCGGATTTCTGCGCGGAGCGGTGGTTTGTACCGTGATTGTGCTGGCTCTGGCCTCGTTCGCGCCGCAGTGGGGATGGTTGCAGCAATCGCGGATCGCGCCGTTCATGCTGGTTAGCGGCCGCGCTTTGATCTGGGCGGCGCCGGCGGAATTGCGGCAGCGCTTCCGTGAAGGCTGGGACTTGTTGCGGACCGTTCCCCAACACGTTTCCAGGCAAGGCGGCGACACCGATGGTCGCCGGTGAAGATTTGGTCCGTCTGGGCCCTTACCGAAGCGAAAGAGAGAGGGGCGTTGTGAAAGATCAACTGGAAGCTTTGATCCTGCAGATGTACAAAAACGGCATCACCTATTCCGAAGGCGTGTGTGAATTCAAGAAGCGATTCATTCTCACGGTGCTGCAGGACTGCAAGGGAAACCAGTGCAAGGCCGCGCGCCAACTGGGCATGCACCGCAACACCCTTAGCCGTACCATCGCCGAGCTGAAGCTGGATGCCAAAGGCCTGCGCAACGGTACGCGCCGGCCGCCGCGCAGCGCCCATGCGCTCTCGATGGACCGGAAAGCCGCCCGTTAAACTTACGCTCCTCGTTGCGCGCTACTCAGGACCGGCAATCAGCAGCCTCGTTACGGCCGAGGTAAGTAGCTACCTCTTTCGGAGTCTTTAAGTACCTTGTAAAGCTGTTACCGTTCATACTATGTTCGATCCAGTTCGCGCAGCCTGCAAAGGAGAGACGAGTATGCCATCACCGGAGTTCAAGCAACTTGTGGACGAAGCGAAATCGCAGATCAGCGAAATCGGTCCCGACGAGCTCAGACGCATGCAGCAATCGGGTGAAGACTTCACCCTGCTGGACGTGCGAGAGCGCGACGAACAGGGGAAGGGAATCATTCCGGGGGCCATCAGCCTGCCTCGCGGCATTCTGGAAGTGAACATCGACAAGATCACGACCGATAAGGACCGCAAGCTGGTTCTGTATTGCGGCGGAGGCAGCCGTTCGGCGCTCGCCGTCCTCAATCTCAAGAAGATGGGCTTTCGCAATGTGTTCTCGCTCGCCGGCGGCTATCGCGACTGGTGTGAAGGGGACACCTACTAACGCCTCGTCGTATGGTTTTCGGCTTCGCTAATCGAGGTGATAATGAATCTGCAAGGAAACCGCATTACATGGCTGGGCCACGCCACCTTCCGCATTGAAACTAAGGACGGCGTCACCGCGTATGTGGATCCCTGGGTCATGGGCAATCCGGCATGTCCGGGAAGTGAGAAGCAGGTGATAAAGGCCGACGTACTGATCTGTACCCATGGCCATATGGATCACATCGGCGACGCAGTGCAGATCGCCAAGCAGCACAATCCCATCGTGGTCGGGATTTTTGAGCTCTGCACCTGGGTGGGAAAGAAGGGCGCCCAGCAGATCGCTCCCATGAACAAGGGCGGGACGCAGACGGTCGCCGGCATCAAGATTACGATGACGCACGCGGTGCACTCCTGCGGCATTCAGGACGACGATGGCAGCGTCGTGTATGGTGGCGAGGCGTGCGGGTATGTCCTCGAGTTGCCCGGCGGACTGAAGCTCTATCATGCGGGCGACACTGCTGTGTTCGGCGACATGCAGATCATCCACGATCTCTACTCGCCCGAGATCGCGATGCTGCCCATCGGCGACCACTTCACCATGAGCCCGCGCGAAGCCGCTTACGCTTGCAAGCTGCTGCAGCCCAAAACCATCATCCCCATGCACTTCGGCACATTTCCGATGTTGACCGGTCGCCCTGACGATCTGAAGAAATTGCTGGACGCCGGTGGGCCGGACGTGGTCGAAATGACGCCCGGGCAAACGTTGAGCTAAGGAGTGAATACCCTCGATGAAGAGCTTTACCGATGAACGCGTGGAAAAATATCTCTATGCCATGCTTCCCGAGCGGGAGCCCGTATTGCAGGAAATGGAGCGCCAGGCTAAAGCGCGCGACATCCCCATCGTGGGGCCAGCCGTCGGTCGGCTGTTCTATCAATATGCGCGGCTGATCGACGCCAAGACAGTCTTCGAGTTGGGTTCGGCGATCGGCTATTCCACCATCTGGTGGGCGAAGGCGGTTGGTGAAGGCGGCAAGGTCCACTACACCGATGGCAGCCGTAAGAACGCCGATGAAGCGCGTCGCTACTTCGATCAGGCGGGCGTCGCGGACCGCATCCAGATCCACGTTGGCGACGCGCTTGAAGTTCTGTCAGAGCGCAAGGAGGAATTCGACATCGTATTCAACGACGTGGATAAGCATGACTATCCGCGCATGTTCAATATGGCGGCGGCGCGCGTGCGCAAGGGCGGACTCTTCATCGCCGACAATACGCTGTGGAGCGGCAATGTAGCGTACGCAGCCGGCAATCCGGATTTGACGGACAGTGCAGAGCCTGACAAGTACGTCAAGGGCGTCGTGGAGTTCAATCGGTTGCTTTACTCGTCGAAGGATTGGTTCACGACGATCGTTCCGCTGCGCGACGGCGTCGCCGTGGCGATGCGGCTTTAGCCCTTTATGCCTGACGCGCCACAGTGCGACATCGTGGCCATCGCCGCACATCGCGACGACGTCGAGCAGACTTGCGGCGGCACGCTGCTCAAGATGGCGGAGCGCGGACACCGCACTGCCATCCTCGACCTCACGCAGGGCGAGATGGGCACGCGCGGCAGCGTTGAGGACCGGGCGCGTGAGGCCGACGAGGCAGCGCGTATCCTCAAAGTCAGTTGGCGCCGAGCGCTCGATATTCCTGATGGGCGTGTCGAGAACACCTTTGGCAACCGGGTCAAGGTCGCGAGTGTCATTCGTGAGCTGCGCCCACGCGTGCTGATTCTTCCTTATTGGCAGGCCCGTCATCCCGATCATGCCACGGCCTCAGTGCTCGGCTATGAAGCCGCGTTCCTCGCGGGATTGGCGAAACTCGGCCACACCGACGCGACTGCGGACATTCCGCCCGAGGAGTTGAGCGCGCTGTGCTCTTTCCCGCCACACCGCCCTTATAAAATCGTCTATGCCAGCCTCTACGCCGACGTGCGCCCGTCGTTCGTCGTGGACATCTCCGGGCAGTTTGAGGCCCGCTTCGCCGCCCTGATGGCCTACCACTCGCAGTACCAGGACCAGTCGGCAGGCAGCGGACTCTTCCCGCGCCAGGCGGAGATCCGGGAACGACTCGCCGCCATGGCCGCCTTCTACGGCTCGCTTGCGGGCGTCCGGTACGCCGAGCCTTTCGTTCAGAAAGAGGTCGGACTCGTCGACGACCTCCTCGCCATTCCGGTGCAGTCGCTTTAGGTTAGGCAACAGGGCCAGTCGCTGGAAAATCCGGCCACTTTACGTTGTGGTAAAATGTAAAGCGATGGCGGAAGCAACTCTTTCAGCGAAGAACCAGATCGTGATCCCACGGGAAGCACGCGCAGCCTTGCGTCTGAAGCCCGGCGACAGGATACTTGTAGTGCTTCGCGGCGAGCGGGTGCTTGTCCTGCAAAAGCCCAAGTCCCATCATGCGGCCATTCGTGGATTGGCTCGCGGCCCCTATCCCGGCGGTCATCTGCAAAAGGAACGACAGAGTTGGGATTAGAGCGTCTGCGCAGGTTCCTGCGGCGTCATCGCCGGATCGCTCTGGATACCAGCATCTTCATTTACGAACTCGAAGCAAACGCTCGCTATCTTGCCCTCACCGATCACATTTTTTCCTGGATCGAGCGGCCGGGTAGCAAGGCGGTCACCTCAACTATCACCATGACGGAGTTGCTGGTCCAGCCTTATCGTGACTCCGACGAGCAGCGAGTGGATGAGTTCTACGCTTTGCTATCCACCTATCCCAACCTGGATTGGATTGCTCCGAACCTGGAGATCGCCGACGTTGCGGCGCGGATTCGCGCTGTCCATCGCTTGCGAACTCCCGATGCCTTGCAGGCTGCCACCGCCGGCTACCGGCCTCATTACGAACGATCCGGTCTTCGAACGGGTGAAAGACTTTGAAACGTTGGTTTTGGACCGGGTTCTCTGAATGTTCGACTCTTGCGTGCACGCCGTGTATCCAAGTGTCCTCTCCCCTTTGTTCTACTTCTTCCTCTCCACTAAAAACTGCGCTAGCTCGCGCAGGGTTGCAGCGCTGTCACTGAACTGATCCAGTGCGGCGTCGGCTGCCGCGACTAGTTCATCAGCTTTCTTGAGTGACGCCTCGATGCCGAACAGCGCGGGATAGGTCGCCTTCTCGGTCACAGTGTCTTTGCCGGCAGTCTTACCCAACTGCTCCGAGGTTTGGGTCACGTCCAAAACATCATCCACGATCTGGAAGGCCAGCCCGATGTTCTGGCCGAAGTCGCGCAGACTCTGGAGCTGCGACGCGTCCGCTCCCGCATACAGGCCGCCGGTGACGACGCTGGCCGTCAGCAGCGCGCCCGTCTTGGAGCGATGAATGTACTCCAGCGTCTGCGCGTCGGCGCGCGTGTGTTCGGCTTCGAGGTCCATCACCTGGCCGCCGATCATGCCGCCGATGGTTCCGGTGGCGTGCGCGATCTCGGCGATGATGGCGACCCGGGCCTCCGCCGGACACTGCAACTTAGCCAACACTTCGTAGGCATAGGTCTGCAGCGCGTCGCCCGCGAGGATGGCCGTGGCCTCGCCGAATGCCTTGTGGCACGTGGGTCGCCCACGGCGGAGGTCGTCATTGTCGAGCGCGGGAAGGTCGTCGTGGATGAGCGAGTAGGTGTGAAGCATCTCCAAGGCCGCGCCCAACTCCTCGACGCCAGGCGGAATGCAGCCCTCAATCATCTGCGCGGCTTCCATGCACAGGATCGGACGCAGGCGCTTGCCTCCGGCAAAGACGCTGTGGCGCATCGCTTGATGAATCGATGCGGGATACTGCGAAGCCGGCGGGAGCAGGCGCTCCAGCGCTTCGTCGGCAACGATTCGACCTTGTTCGAGCGTGTCCTTGAGCATGAATAGGGCAGTATAACAATCGCAACTACTTCGCGACCCGCTTCGCGATCCACTGCGCGCACTCGCGCGTGCCCAGCGCGCCTCCAACGTCCACCGTCGTCTTCCGCTCGCGAACTGCGTCGAGCACCGCGTTCTCGATCTTCTGCGCTTCAGCGTTCAGGCCCAGATGCGCCAGCATCATCGCCGCAGTCAGAATTGCGCCCATGGGGTTGGCGATGTTCTTTCCTGCAATCGAGGGCGCCGAGCCATGCACCGGCTCGAACATTGAAGTGCGGTCGGGATGGATGTTGCCGCTGGCGGCCATGCCCAGCCCACCTTGCAGTGCGGCCGCGAGGTCGGTGACGATGTCGCCGAACATGTTGTTGGTGACGATCACGTCAAGCGAGCGCGGCTCGCGCACCATTTGCAGGCAGAGCGCGTCCACATACATGTGCTGCGTCTGGAGGTCGGAATACTCTTTGGCCACTTCCTTGAATACGCGTTGCCATAGGCCGCCGGCGTAGGTCATTACGTTTGACTTGTCGGACATCATGACCTTCTTGCGGCCATTGGCGCGCGCGTAGTCGAAGGCGAAGCGAATGATGCGCTCCACACCTTTGCGGGTATTGATGTCCTCCTGCGTCGCGACCTCATCGGGCGTCCCGAACTTGAAGTTCCCGCCCATGTCCATGTAGACGCCTTCGGTGTTCTCGCGGATCACCGTGAAGTTGATGTCGTCAGGCGAGGCGTTTCTTAGCGGACAGAGCGAGGCATCGAGCAGACGCACCGGACGCACATTGGCGTACAGATCCATCTTAAAACGCATGCCGAGCAGAATTTCCTTGGCGTGGATATTGCTCGGTACGCGTGGATCGCCCAGCGCACCGACGAAGATCGCGTCGAAGTCACGCGCCAGCATCTGAAAGCCGTCTGGCGGAACGGTGGTGCCGTCGGCCAGGTAGCGGTCGGCGCCCCAGTCAAAGCTGGTGAACTCGACGGCTGCTCCGCTGGCGCCAACCACTTCGAGAGCGTTGGGAATGACTTCTTTGCCGATGCCGTCTCCGGGAATCACGGCGATGCGTTTGGTGGTGGTCACGGGAAAATAGTAGCACTCAGCACTCAGCTATCAGCTATTAGCCGTCAGCTATCGGCCGTCAGTAGTCGGTGCCGCAAGTGATTTCAAATCCGCTCATATGTGGAAGGCGACCGCTGGCTGGCCGAATGCTGAGTGCTGAGGGCTGATTGCTTGCCTCGTTCCACAATCCTCACGCCTGACCTTATAATCAAGTATTCAGTATGACTGTTACTACCTTTCAAGAGAAGCTTGCGGCCAGCGGCGCGCGCCTCGGCGTCCATCGGGGCGCGGAAACTCCTGCGGACTTCGGCGATTCCGCGATTGAATTTCGGGCGTTGCTGGAGGGCTGCGCCCTCCTCGACATGAGCTGGCAGGCCAAGCTGGTGCTGGCCGGAGAGGATCGCGTGCGCTGGCTGAATGGCATGGTCACGAACAACGTCCGCGACCTTGCGCCGGGGCGCGGTGTGTACAGCTTCGTCCTTAACGCCCAAGGGCGCATCCAGGGAGACCTGGTCGCCTACAACCGCGGCGACTATCTACTGGTCACCACCGACCGCGAGCAAGAGCCTACGATAGCTGAGATCTTTGATCGTTACATCATCATGGACGATGTCGAGGTTGCCGACATCAGCGACAAGCTCGCCGCGATTGGCGTGGTAGGCCCGAAGTCGCGCGAAATTTTGACGGCTGCCGGTCTGGACGTCTCGCAACTCGAACCCGGGCAGGTGATCGACGCCGTTTGGCGCGATGTTGGTATTTCCATCGCGCGCAGCGCGCAGCCGCAGATGGATGGATTCGAGATCTGGTTTGCCGCGGAGAACGTGGATGCAACCTGGGACGCCCTGGTCGCTGCCGGCGCCACGCCCGCCGGCAGCGATGCCCTCGAACTCTATCGCATCGTCAGAGGGATACCGCGCTTCGGAGTTGATCTTCGCGAACGCGATTTGCCGCAGGAGACCGGACAGCAGCACGCGTTGAATTTCGCCAAGGGCTGCTACATCGGGCAGGAGATCGTGGAGCGAATCCGCTCGCGCGGCAACGTGCATCGCATGTTCACCGGCTTCGAAGTACAGGGACATCCGGTTGAGGAGCTTCCGGCACCGGGAACCAAGGTCCGTGCCAACGACAAGGATGTGGGAGAGATAACCAGCGCGGCGCGGATTCCGTTTCCGAATGGCGAGCGGACGCTGGCGCTCGGCTACGCGCGGCGCGAAGTCGCACTTCCCGGCGCCACAGTGCTGATCGGCGAGCAGAGTGCCACAATACAGACCCTTCCATTCAGCGAGTGAATAAATATTTATGGCCGACAAAGAGAAGAAACCCGAATTCGTAGTGACCGATCGCCGCTTGTTCAGCACCGATGGCGAGTTGCGCCAGGACGTGGTGGACGATGAAGAACGCCGCGCCGAACGGGAACGCGAGAAAAGTGAAGCGCAGCGCCTGGTCAACGAGGAACGCGCGGCCCAACAACAACCTGCGCCATCTAGCGCCGTGCAAGCCACCTCCATCGTGACCGATGAAGCGGCTGCCGATGGGCCCAGCGCGCAGGAGCAGCACGACTCTGCCGCGGCTTACCGGGAGTCGACGCGCGAGATCGACGATCGCATCGAGAAAGAAATGCGCAAGCAGGGACAGCCACACCGCGCGCAAGACTTCGAGATTACTTTCGAAAAGTTTGTCGCCTCGATTTACATGAGTGCGCTGATGCAGCTTGGTCTGGCGGCGCCGCAAGGCGCGAAGCCGGAGGTGGACCTGTTGGGTGCCCGGCAAACCATCGACACGTTGGCCCTCCTGCAAGACAAGACCAAGGGCAACTTGACGCCGGCGGAGCAGAATATGCTCCAGAACTGCCTCTACGAATTGCGCATGGCTTACCTCGAGGTGACCAACCTGCTCACCCATCCGCCGCAGGGTGGATCGGCGGTTGACGGCAAGGTCTGATGAAAGCAGTGCTCACGGTTTTGGGCAGCGGGACCTCGATGGGTGTGCCAACCATCGGCTGCGATTGCCGCGTGTGCACCTCGGCCGATCCGCACGATCGGCGCACCCGCCCGTCGGTCATGGTGCAGTGGGAGGGGCACACCGTCCTCATCGACACCACGCCCGACTTCCGCGAGCAGGCCATCCGCGAACGCATTCGTAAGATTGACGCCGTGCTTTACACCCACGGCCACGCCGATCACATCCTGGGGCTCGATGATGTGAGGCCGCTCAGCTTCCCCCGCGTGACCGGCGGCGGAAAAATTCCCCTCTACGCCAGCGATGCCACGGCGCAGACACTGCGTACGGTTTTTCGCTACATCTTCGAGGCGGACTACAAGTATGGCAGTCTGGCGCAAGTAGAGTTGCGAGCGGTGAATGGGCCTGTGGACCTCTTCGGAGCAATCTTCACACCCCTTGAGGTGCTCCACGGAGACGTCCCTATCGAGGCGTATCGCTTCGGCTCGGCCGCATACCTCACGGACTTCAGCAACGTCCCAGAAGAATCGCTGGAACAGTTGCAGGGCCTCGACATCTTGTTTCTCGATGCGCTGCGGCACCATCCTCATCCCACGCATTCGACGGTGGAGAACTCTTTGAAGCTGGTCGAGCGGCTGAAACCGAAGCGTGCGTACTTCACGCACATCTCGCACGACCTGCCGCATGAGGAGACGAACGCGGCGCTGCCCGATAACGTGCGCCTGGCGCACGACGGCCTGAAACTCGAGTTCGACCTGTAGGACACCAGCCTCCTATGCAAGTATTCCGTAGCCTTGACGAAGTGCCGTCCGAGCTTGGTACCACGGTGGTTAGCGTGGGGAACTTCGATGGCGTTCACCGCGCCCATCAGGAAGTGGTGCGGCGTATGGCGGACCGTGCCCACTCGCTGAGCGGCAAAGCAGTGGTGGTTACCTTCGAGCCCCATCCGTTCCGCATTTTGCGTCCCGATGTCGCACCCAAGCTGCTGACGCCTTTGCCTATCAAGCTGCGACTGCTGCAACAGACTCGCGTGGATGCCGTGCTGGTGTTGCCTTTCACACGTGACCTCTCGTTGATGCCGGCGAGCGACTTCGCTAAGACCGTGCTGGTCGACGCGCTCCATGCTCGCGAAATACACGAAGGTTACAACTTCCACTTCGGCCACAAAGCGCAAGGCAACGTGAACACGCTGGCCGATCTTGGCAAAGAGTTTGGTTTCGAGGCCACCGTTTATCCCGAGCAGTTGTTGCGTGGTCATCGCCTTTCCAGCACGGAGATTCGCAAACTGATAGGCGAAGGAAGAGTGGCGAAGGCACGCGCGCTGCTCGGCCGCCCATTCAGCATCTTTTCGAATCCGGGACGCGGTCGCGGTTATGGACATAAATACACGGTCCCGACGGTGAACCTGGCGCGCTACGACGAATTAGTTCCCGCCATTGGGGTATACATTTCGTGGTTGCGCGTCGGCGACGAATGTTTCGAGGCGGTGACGAACGTGGGAAACCGCCCAACCTTTGGGGCGGATTCCTTCGCCATCGAAAGTCACCTGCTGAATTTTCACCCCATCGAGTTGCTGCCAGAGACGGAGTTGGAACTGATTTTCTTGCAGCGGTTACGGCCGGAGGTAAAGTTTCCGTCGGTGGAAGCGCTGCGCGAGCAGATCGCCCGCGACGTGCACAAGGCGCGACGATATTTTCGGCTGAAAGTAGCCGTTAGCAATTAGCACTTGGCAATTAGTGGTTGGCGGCCGACAGTTCGTACATACAGGTTTCAGAGGACTGGCCGGTTAAAAGTGGCAAGCGCAATTCTTAGGCGTGAGACAGTTCCCATCTCGTCCCGTCTTTCAATTGACAAAGTTATAACGCTCATCACCTGTGAAACCAATGCAGGTGTCAGAGCACGCCATGGACCTCAAATCCGGCTTTAGACCTAATTGCTAAGCGCTAATTGCCAACGGCTGACGGCCTTACTTCTGCCTCGTTGCCTTGCCGCCACAGGGGCGGTTTGCGTGTTTGAACCGAAACCTGATAGCTTTTGCCATTACCCTTAAAAACGCAATGAACAAAGCCATTCGCCTTGCCCTGTTCTGCTGCCTCGCCAGTGCGTCCTTGCTGGCACAACTTCCTACCGATAGCCCGGTTGACGTGCTTCGCCATCCTGGCTGGAACAAGGGATTGTTTGTCGGAGGAGGTACCTCCGTCGCCAGTTCACCCAGCGGGCAGTCGTTGCTGGTCGGCTTCCGCCTCGGTCGCGTGCTGACCAACGAGCACGGCGGTGGGTTTCTCCGCGGCACCTTCGAGATGGCGGCGGACATCATTCCGCTCGACGAATACTTCATCCATGGGGGACAGTACGCTGGGGGAATTGATCCGTTCATCGCCAAGTGGAACTTCACCAGCCCTTGCAAAGTTGCACCCTATTTCGCGGCCGTGGGAGGCGTGCTCTTCAGTGCCCACAACCTGCCGCCGGGCGATACCTCGCAAATCAACTTCACCAGCGGGGCGGAAGTGGGTGTGCAGATGTTCGGCAAGGAGCGAAACTCCTGGGACCTGGCAGTCAAGGCTTATCACCTTTCCAACGCTTCGATCGGTAACCACAATCCCGGCATCAACGCGTCGCTGCAGTTCATGCTGGGGTACACGTGGCACTAGAGCGCTTCCAGAGTGGCTGTAGCTCAGGTAGTGCGGGCCTTCAGGCCCGCATCCAAGGGCGAGAATAAGAATCGGTTCAGCCGCTGAGGTCGCCGAGCTCAGCGGCTGAAGCCAGGAATTGTGCGGGCGTTCTTGCCGCGGGCCTGAAGGCCCGCACTACCCGTACGAGTGGATACACCAATCGTGGAACCGCGTCTAGAACTCCGGGTCTGAGCGACGCCCGTCCAATTGCCGCTGCTACACTGATGCGGTGCGCAGGCTCATCGTCAATGCCGACGATTTCGGTTTAACCGCGGGAGTGAACCGCGGCATCGTCGAAGCGCAGGAGCGTGGGATAGTGAGCTCGGCCACGCTCATGGCGAATGTGCGGGCTTTCGAGGAAGCGGCCAGCCTGGCGCGCTCGCTGGCCGACCGCAAGGCACGCTTCAGCGTGGGCTGCCACGTGGTATTGCTCGATGGTGAACCGCTGTTGCCGGCCGACCGAGTAGCCAGCTTGTTGCAATCCGGCGCGCAGAACGGTAGCCGCCAGTTTCGCGTCAAGCTGAATGACTTTGTAGTGGCTTCCCTCCGCAACAAGCTCAACCCTACCGAGATCGAAGCTGAGGCCAGCGCTCAGATCGAGCGCCTGCAATCTGCCGGTGTGCGGCCGTCTCATTTCGACACCCACAAGCACGCCCACATGTTTCCGGCGGTGCTGAGGCCACTGCTGCGAGCGGCGCGCGAGTGCGGCGTTCCGGCCGTGCGGAATCCCTTTGGCCGAGTGTGGCCGTTGCCGGCGGCAGACCTACTGCGAAAGCGCAAGCTGTGGCGGCGTTTCGCCGAACTGAACGTGCTGCGGAGCTTTGCAACCAGGTTCCGCCGCGAGGTTGAGGCCCACGGCCTGCGCACAACCGACGGATCGCTCGCCGTGCTGGTTACGGGATTTCTCGACTTGAAACTTTTCACCGCGATCGTGAACAGCATCCCAGAAGGGACATGGGAGTTCGTCTGCCATCCTGGTTACAACGACGCTGACCTCGATCAGGTACGCACGCGGTTGCGGGAGTCGCGGATGCAGGAACTCGGCCTGCTGACCTCGCCGGAAGCGAAGGAGGTTCTCGAGCGGCGTGGGATTGAGTTGATCACCTATCGGGATCTGTGACTCCTGAGACCAGTAAGTTGTAGCCTGGGTAGTGCGGGCCTTCAGGCCCGCGTTAAGACCGCCTGCACAATTTCTGAAGCGGTTTTTCGTATTGTCCCTGGACGCGGGCCTGAAGGCCCGCACTACCCGTGCAAGCGGACACAGCGATCCCGGAACCAGTCTCTCGCCGCTCGCGCTACAATGGCTGTCCCAGCAAATCGGCCCGAAGCGCGGCGGACACATCGCCCATGAATCCACTTGTACTCTCGGACGCTGACTACAAAGCAGTCTTTGAGCGCATCACCCAACTCGCGTTGGAGTATGTCGCGTCGGTGGGCGACCAGCCTAGTTTTCCGAAAATAACTGGGAGCGAAACTGAAGCTTTATTCGCTAAGCCATTGCCAGAACAGGGGATGGGAAACTGCTCCCTCGACGATCTGGACCGGGTGATCGAGTTTGTGCGAGTTACCAGCCCGCGTTTTTTGGGCTATGTGCTCGGCTCGGGAGAGCCGATCGGCGCCGCAGCCGATCTGCTGGCTAGCGTGCTGAACCAGAACGTGACGGCATGGCGCTCGTCGCCCTCGGCGGTGACGATCGAGCGCGTCGTGGTGGGTTGGCTGGCGGAAGCGATCGGGTGCACGGGCTTCAGTGGAAGTTTGACTGGCGGCGGTTCGTCGGCAAACCTGATGGGACTCGCCTTGGCCCGCGAAGCACGCGTGCCGGCCAACGAGTGCGGTGCGCGGCCTGGAACTGTTTATGCCTCCGAGCAAATCCACATGTCGATTCCCAAAGCCATCGCGTTGCTGGGCATCGGTCGGGAGAATCTGCGGCTCATTCCGTGCGACGACAACTTTCGCATTCGTGTCGATCTTTTGCGCACCAGCGTGGAGCGCGACGTCCGTGCTGGACTGACGCCTATCGCGATCGTGGGTTCTGCGGGAACGGTTTCTACCGGGAGCATCGATCCGCTGCCGGAGCTGGCGGAAGTCGCTCGCGAATCGGGCGCCTGGTTTCACGTGGACGGAGCCTACGGCGCGCTGGCCGCCATCGCCGAACCGGCGAAGTTTGCTGGACTGAACCAGACTGATTCGCTGTCGCTCGATCCCCACAAGTGGCTGTATCAGCCGCTCGATTGCGGATGCCTGCTCTACCGCGATGCTGCCGCCGCGCGCCGCGCATTCTCGCACACTGGAGACTACGCCAAATCGCTGGTCGACGATCCCGTGGAGGGCTTTGCGTTCTTCGAGGAAACGATAGAACTGTCGCGACGCTTTCGCGCGCTGAAGATTTGGTTGTCGTTGCGCTACCACGGGTTGGGGAACTTCCGCGAGGCGATCCGCAACGACTTAACGCACGCGCAGCTATTGGCCGGTCTCATTGCGAAGCAACCCGAACTCGAACTGCTGGCTCCCGTCGCGCTCAGCGCAGTCTGCTTCCGTTATCGCTCGCGGAACGATGCTGACCGCGAATGTGACGCGCTGAACCAGGAAATATTGCAGCGCGTGGTTCGCCGAGGAAAGGTATTCTTGTCCAACGCGACGATTCATGGCAGTTTCGCGTTGCGGGCCTGCATCGTCAATCATCGCACCACGCCGGAGGACATCGAGCAGGTGGTGAGCGAGGTGCTTGCTGTAGGCAGAGAACTGTCTGCGGGATAATCCAAATAAAGCGCCCCTCTACTAGTGCTCGAAGGGATAGAGTAATTTCTAAACTGCCTCAGTACACGCTTCTGTCCGCGATCGGAAAGTGATCATGCCAACCGCTCCGCAACGCATGTCGCCGGTGAACCGCGACGAAATCGTGACCACGGCGCCATGCCGTGCCGATCTCGCCGGCGGGACAATCGACATCTGGCCGCTGTATCTTTTCCATCCCGGCGCGGTGAGTGTAAATATTGCTGTCGCCATCCTGACCAGTTGCAAGATCACTCCGCTGAGCGGACGGGAGATCGTTCTCCGATCGCAGGACACCGGGCGGCACGAGCGTTTTGCCGGCCTCGAAGAACTGCTGGCGGCAAACACCTATCGGCACCCGCTGGCTGCTCATCTCGTCCGCTTTTTCAAACCGTCTGCTGGGTTCCTGCTGGAAACACATTCGGAATCGCCCGCCGGCGCGGGCATCTCCGGTTCTTCGGCCTTGATGATCGCCACCACTGCGGCCCTGGCGCGATTTGTAGGGCGCACGATCGATATCGAACAGATTCGCGTGATTGCGCAGAATGTCGAAGCCCAACTGATCCGCGTACCCACCGGCTGCCAGGATTATTATCCGGCGATGTACGGCGGTGTGAGCGCAGTGCATCTCGGGCCTGACGGAATCCGCTGGGAGGCGGTGCCGGTTTCTCTCGACGAGATCGATCAGCGATTCGTTCTCTTCTACACCGGAGCGCCGCGGCAGTCGGGCATCAACAACTGGGAGGTATTCAAGCAGCACATCGACGGCGACAAGCACGTCATACACAACTTCGCGGAAATCTCGCGCATTGCCCAGGCCATGCATCGTGCTCTTGGCGCAGCGCAATGGGCCGACGTGGAGCGCCTACTACGTGAGGAGTGGAAGTTGCGGCGGACCAACGCTCCCGGCATCGCCACTCCGCTGATCGACAAGCTGATCGCCGTGGCTATGCAACAAGGTGCGCGAGCCGCCAAAGTTTGCGGCGCCGGAGGCGGCGGCTGCGTGATCGTGTTCATCGAAAAAGGTACACGCCAGCGAGTTGAAGGCGCGATTCGCGAGAATGGCGGCCAACCGCTTGATTTCTCCGTAGCACGCCAGGGATTGGCGTTTCACTCGGCGCCGGAGCTGAAGACGGCGAAGGTTTAGCTATGTTCACGACAACCACGGGACGCCTTCATCCGGTGTGGGCGTTCGTGGTGTCGGCTTTGTTTTCGGTGCTGGCGTTTCTGGTAGCGGGCTTCGCCGCCGGAGCGATCGCCGGCGATCGCGTCTTGCTCTTCGAGGCGATCTTCCGTCCTCTGTTGGCGTTGCTGCTGATCGCGGTGTTCGCCTGGTTGCTGACCGCCGCCGACCACATCGAGGATCATCGTGTCGCTGCCTTGGGATTGCCGCGCGCAAAAGGCTGGCTCAAGCAATTCACAACAGGCTGCGTCCTCGGATTCGTGCTGACGGTTTTGGCGATTGTTCCGATCGCGATTTGGGGGCATGCCAGCACCAGATTTCGCTTCAGCCTGCACACCTTGCCGAGGGTAGGGGCCGTACTGCTCATTCTTCTGCTCGGGGCACTGGCGGAAGAGTTGATGTTTCGCGGCTATCCCTTTCAACACCTGGAACAGGGTATCGGAGCAATCGGCGCGATCGCGGTCTTCTCGGTGATGTTTGGGGTGGTGCATCTGGCTAATCCCGGCGCCAGCCCTTGGGGACTGATCAATACGATCCTGATTGGCGTGCTGCTCTCCATTGCCTACCTGCGGACCCGAGCTTTGTGGTTGCCATGGGGCATTCACTTCGGCTGGAATTTCGCGCTCGGATTCCTCTTTGGCCTGCCAGTGAGCGGCATTCGGCTTTTCAACGTCGTGGTGCGGACCACGGCCAGCGGGCCGCAGTGGGTCACTGGCGGTAGCTACGGACTGGAGGCCAGCGCGACGGCTGTCATCGTCATTCTTATCGGCGTCGTCGTGGTTTGGAGGCTACCGCTGGCGCGACTCGCGCAACCGGCGTCGCCGACGCCGGAGACGGAATACCGCGACAGCCTTTCGGGCATCCAACCCTAGTGTGTATCCCAACCCGGGATGAGCATATAATCTGAAACAATCTGGGTGTTTCCATGAGCCGCAATTGTTTCAGCCTATTCGCTACGGCAGTTCTGCTACTGGCGATGTCCGCATTTGCCGATGACACCAAAGCGCCATCCAAGCTACCGTCGGAGAAAATGACACCGCAGACTCGCATGTTAGTGATCCGCGATCTGACGGCGGAGCGCGTTTTTGCGCGGCGCTTGTTTCCCATCGGTGAAAAGGGTTTGCAGATCAAGAATGGGGTGGTGACTCCTAGCGACTCGCGGATTGTGCAATTGGTCTCGGAAAACGGAGCTGCGGCGCGGCCGGGCGACCGGGTCGTCATTTCTAACGTGATCATCAAAGAAAACTCAATCGTCTTCCAGGTCAACGGGGGACCGAAGAAGCACGAGAAATGGTATCAGCACGTTCAGGTGGGCGCCGGAGGGGGAATGAGCACGGTGGGCGGAGCCCCAAAGAGCCTGGAGGCGAAAGGCTCGCAGGTGACGCTCGAGTTCGATAAGTACGTGCCCGAGCTGACCGGCGATCAGGTCCGTGATTTGCTGTCGCCGGTTTTTGATTTCAAGGCACTCAATCAGGCTGAGGCATATGAGAAGACCTTGCCTCCTAAGGTGCAGGAGGCAATCAAGAACCACAAGGTCCTAGTGGGCATGGACCGCGACATGGTGATCTACGCCAAGGGACGTCCGCCCAGGAAGATCCGCGATAAGGACGAAAAGGGCCAGGACTACGAAGAATGGATCTACGGCGATCCACCGGAGGAGGTGGACTTCGTGCGCTTCCAAGGTCAGGTGGTTGCGCGATTAGAGATTATGACCGTGGACGGACAGAAGATTGTTCGCACCGAAAAGGAAGTGGACCTGAAGGCAGCGGACACGGAGGTTGCCGAGAAGAAGCCGGCCGAAAGACCGGCGAACGCTCCCACCTTGCGCCGTCCGGGGGAGCAACCGGAATATCCGCAGGACAACCAGACGCACCCCAACACGCCGTATCCTGCCCCCGGCACCACCGGACCCGATACGACCCCGGGCATGCCGCCGCAGTCGCTGGCTGGCGCTTCATGAATGTGACATGAATGTGCTCTCCATTTGGCACCCCCACACACGCCCCTTTACACTGTTAAAGTGAGGATTGCACTCGGGCAGATCAATACCACCGTCGGCGATTTCGCGGGCAATTCCGCAAAGATCATCGAGTACGCGCGACGGGCCAGGAGCGCCGGCGCCGATCTCATTCTCTTTCCCGAGCTGAGCGTTTGCGGATATCCGCCGCGCGACTTGGTGGAGCGTTCCTGGTTTGTGGAGCGCAACCGGCAAGCCGCGGAATCGATCGCGGTGGAGACGCAGGGCATTGCCGTGATCTGCGGCCTGGTCACTCCCGCCAATTCCGCCACCGGCAAGTCCGTGTTGAACTCCGCGGCGCTGCTGCGTGACGGAAAGATTGCCGCCATCCAATCGAAACGCCTGCTGCCCAGCTACGATGTGTTCGACGAGATGCGCAACTTCGCGCCCGCCGATCACCAACAACTGCTTGCATTTGACGGCAAGCAACTCGCGCTCACCGTTTGCGAGGACGCGTGGAACGACAAGAATTTCTGGGACCGTCAGCTGTACGGGGTCGATCCCGTGGAAGACTTGATCGGGACCGGTGGACAAATTCTTCTGAACATCTCGGCATCTCCGTTTTATCTTCACAAACGCGAACTGCGACGTGACATGCTGGCCACCATCGCCAGACATTACCGCATTCCCGTTGCCCTGGTAAACCAGGTTGGCGGAAATGACAGCCTGGTATTTGACGGATCGAGCTTCGCGCTGGGGCCCGACGGGCGTGTGATCGCGCAAGCGAAGTCGTTCGAAGAGGACCTCGTTTGCTTTGACAGCGAGTCGCTCGCCGGTGACCTCCACCCGTGCGAGGAAGGAGTGGAGTCGAGTGCCTATTCCGCGCTGGTGTTGGGTACCCGCGATTACGTCCATAAGTGCGGCTTCCAACGGGCCGTGCTGGGACTGAGCGGAGGTATCGATTCGGCGATTACCGCATGTATTGCCGTGGACGCACTGGGTCGCGAGAACGTCATCGGGGTGGGCATGCCGGGGCCGTATTCTTCCTCCGGCAGCATTGCTGACTCTGCCGCTCTGGCTCAGCACCTTGGCATTCCCTATGAACTGGTGCCGATTGGCGACATCTTCGACGCGTATCTGAAGGCGCTTGAACCTATGTTCGCCGGCCGCGTGCAGGACGTGACCGAAGAAAATATTCAGGCGCGTATTCGCGGCTCGTTGCTGATGGCAGTATCCAACAAGTTTGGCGCGCTGCTGCTGACTACCGGAAATAAATCGGAGATTGGGGTGGGCTACTGTACCCTCTACGGAGACATGTGCGGAGGACTGGCGGTCATCTCCGACGTGCCCAAAACGCTGATCTACCGCCTGGCGCGGTACGTGAATTCGCGCTCGCCCGTGATTCCCGTGTCTACCATAGAAAAACCTCCTTCCGCGGAATTGCGGCCTGACCAGAAGGACAGCGATTCGCTACCGGCATACGAAGTTCTCGATACAATCCTGGAAGACTACATTGAAGACAATCGGTCCCCGGATGCAATTGCACTGCAGCACAGCTACGATCCAGAGCTGGTACGAAAGGTGGTTCGCATGGTTGACAAGAGCGAATACAAGCGCCAGCAAGCAGCTCCCGGCTTGAAGATTTCGGAGAAGGCATTCGGATTTGGACGCCGCTATCCCATCGCCGCCAAGGCGGAGATGTGACCCTACCCGCACGTTTAGTTTTGCACTTTTGTGTCAGACGAGAAAGGAACCATGAACCGTTGCTCTGTCGTAGTAATGACCGCCGCTCTGGCCTTTGCCAGCCTTTACTCCAACGCGCAGCAATCGCCCGCGACCACGTTGAAGCCTCCCGCCAAGACCGCTCCTGGCGCAGCCACCAACTCGCAGGGGCCGCTTCCCAGCGAAGCTACATTCAACGCCTTTCTCAAGCACATGTTCGGCTGGAACCAGGACCTCACCTGGAAGGTGGTGGAAATTAAGCCGTCGGAGGCGGCTGGTCTTTCCGAAGCCACGATTGTCTTCAACACGCCGAAGGGCCAGCAGGCGACGCGCATCTATGTGACCGCCGATCAGAAGCATGCCTTTACCGGCGATCTGGTGCCGTTCGGCGCCGATCCGTTTGCCGCGGACCGCGAGCTGCTGAAGGGCGTTAATGGCCCCTCGGAAGGACCGAGGGACGCAGTCATAACCATCGTGGAGTTCGGCGATCTGGAGTGTCCGGCGTGCAAGGCCGCGCAGCCGAACATTACCAAGCTGATGCAAGAGGAGCCCAAGGCCCGGCTGGTATTTCAGAACTTTCCCCTGGAGCAGATTCATAAGTGGGCGCTGACCGGGGCCAAGTACGTGGAATGCCTGGGGCAGGCGAATAACGACGCCGTGTGGAAGTTCATCGCTTCGGTTTACGACCACCAGGCGGAAGTAAAGGAGCAGAACGTTGACCAGCTGCTGAGGGGTTATGTGAAGGATGCGGGCGCAGATCCCGATGCGATTGCGGCTTGCGTCGCCAAGCCGGAGACGGCGAAGCGGGTGGCGGATTCAGTGGCGCTGGGCGAAAAACTTAATCTCACGAGCACGCCGACGTTCTTCCTCAACGGACGCAGGATACTGGGCTTCAGTTCCAATGTTCCCTACGACACGGTGAAGTCGATGGCCGACTTCGCAATAGCCAATGCAGGAAAGTAGTGCTGTAGCTTGGGTGGAGCGGTTGCTGATAGTGTTGGAAAGCAGATTCCTCGCGGGCTGAACGTTACCCCAACAAGCGCAAAAACGGCGCTCGCTGGGGATCCCGGTTCGCCTGCTCCGTGGAAAATCATTCACCACGGAGACACGGAGGGCACGGAGTTTTAGTTTCTCTCGAGTTTTCTCGGTGATCTCCGTGCCTCCGTGGTCAATTTTCATTCCTATGGGTGGGCCGCCTGCCCATGTGACATTCGTGATGACAAAATAAAGGGCTCGGACGCGGGCCTGAAGGNNCCGCACTACCCGAACGTCGCTTTTTCCAGCGGCCGAATCCACCAATCCTAGGACTCCGTCAGTGTCCGCTGGGTAACTGCACCGCGAACGAGTTAGCTTCCGGCAGGCGGAGGATATGGGGCGTGATGACCACCAGCAGGTCGTCTTCCATGTTGTTCTTGGTGTGTTCTGAAGCCGCGTAAGTGATGCCCGGGACTCTAGCCAAGAATGGCAGCCCACTTATACTGCGGCTGTCGGCTGAGGAGATGAGCCCGGCCATCACACTGGACTCGCCATTCTTCAGCGTAATGCTGCCGCTGTACTCGCGGTTGTTGATGATGGGAATGCCGTTGACCGTCTGCGCGCCCAGGGAGCGGATGTTCAACTCCAATTTCAAAGTGACGTCCCGGTCGGCGTGAATGATGGGGGTGGCCTTCAGGTTCAGCCCCAGGTCTTCAAAATTGAAGGATGGGAAGGGTGCAATGTAGCTTTGGTTGCCGATGACTTGCGAGATGGCCGAGGAGTTGTAAATGGGAGCGAAGGTTGCATTTATGATGGGATAACGTTCACCCACCTTGAACACGGCAGCGTTGTTCTGCGAGGCACGCAGGGTAGCGTGCTCCAGGGACCGGACATCCGACTCGTTCAGATTAACGGTTACGGTGGTGCCGGTGCCTCCGCTAAGCCCAAACAGCGTAGCACCACCGCCGAAGGTGGCGAACGGTGTCGACAAAATGGAGCTAGCTTGACTGGAGAGGGACGCCAGCAACGCCTGGATGGCCGTTGAGTTGGCCTGGTTGATTCCGCCGGAAGCGATCAACTGGTTGATAAGGTTCTGGGAGTTTTGTCCCAGGCCCGCGATGAGCGCTGGGCTGATATTGAATAGATTGAACTGCGCCGGTGGAGTGGTCCCGAGCTGCCTCAGGAAGCTCGAGCTGATCTCATAGACCCGCATGTCGAGCAGGACTTCGGGGCGGCCGCCGGCCAGGCTTTCCAGCAACTGTCCCGCTGCTTCCACTACCGCCTCCTCGGCCCGCACCGAGATGGTGGATTGTGCTTTGTCTGCCCCGATGTAACGCAGGTTGAGAAGCACACGGAGTGAGTTGGTCATCTCCGTCAGCTCCTGGTCGGTTGCCAGGTCGGGCAGGTAGAACGTGCGCAATGCCATGCGCTGGTAGTTGCGCCGGTTCTCGATGGTGTCCGCCGCGAATAGTATTTGCTTCGCCGATAACGGCACCCAGAATGTTTTGGTGACGCGTGTCACCACCTCCATCGCGGTGGCGAAGTTCACGTCTTCGATGTCGAATCGAACCCGCTGCTGCTGCACCGAGTCATCAAACTGAGCGGTTATCCCGTAGGCCTGTGCCACTTGGGTGAGCAGCGCCTTGGCATCTCCCCGGTAATGAAAGTCATGGTGCGTCGCCGCGGGCTGCATTTCGATCGGAGTGGACCGCTCCACCACGCGCATGTTCTGGCTCAGGGGTTCTTCGTCCAGCGGCATGGAGTCGCGCAGCCGCTGGAGCGCGTATTCGTTGGTGGAATCGAACTCCAGAGCGCGCCGGAAGTCGGCCATTGCGACGATCTCGTCGTGGTCGAGCATCGCCTGGTTGCCGTGCTTCAAGGCTTGCATCACCAGTTGCTGGCGTGTCAACTCGCGGGCTGTGAGGTACTCGACGTTGTGAGGAGCGAGTTCAGCGGCGAGTGCAAACTTCTCGAAGGCTGCATTCAGATTGCCGGACGACTTCAACTTCACGCCCGCTTTGAACTGGCGCTTAGCTTGGGCGACATCCTTGGGATCGTCAGGCGGACCAGGCGGTGTGCCAGGCTGTGCTGGAGCAGTCTGGTTTGCCGCACTCGGCTGCGATGCCGGCGTTTGAGTGGGTGGATTGGTCTCGAAAGGTGGCTGATTCGGCAGCGGATAGCTGCTGGGCTGGGCCGATTGCGCCGTGGGGGGTGCTGATCCGGCGCCGTCCTGCGGAGCAGCCGCCGTCGTGGGCGCAGCAGTCTGCTGCCCAGCCAGCGTGCCCGCCATCGCGAGCCCGAGTAGCATCCCGGCCAAAAAACGCATCAGTGTTGAGATTGTATGCCAGCGGGTTGGGACCTGTCGCGTCAGGCTGAGTACAAGATCGTACACAGAGGTTTGGCGTGCTACACTTCACTCACATCGAGGGCTGAGGATGAACACGGTTTTACGCAAGCTGCTGTTCGTGGACTTGATCAAGGGACTGAAAGTCACCTTCCGCAATCAGGACCCGAAAGAACTTATCACCGAGCAGTATCCGCTGCAGCGGCCTGAAGTCGCGGAACGTTTCCGCGGCGCGCCTCGCCTCAATAATAATCCCGAAACGAACGAGACCCTGTGCATCTCCTGCGACCTCTGCGCTTTGGCGTGTCCTGAGCACCTCATCGTGGTGAACAGCGAACGCAATCCTCACACCCGGCGCAAGGAGCTGACGGACTTCACCTACGACCTCAGCCGCTGTATGTTCTGTGGACTTTGCGAAGACGCTTGCCCGACCGACGCGCTGGAGTTGACCCAGGATTTTGAGATGGCGAACTACAGCCGCGAAGGGCTCGTCTGGAACCGCGAGACGCTGGAGAAGGGCCCCGAACCCAACGTGTACCGGCGCTAGGTGTTTTGCAGTAGCTGCGCGCGATCAGGTACTGTGTCCTGAAGCCCCACGCTTCATCACGCCGAGCTTGTAACTAAGGCCGTTCGGTAGTAGTGTGTCTGCATTCTTACCAATTGGGCTCCTCGCTGGATGCTTTCTTAATCTGTTAGGGCTCCGCTGCACGATTTACCGGCTTTCATGCTGCGAGGTTGAGTTCTGTCTGCGCTGAAAGAAAAGACTGCCAGGCCGCGGAAGTGGCGGCAGAGGCGGTGCTGCAGAGCTGGCACTTCAGATACCTAACGAATGACAATAAGGAGCCAACTGATGAAGAACATGATCCGTCTCACTGCGGTGCTGGCATTTGCCGCAATGTTGCTGCCTAACCTATTGCTCGCTCAAACTGCTCCCGCGCGGCCGTTTCACGATGGTCCGGTGTGGGACATCACCTTCGTGAAAGCCAAGCCCGGCTTGGGTCTGAATTACATGAACTTCCTCGCCACCGATTGGAAGACCGAACACGAGGCACTGAAGAAAGCTGGGCTCATTCTGAACTATATGGTCATCCAGACGGAATCGCACAGTCCGAACGACTTCGACCTGATGCTGATGACTGAATTCAAGGACCTAGCGACCATGGAAGCCAACCAGGACAAGGCAGAGGCGGTCGCCAACCAGGCCTTAAGCAGCAACGACCAGAAGATGATCGCGGGTTACCAGGAACGCGCCAGTTGGCGAGAGATCATCGGTGATCGCCTGGCACGCGAAATCATCCTGGAACCCAAGAAATAGCCTTTCCCTCGTAAACAACAAGGGCGCGTGCAATCGCGCCCTTGTCTTCAATGCCTCTGTGATGAGACATCCCAGATCTCCGTGCTCTCTGTGTCCTCCCTGACAATCACTCGAAGATCAATATCGCCGCTGCGATCACCGTGGTCCACAAGCCCCGCTTGTCACCCACCGCCGTTTGCGTGATGTTGGCGGTGCGGACGATCTTGTTCGACATCCGGTAGACTTCTTTCTTTTCGTCCCAGGATTTGTCGGCGTCGAACTCCACGTCCAGCGTGGTCGCCAGCATCTCGGCGGCGAGTTCCTCGGCATAGTCGCCAGCTACGTCTTCCTTCTCGCCAAAAGAATGGTGCTCGCTTAGGTAGCCATAGGTCGTGCGATCGGCCGGAATCGCCAGGCCAATGCTCGAAGCCACCAGGCGGTGCGGCTCACGCGTGGAATTCTCAGCCACCACCGCGAAAACGACTTCGCCCGGGGAAAGGTACCTCAATCCATCCTTCCGGGGAATTAGTTTGCAGTTAGGAGGAAAGATCGAGGAAACCCGAACCAGGTTTTGCGCGGCGATGCCCGCGTCACGCAACCCCAATTCAAAAGAGGTCAGCCGTTCCTTGTGTTTTCCCACTCCTTTAGTAAGGAAGATACGCTGAGGAACCATGTTCTTGCCCAATATGACTGCCTCCAGAGAGGAAGATAGATTGACCCGAATTTTAGAAAATAACACACGCTGAGGATTAGATTATGTGAAAACGGCGTGAAAGGGACAGAAAGCGAGAAAAATCCCAAAGTGGGTCACGGAGCGGTGCTCACGGCGGCGGGCGCCGCCTTCAGCTTCACCGCGATTTCAATGAATGCCAGCGCCGCGCGGCTGAGCGCCTTATCTTTGCGGAAGACCAGTGCCAGGTCGCGTTGAATGCTCGCGTCCGCCAGTGTGAGCGCGGCCAGCGCGTTGGCTTGCAGGTCTTCCGCCACGTTGGAACGGGGAATGAACCCGATTCCGACATCGGCTGCGACAAAGCGCTTCAGCAACTCGCTGGAGTCGAGTTCCATGGATATCCTCGGTTTCAGCCGGCGCTCATAAAAGAGTGCCTCCAGCGCGTCGCGGGTGCGGCCCGCCTTCGGCAGAAGCAGCGGGTATTCCACCACCTCGGCAACCGTTGCCTGAGCCTGTCCAGCCAGCGGATGATGAGGCGGCGCGATCACAATCAGATCGTCGCGATGGATAGGGACTACCGTCAGGCGCTTGTCCGGCACCGGCATGGATACGACTCCGAAGTCACACGAGTTCTCGATGATTGCCTCCAGAATCTTGTTGTGCTCCAGCCGCTTGACGCTGACCGCGACTCTCGGATATTGCCGCTTAAACTCGGCGAAAACTTCTGGCAGGATGTGCAGGCACGTGCCCTCATTGGCGGAGACGACCAGCTCGCCGCGCGGCACGCGATGCATCTCTGCCAGCGTGACCAGCATGACGCGGCGCTGCTCCAGCACATCTTCGGCGTACTTCTGGAAAACTTTGCCCGGACCGGTGACGGCCACTTTCCCACCGCTGCGGTCGAGCAGCTTGGCTCCGACTTCTTCTTCCAACGCGCGAATCTGCGACGAGATCGCCGGCTGGGTGCGAAAGCGCCGCTCGGCCGCTCGCGAGAAGCTGCTGAGCCGTGCGACCTCCAGAAATGTCTCGAGCTGATCGAAGTCCATGAGAAAGCAGCAATTAGCAATTAGTCGAACCGTGCGGGACGCCAGGTTGGCACTCGTCTTCTGCCCCTGATCCATGCTGAACCCTCCACTCTATTCCGCAGGCCGCAGTTTCGTCAGCAAAATCATCGAGTTGTGGCTGATAAGCCAGTTTTATGCCGGTCATAAAAACATTGTATTAGCCAGCGGTTTGGGCGCCACGTATGCTTGTTCTGTGCGCTTAGGGTAAGGGCCCGCAGCCACAATACTTCCTAACCCAATGCAGTTCGCAGTTCCGAATTCCTACTCCGGAAGGCCGTACCGCTCCGCCAGGCAAGCTGGCGCAAGCGCGGGAGGGACGTTCCGCAAAATCTTCACCGCAATACAACCGCTGTCCTCGCGACCGCCGCAGTGCGCGCGAGGCAATAAGGAGAAACAGAATGGCTGATACCAAGCCTGGTCCGAAAGCAGTCCTGGAATTTGTCAAGGAGCACAACGTCCAGATTCTCGACCTGCGCTTCACCGATCTCCCCGGACTGTGGCATCACGTCTCTTATCCTATCGCTCAATTGAGCGAGTCGTCGTTCGAAGAAGGCTTCGGCATGGACGGATCGTCGATCCGTGGCTGGGCGGCCATCCACGAGAGCGACATGCTGCTCATTCCCGATGCCAGCAAGTACATCCTCGATCCCTTCACCGAGGTCCCAACCATGGTGATGGTGTGCGACGTCATCGATCCCGTCACCAAGCAGCGCTACGACCGCGATCCGCGCTACATCGCCAAGAAGGCCGAGATGTACCTGGCCTCCACCGGCCTGGCCGACACCGCTTACTTCGGCGCCGAGGCTGAGTTCTTCATCTTCGACAACGTGCGCTTCGATCAGAACGAGCACGAGGGCTATTACTTCGTCGATGCCGAAGAAGGCCGCTGGAACTCGGGACGCGTGGAGAACAACCTCGGCTATCGTCCGCGCTACAAGGAAGGTTACTTCCCGGTGCCTCCGACCGACCACTACCAGGATCTGCGCACCGAAATGGCCCTGACCATGCAGAGCTGCGGGCTGGTGGTCGAGTGTCATCATCATGAAGTTGCCACCGGCGGACAGACCGAAATCGATCTGAAGTTCGATTCGCTGATCAAGTCGGCGGACGGAATGATGCTCTACAAGTACATTGCCAGGAACGTCGCCAACCAATACGGCAAGACGGTGACTTTCATGCCGAAGCCGCTCTTCCAGGACAACGGCAGTGGAATGCACACCCACCAGTCGCTGTGGAAGGAAGGGAAGCCGCTCTTCGCCGGCGACGGCTATGCGGGCTTGTCGCAGATGGCGTTGTGGTATATCGGCGGATTGATCAAGCACGGGCCGGCTTTGTCGGCCATCATCGCTCCAACCACGAACTCCTACAAACGTCTGGTGCCGGGCTTTGAAGCTCCGGTGAACCTGGCGTATTCCCGTCGCAATCGTTCGGCTGCGTGTCGCATTCCGATGTATTCGGCTTCGCCCAAGGCCAAGCGCGTGGAGTTCCGTCCCCCTGATCCGAGTTGCAATCCGTATCTCGCGTTCGCGGCGATGCTGATGGCAGGACTCGATGGCATCGAGAATAAGATCGATCCGGGTCAGCCGCTCGACAAGGACATCTACGATCTGGGTCCAGAGGAACTGGCGAAGGTTCCATCCATGCCGGGATCCCTGGAAAACGCGCTGGACGCGCTCGCGCGGGACTATCAGTTCCTGCTCAAAGGCGATGTTTTCACCGAGGAGATGCTGAACACTTACATTGACTACAAGCGGGAGAAGGAAG